>JAJDTT010000053.1 GCA_022827025.1 Acidobacteriota bacterium
ACAAGGGACCGATCCGGTTTCGGCCGCTCGACTACTACTTCTACACCGACGGCACTCTCAACCTGAAGGTCCCGCCCGGGCGTTGCACGGTGGAGGTCCGCAAGGGCTACGAATACATCCCCTCGCACCGCACCTTCGAACTGGGCCCGGGGCAGGTCCTGGACGCCACCGTTTCCCTCTCCCGCTGGATCGACATGGCGGCCCAGGGCTGGTATTCCGGCGACACCCACATCCACTTCGAACGCACCGGAACCAATGACGACGACCTGCTGACCCTCACCTCGGCCCGGGACATCCGCTACGCGTTCAGCCTCTCCATGAACACCCGCGGTTACTCCCTGGGCGGGGCCTTCGAATCGTGGCATCAGGCTCACGGCCTGGGTGACGGTTCCGTCCGCAACCGGGGCCCCTACTTTCTCACTTCAGGCCAGGAATACCGGACCCGGACCCTGGGACACGTGACCGTTCTCATGGGAAGGGAATACGTCCCGGGAACCGGTCACACCCGAAACGCCGACAAGGGGCCGTCGCTGGCGGTCATCGGCGATCAGGCCCGGGATCTGGGGGGAATGATCGGCCTCAACCACGGAGGCTATACGCGCCTGGAGGCGGACTCCCTGGCTCTCGCCGGCAAGATGGACTTCCTGGAGCTGCTCCAGTTCGGAGGCTATCGGGGGCTGGGACTGGACGGATGGTATGACTTCCTGAATCTGGGTTTCCGCTGGCCCATCGTGGGCGCCTCCGACTATCCCGCCACGCGCGAGTTGGGAGACTGCATCACCTATCTGCGTGCTCCGAGTCCCCCCACTCCGCGGGAATTCGTCGAGGGACTGGTCCGGGGAGAGAGCTTCGCCACCTCCGGCCCCATGCTTCGAGTGACCGTCAACGGAAAGCAGCCGGGAGAGTCGATCCTGGCCGAGGGCAAGGACAGACTGGAGCTGCAGGTGGAGATCCGGGTCTCCAGTCCCCTTTACCCGGTTCGTTACGTGGACCTGATCCGGAACGGACGCGTCGTTTCCAGGGCCTTCGCGGCCGACGGCCGGGCCGACTGGGAGCTGAGCCGCAGGATCGAGGCCTCATCCAGCGGTTGGGTGGCGGTGCGGGCCTATTCCGACGCCGGGACCGAAGCCCACACCAATCCGGTCTACGTCTACCTGGACGGAAAACTTCCCTTCGACGACGACGCCTGCGGCCAGATATTGGCCCGCCTGGACGCCTCCATCCGGACCATTCCCGAAAAATCCCTGGTCGATCGGGTCCGGGAACTCCGGGACCGGCTGGCCCGTTACCGGGACACCGGCGACTCCGAGGGTCTGGCGCTGCCTTCCGTCTCCCGGATCAAACAAGCCGAGGACAGCCGACCCACCCCGGGTCCGGCGTCGCCGGTGGAGGGGGCGGCGCCAAGATGAGCCGGTCCGGCCGGACACGCCTGCGTCTGATTCTCCCCTTTGCCGGGCTGCTGTTTCTGACCTTCGTCCACTCCATGCAGACCCGGCGCCATGCCCAGATCAGCGAGCACCGTCCCCTTCCGCCTCCCCTGCCCGATCCCGGTCCCGATGCCGCCACGCTCCAGTTGCGGATCGTGGACGGGCGGACCGGACGCCCGGTCAGCGCCACGGTCAGCATCAACGGAGGCACCCAGGAGCCCCGGGAGGGTCCCTATGCTCCCTACTCGCTGCGCCGCACGAACGGAGAGCGCCAGGGCCCCATGAGGTTCCGGAAACTCGACGACTACTTCTTCACCGACGGCTCCGTCACGGTCAGGGTCCCTCCCGGCCATTGCGTGGTGGAGGTCGGCAAAGGGTACGAGTACCGGCGGACCCGGCGCGTCTTTCAACTGGCCGAGCGGGAGGTCCGCCAGGCCACGATTCCCGTCTCCCGCTGGATCGACATGGCGGAGCTGGGATGGTACCCGGGCGACACCCACATCCACTTCGAGCGGGACGGAAGCAACGACGACCAACTGCTGGTTCTGACCTCCGCCAAGGGGATCCGCTATGCCTACAGCCTGTCCATGAACACGGGCGGGTACGCCCTGGGCCGGGAGTTCGAATCGTGGCGCCAGGCCCATGGCCTGGGACCGGCGTCCGACGTCAGGCGGGGAGACTATTTCCTGTCGTCGGGCCAGGAATACCGCAACTCCTCCATGGGACACGTCACCGTCGTTCTGGCCGAGGGTTACGTGCCGGCCGCGGGATGGACCGCGAACGCCAACCTGGGACCGTCACTGGCGGTCATCGGCGATCAGGCCCGGGAACTGGGCGGGTACATGGGCCTCAACCACGGCGGCTACTACCGCCTGGAGGCCGACTACGTGGGCTTGACCGGCAAATCAGACTTCCTGGAGTTGCTTCAACTGGGCGGCTATCGGGGCCTGGGTCTGGACGGCTGGTACGATTTCCTGAACCTGGGATTCCGCTGGCCCATCGTGGGCGCTTCCGACTTTCCCTACAGCCGGGAGTTGGGAGACAGCCTCACCTACGTCTTCTCGGAGACCGAACCAACGCCGCGCGGGTTCATGGAGGGTGTGGTCCAGGGGCGCAGCTTCGTCACCAGCGGCCCCATGCTCCTGGTTTCGGTCAACGGGAAGGGTCCGGGAGAATCGCTTCGTCTCCCGGGCGGCCAGCCCGCCGGTCTGGAGTTGCAGGTCCAGGCCCGGAGTCCGCTCTATCCGATGCGGTACCTGGAGATCATTTGGAACGGGAGGGTCGTCTCCCGGTACTTCGACGCGGAGGGGCGAAGCGTCTGGGACCATGCCGAGAGGATTCGGGTCACCGAGAGCGGTTGGGTGGCCGTGAGGATCCAGGGAGATCCGGGAACCGAAGCCCACACCAACCCGGTATACGTCGATGTCGGCGGCCGGCTTCCCTTCGACGACGACGCCTGCGGGCAGATTCTGGCGCGCCTGGAAGGATCCATCCGCTCGGCCATCACTTCGGAGATCCGGGATCGGTACCGGGAGATCCAAGCCCATTTGAAGCGCTATCGCGAAACCCGGGACCCCACCGGCCTGGCCCTTCCCCCGCGTTGAAGAGGTTCGCCGATTCGACCGGCCGGACGTTGCATGAAACCGTTGCACTCCTGGGATCTCACTCCAAAAGAGGCGGTCCAACTCCAGAAGCGGCTTCGCTCCCGCATTCATACCGGCCTGCGATTGCCTGACCCGGCAACCATCGCCGGTGTGGATGTCGGCTACGACCGCGCGCTCGGTCTCTCCGTCGCCTCCGTCGCGGTCCTGGCATACCCCTCCCTGGACTTGGTGGAATCTGCGTTGGCCACCACCCCCACGCCCTTTCCGTACGTTCCCGGACTGCTGAGCTTTCGGGAACTGCCCCCCATTCTGGAGGCCCTCGATCAACTCTCGGCAACGCCGGACATGATCCTGGTGGACGGTCACGGCCGGGCCCATCCGCGGCGATTCGGCATCGCCTGCCACCTGGGCCTGTGGCTGCAGATTCCCACCATCGGGGTGGCCAAGACCCGCCTCTGCGGAAAATACGAGGAGCCGGGATTGACCAAGGGATCGCTCGCCCCCCTGGTGGACGGGACCGAACTGCTGGGCGTGGTTGTGCGCACCCGCACCCGGGTCCGGCCCGTCTTCGTCTCGGTGGGATACGGGATCCCGCTGGAGGCCTGCGTGACTTGGACCTTGGCCGCCACGCCCCGTTACCGGCTTCCGGAACCGATCCGCCACGCCCACAACCTGGCCGCCCGGCAGACCGGGAAACGGTGACGGTCTCCCGTATAATGAACTCCGTGCCCGATCGAGAGCGGACCGAATCTGCCCTGGCTTCCGTGGGGCTCCACCGTCCTTCGGAGCTGATCTACCGGACCTGCTACGCGCCCGTCGACTTGGCCGGCCTGATGGAGACGGCGGAGAACCGTTCCCGGATTCGGCGCCTGTCCGTGCCCCAGCTCTATTTCGGACTCAAGGAGCTGGGCGAGCACCAGATCCAGGCGCTGCTTCCCCACATCAGCGAGACGCAATGGCAGGGCGTTCTGGATCTGGACCTCTGGAACCGGGACCGCGCCAACGCCGGGAAATTCCTCTTCTGGGCGGGGCAGATCATCCAAGCCGAGAACCCGGTGGCCCGGAAGATCGTCCGGGGCACGGACCGTCAACTCCTGGAACTCTGGCTCAAACGCCGGATCAGGATCGAGGAGATCGTCGACGATGACCCCGGTCCCGCGCCGAAGGGCGACTTCATGGAAACGCCGGACCGTTCCTACCTGGTCCAGTTGCCCCGGAACCCGGAGGAATCCCGGCTGGCCCGGAGCCTGATTTTGAAGCTGTACGAGTTGGGTCCGGAAGAGATCCGCCTCTGGATCCAGGAATCCCGCTACCGGACCTCCATCGAGCTGGAGGAGACCGCCTATCAGAATCGGAAACGGAGGATCGAGGACCTGGGTTTCCAGGACTACTTCGACGCCGTGGAGGTGTACGCGTATCCGCCTCCGGGAACGCCGCTTCCGGAGAAATCACGCGACAAGTTGCGAGCCGTCGGCACCCTGCCCGCACCGGTCGCCCGAATGAAAGCGGGACCCCTCCTCCTGTTCCAGGCCCTGGCCGCCTTCGCCCGCCCGCACGAGTTGGAACCGCTCATGGAGGAGCTGTTCTTCGTCTGCAACAAGATCCTTTCCGCCGACCGGACGCCTCCCAACCGCACCTCCCGGGTGAAGCGGGCCATCCGCAAGGCGCTCAGCGGCATCAACCTGGGACTGGAAGTCTGGTCCGAAGGAGACTTGAATCGCGCCCGGGACGGACTCCGGCGGCACTACCTGCAGTCCTTTTTCCAACAGGGCTACAGCCGGTTGGCGGAACTGCGCGACCGGGCCCGAAAGATTCGAGCGCGGGACTTCCTGGAACCCGGGTCACCGCTGGATGACGCCCTGGCGGAGCTGGCCCGGAACTATCCGCTCCTGCTGGTGGAGATCCGCGGCAAGAGGCGGAGGCGATTCCTCAAGAACTCTTCGGACCTGGATCGAGCGAATCGCTACCTCGAGGCGGCGGCCGAAGCGTAGGGACAGCCCCTGTGGGTGCCTTCTTCCGTGCGCCTGCGCTAAGCTTGGGGCCCAAGGCGAGGAGGTCGACCATGAATCAGTCGATAAGAAGCGTTGCCCGGAACGCCGGCGCCCTGTCCGCGGTCTGGAGCGGTGGCGAACGGACCGATCTTCCCTACCTCTGGCTGCGCGACAATTGCGGCTGCAGCGAGTGCCGGGTCGTGCAGACCACGGAGAAGCGGTTCCACATCTTCCGGGTCGCCGGGGACCTGAAACCGCTGCAGGTCGGCATCGAACGCGCCGGATCCGAAGACGAGGCGATCTCGATGGTCTGGCCGGACGGGCACCGCACCCGCTACCGGTCGACCGAGATCCAAGGCCATTTGAGCCAGCCTCGTTCCGAGCTGCGCTACTGGGATTGCCGGTTCCAGCCGCGACGATTCGACTACCGGCAATTCCTGGAGAGCGACCGCAAAGCGGCGGAGCTGATCGAGGAGTTTCTGCGGACCGGGGTCTGCCTCCTGGTCGACGCCCCCACCGACCCCGATTCTTCAGAACAGCTCGCAACCCGTCTGGGCCCGATCCGCGAGGTCGTATTCGAGCGCATTCACAACGTCGTGGTCGACCCAAAGGGATACAGCATCGCTCACACGGATCTGGCGATCGCACCGCACAACGACTTTACCGGCTACACCTGGCCGCCAAGCGTGCAGGTGCTGCACATGCTGGTGAACGAGTGCGAAGGCGGCGAATCCTGCGTCGTGGACGGCTTCGGCGTGCTCAACGAGCTACGCAACGACCACCCCGACAAGTTCGACGTGCTCTGCGCGGTGCCGGTGCCTTTCCGCCTCTTCAGCGAGGAATACGAGAGCTACGCGGCCAACCCCATGGTCGAGCTGGACAGCGACGGCGACGTCAGGTTGTTGCGCTTCAACACCCAGCAGATGCAGGTCATTCCCCTCTCAGAACCTCGGCTGGTCGGCTTCTACGCCGCCTATCACGAGCTGTCCAGGCGCATCAATGCCGCCGGCGCCCAGGCGACCGTCCGGTTGGAGGGCGGACAGCTTCTGCTGGCCGCCGGGCACCGGGTCCTGCACGGCCGCACCGCGTTGCGCTCGACCGGGCGGCGCCACCTGCAGGACGCCTACTTCGAGCACGACAACGTCCGCAACCACCTCAGACTGCTGCGCCGCACCGGCCGAATCTGAAGGCCGGGAGTCCGTGCCGTCAGACGGACAGCCTGTCGGCAGCGTTCCGCAACCTCGACTGCCAGGCGTGGGAGCAATCAATCAACCGCCTGGAGCAAAACCAACGGGAAAAGGAAAGGGACAGTTCCGAATTCCGGCGCCCGCCGATACCCGTCCCCTCGATTCCCGCGGCCCTCGCCTCGGAACCGGAACGAGCGCAGTCCCAATGGGGACAGTCCCGATTCCAGGGGTAGGGACAGTCCCGATTCCAAGCTCAGTCCCAATGGGGACAGTCCCGATTCCAGGGGTAGGAATGCGCCGGGAATGGGGACAGTCCCGATTCCGGTCCCCCGATTTCCGCGGTCCTGGCCTCGGGTCCCCCGATTTCCGCGGTCCTGGCCTCGGAACCGGAACGAGCGGATTACTGCGTCGATGTGGTGTCCATCGCAGGCGGCGCAACGGGCGTAGGGGACGCCTCTATGGTCGTGGCTTCTGGGTCCAGACCGTCACGCCGGGAATGGGGACAGTCCTGATTCCGGTCTGAAGCGATCCGGGGAAAGCGGCGAAGGCGATTCCTCAAGAACACTTCGGACCTGGACCGGGCAACCCGGAATCTGGAGGTGGCCCGACAGGCGTAGGGGCGACCCTTGTGGATGCCGTCTTCCGTTGGGACCAAAAGGGGTAGGAATGGGGACAGTCCCGATTCCGCCCCGCCGATTCCGGTCCCCCCGATTTCCGCGGCCCTCGCCTCGGAACCGGAACGAGCGGATTACTGCGTCGATGTGGTGTCCATCGCAGGCGGGGCAACGGGCGTAGGGGACGCCTCTATGGTCGTGGCTTCTGGGTCCAGACCGTCAGGTTCGTCAGATCCCGCGCCGGACCCTTCCGGGGCAGCCAACTGATCAGGTATCCCAGCCCCAACAACGCCAGATTGGCCAGGACGATGATCCAGAAGCGGTCCGGAAAGACGCGCGCCACCGCCGGCCAGAGACGGGCGCCCACGTCACTGCCCACGAAGACCCAGAGGCAGACGGCGGCCACGACGCAGATGGTGGCCACTGCGGCCGACCGGCTGTCCACCCGGCGAGTGAGAAATCCCAGCAGGAAGAGCCCCAGCAGGCCTCCGCTGAGAATGGACATGAGGAGGCTCTGGAGGTCCATGAGAGTCTCGGTGCGGGTGAGGTAGATGGTCAGAGCCGCGCCGATCATGACCGCCCCGAAGACCACCGAGAACCATCGTCCCACGGTGACGTAGTGCGCCTCTTCCCGGTCCGGCGCCACCAGCCGCCGGTAGAAGTCGGTGGTCACGGTGGCTGAGGAGGCGTTGATGCTGGAGTCGAGGGTGGACATGGCGGCCGCCAGCAGACCCGAGACGATCAAGCCGGCCAGCCCGGCCGGCATCTGGGTGAGGATGAAGAAGGGGAAGACCTGCTCGGGCGCCATGCCGGACAGCTCCGGAGCCGGGAAATGATTGTAGAAGACGTACAGGGCTGTGCCCACGAAAGTGAAGTAGAGCCAGACCGAAACCGTGGAGAAGGCGCCCAGGATGACGCCCTTTCGGGCCTCCCGGTCCGTCTTCATGGCGGAGTAGCGCTGGACCGTCATCTGGTCGGTGCTCATGATCTGGAGGAAGAGGAAGAAGTACAGCAGCGTCGTGACCCAGAGCGTCTTCTCGTCCCAGGAAAAATGGGTGCTCCCGATGGAGAACTTTCCGGCTGCAGACGCCTCGGTCAGGATCTGCTCCAGTCCTCCGGGGAGCAGCGTGGCCACCACCGGAACGCAGAGGAGACCGCCCCCCACCAGGGCCACGCCCTGCAGCACGTCGGTCCAGATCACCGCCTCCAGCCCTCCGGCCGTGGTGTAGAACGCCACCAGCAGGCCGAAGACCACGATGATCAGGGGAAGCGGAAACCCGGTGAGGGTCTCGATGGCCAGCGATACGGCGTAGAGGATGACTCCCAACCGAAACACCTGGAAGAGGATGAAACCGGCGCCGGCGTAGAGCCGGGCCCAGGTGCCGAAGCGGCGCTCCAGGTAGGCGTAGGCCGACGGGAACCGGCCGGCCCGAAAGAAGGGCATGAACAGAAACAGGGCCGCCAGATTGGCGATGAGATAGGTCATGTGACCCGGGACGTAACGCCAGTCCTCCTGGTAGGCGAACCCCGGCATCGCCAGGAAGGTCATGGAACTGATGATGGTGGACATCAGGGAGATCCCCACGACCCAACCCGGCATGCTGCGGCCGGCGAGGAAGTAGGCCTCCGACGACTTGCTCTTGCGGGACGTGTAGATCCCGATGGCGATCATGGCCCCAAGATTCAGGCAGATCACCAGAAAATCGGGCCACCTCAAGTAGTGCAGCATCGCTTGAATTTCTCCAGGGGAAGTCGGAACTCTACCGAAAACCTGGCACCAGGCCAAGTCATCGCGAATCAGGTTCGCGATCCCTTGCGGTGGGCGTCACCAGACCGAGGGGCTACTTCAACGCCGGAACTGCGGTATCATGGCGGCCGCAAAATGGATCGTGGGCGCTGCACCGGTATGGCTCCCCGTCAATGACGGCCTGACGGAAACGACGCCGGCGCGACGGCCCTCCCGGCGTTTGTTCCGAATAAGATATCCCACTGCGAGTCATGGAAATGGATGCTTTCCGAGCTTTCTTGAACCAGCACGACGAACCGGCATGGGACGGCGTGCTGGCGGACCTGGAGCCCTCACTTCATCCCGTGGACCGGGAGGCGACTCGAATCTGGTTCGGCTTCTGGCCTCTGAAGCTCCGGCGGCTCCTCCGGGAGACGACCGACGAGGCGGCGACGGCACAGGAGTATCTCCTGGACGGCCGCTACCGGCTGGAGCACCAGTTGGACGAGTCGGTGGACTTCCTGTACGGATCGATCTATTGGGACCGGGTCAAGGAGGCTCTTCTTCAGCGGAGTGAATCAGCCTCCGAACAGACCCTGGAGGGCCTCGGAAGCGAGATCCGCAAGCTGGCGGACGGCGTCGCGGCTCGACTCAAGGTTGAGGCATCCCTGCTGCTGGGGATCTCGGCGGTGGGATTCATGGCCTTCCAGCAGGTGGGCGCGCCACCCTTCAGGAACGGTTCCGCTTCCGGACCGTCCCGAACCCGGCGGCCCAAGCCCGGGAAGATCCTCAAACAGCGAGCCCGAACCACGAGTCAGGGGCTCTTCGGCTTCCTGCGGACCGTCAACCGCCGGTTCACGGTCCGCTTCGACGAATCGAAGCGGGACGCGACATTTTCCTGCATCGAGGGACAGGACCTTTCCTCCGCCTCCGCCGGGGATGAACGGGACTACAAGACCCGGGACCACCGGTGCATCGCCGGTCCGATCCCGGCAGAGTGCCGGGTGGCCTCGTGCGGGTACTGCTGGATCGGTGTCCTGAGCGGCCGGGAGAACATCATCGAGGTGAGCGCGCACGAGCGCCGGCGCCTGAATTACTTCGGGTACCTCGATTCCTCCAGCCACGACGAGACCCATCCCGTGATCCGGCTGGCCTGCCAGTCCAAGTGCTACGGTGACGTGACGGTGGTGGTCCCGCCCTGGAACGGGAGTCTGGACGGACGCCGTTGATCCGGGGCGGAAAACGCGCCCGTCTTCAATTTTCCTCGCCGTTCCCAGGGGTGCAGGGGGCCTCGCCGTCCCGCACTGCCCGGCGGCCCGCCTCCAAGAATTGCACGATCCGATCCACGTCGTAGACGCAGCCGCTCCAGGCGCCGCCGCTGGCGGACTGGAGCGCCGCCCAGAGCCGGGTCTCGGCCGGAAGGCGAGGATGGGGGGCGAGCTCGGGATGCAGTTCCCTTCCCGCGAGGATTCGGTCCGCCTCGGCTTCGGCGACCTCCGTTGCGCCGGGTCCCAGGAAGTTGATCCGGCCCTCCAACCGGCGGCGGTCGATGACCAGTTCCAGCAGGTCGCCGTCCCGGACTCGGCCGATGGGTCCCCCGGCCAGCGCCTCCGGACCGACATGGCCGATACAGGGACCGGTGGACACCCCCGAGAAGCGGGCGTCGGTGACGACGGGGACGGTCTTGCCCCAGGGGATGAACTTGAGGGCCGAGGTGACCTGGTAGATCTCCTCCATGCCGGTGCCTGAGGGTCCCAGGCCGGCCAGGACCAGGACGTCGCCCGACCGGACGGGCCGGGACCCCAGTCCCTTGAGGGCCCTCACCGCCTCCCGCTCCGAGCAGAAGACCCGGGCCGGTCCGCGGTGCCGGTAGACCTGGTCTTCGTCCACCAGGCTCGGGTCGATGGCGGTGGCCTTGATCACCGAACCCTCGGGGGCCAGGTTCCCGGAAGGAAAGACGACGGTGCTGGTGAGTCCGTTCCGCCGGGCCGTCTCCGGGTCCATGATGATCCGGTCCACGTCCGCCTCGCCGGACCGCTGCAGCACGCGGCGGCAATCCCGGCGGCGCCGGCTTTCCCGCCACCAGTCCAGCACGTCCCCCAGCTTTTCCCCCGTCACCGTCCGCACCCCCAGGTTCAGGAGTCCCAGATCCCGAAGGTGGAGCATCACTTCCGGCACGCCTCCGGCCAGGAAGACCTGGATGGTGGGATGGTTGAGAGGCCCGTTGGGCAGGGCGTCCACGAGGCGGGGCGTGCTTCGATTGACCCGGTTCCAATCCTCGACCCGGGGTGGCTTCAGTCCGGCGGAGTGGGCGATGGCCGGGATATGGAGCAACAGGTTGGTGGAGCCCCCGAACGCCGCATGGACCAGCATTCCATTCTCCAGGGCCGCCGGCGTCAGAATCCGGGACAGGGGCAGGCTCCGTTCCTTGAGGCGGATGAGCGCCAGGGCCGACCGCCGGGCCGCGTCCATCCAGACCGGCTGACCCGAAGGACTCAGGGCCGTGTGAGGCAGGGCCATTCCAAGTCCTTCCGCCACGACCTGCGCCGTGGCCGCGGTCCCCAGAAACTGGCAGCCGCCGCCGGGCGAGGCGCAGGCCCGGCACCCCATGGCCGCGGCGTCCTGCAGGCTGATGAGTCCGTGGGCGAAACGGGCGCCGATGGTCTGCACCGTGCCCGCATCCTCCCCGTTGGTGGGGGGGAGGGTGACGCCGCCGGGGACGATGACCCCCGGCAACCCGGCACAGCCCGCCAGCGCCATGAGCACGGCCGGCAACCCCTTGTCGCAGGTCCCGATCCCCAGAACCCCCTGGCGGGTCGGGAGGGATCTCACCAGCCGCCGCAGGACCACGGCGGCGTCGTTGCGGTAGGGGAGGCTGTCCATCATCCCCTCCGTCCCCTGGCTCCGGCCGTCGCAGGGATCGCTGCAATAGGCCGCATAGGGACGGGCTCCCCGGTCCCGGAACACGCCGGCCGCGGCCGCGGCCAGCAGGCCGATCTCCCAGTGCCCCGTGTGGTACCCCAGGGCCAGCGGGGTCCCGTCGCTGTCCCGCAGTCCGCCCTGGGTGCTCACGATCAGATAGGCGTCCCGGTCGACCTTCCCGGGACTCCAACCCATCCCCACGTCCTGGGTCCAGCCGAAGAGGTTGCCGCTGGGCTCGTGGAGCAGCATCTCCTCGGTCAAGGGCAGTTGGCCCTCCGGCCCCGCGCTCCGGGTCCGCACGCCGGACCACTCCACACCCGACCCGACGACTTCTCGAAACGAGATATTCTTTGCTTCTGCCACCGTGAATCCAGTCTACCAGCCCCAACCCGAACTCTCGTACATCGCCATCCACCGGGGCGCACAATGTTATCCGCCGGGGCGAATCGGACCGTAGGGGCACCCCTTGTGGGTGCCCTCCTTCACGCGAGGGGTGGCCGACAGCGGAAGGGCGGCCACAAGGGCCGCCCCTACGCCGATCCACGTCACCCACCGGGGCGAATCGAACCGTAGGGGCACCCCTTGTGGGTGCCCTCTTTCGAGCGAGAGGTTGCCGGCAGCGGAAGGGCGGCCACAAGGGTCGCCCCTACGCCTATCCGTGCGGTAGACTCGGCGCTCCCATCCGGACAGGATTCATGAAAAACCGGTTGTCCTTCACCTTCGTTCTGCTGCCGTTCCTGCTCCTGGGTTGCTCCACCGGAAGCGCTCCGGGGGGTTTCGAAGGTTCGGGACCCGTCCGCATCGGGTACTCCAATGAGGCCCCGTTCGCCTACTACGACAACCGGACCGGACAACTGACGGGCGAGTCGGTCGAGGTGACGCGCCGGGTCCTGGAGAAGATGGGATACACCCGGGTCGAGGGTGTCATCACCGAGTTCGCGTCCCTGATCCCGGGCCTCAAGGCGGGACGCTTCGACCTGATCGCCGCCGGCATGTGGATCCTGCCGCCCCGGTGCCGGGAGATCCTCTTTTCCGAGCCCCTCTCCTGCATCCTCCAGGGAATGCTGGTGCGGGAGGGCAATCCGCTGAACCTCCAGAGCTATCTGGACGTGACCCGTCACGAGAGCGCGCGTCTGGGGGTGGTGGCCGGGGGTGTGGAGCTCATGTTCGCCCGGGCCGCCGGCATTCCCGAGGCAAGGCTCTTCATCTTTCCGGACCAGCCCAGCGCCGTGGCTGGCCTCCAGGCGGGACGGGTCGACGCCAATGCGGGTCCCGCGCCCGCCCACCGGGACCTGCTGCGCAAACCGTCGGCTACGGGACTCGAGGCCATCGACCCGTTCGTCCAGCCCCGGGCCGCCGGACTCCCGGCCCGCACCTGCAGCGGGATCGGCTTCCGCAAAGAGGACCAGAGGCACCGGGATGAATTCAACCGCCACCTCACCGCCTTCATCGGAACCCCCGAACACCTGGAGCTGATTCGCACTTTCGGGTTTACGGAAGCCGAGCTCCCCTCGGGAATGACGGCGGAGGAACTCTGCGCCGGCGCTCCCTGATCCAATTCGACCAAGATGCCGCCGCCCCTGGATCTTCTTCCCAGCCTCCTGACGGGACTCCTGGTGACGCTCCAGATCACCGCCGGCGGCGCGGTCGTGGCGCTCGCCGCCTCCTTCCTGGCGGGACTGGGCCGGCTCTCGGGGCGCAGGGCGGTCCGGGGAATCTCGCGCCTCTACGTCGACGTCTTCCGGGGGACCTCGGCCCTGGTCCAGCTCTTCTGGGCCTTCTTCGCCCTGCCCCTGCTGGGAATCCGGCTCGAAGCGGTGACGGCGGGAATCCTGGTCTTGGGCCTGAACCTGGGGTCCTACGGGTCGGAGATCGTCCGGTCGGCGATCCGCAACGTGTCCCGGTCCCAGTATGACGCCGCCCGGGCCCTGAACCTGAACCGCCGCCAGACCCTCTGGCGAATCATCCTGCCTCAGGCGGCGCTGCGCATGATTCCACCCTTCGGGAACCTCTTCATCGAACTCCTCAAGGGAACCGCCCTCGTCTCCCTCATCAGCCTGGCGGACCTCACGTTCCAGGGGCAGACGCTCCGGACGTCCACGCTGCGTTCCGGCGAAATCTTCGCCCTGATTCTGGTCCTCTACTTCCTGTTGGCCCAGGTGATCGCGCGAGGAATGAGATTCCTGGAGTCCAGGCTGGCCGCGGGACGCGATTCCGGAGGTGCGGCGTGATCTTCGACTGGGGATTCGCCCTGGAGATCCTGCCGGCGCTCCTGCGGGCCGGGCTGGTGACGCTCCAATGCACCGTGGTGGGCATGAGCCTGGCGCTGGTGCTGGGTCTGGCCTGGGCCCTGATGCGCCGGTCTCCCCGCCGCATCCTGGCCTGGCCGGCCACGTGGATCGTGGAGTTCGTGCGCAGCACGCCGCTCCTGGTGCAGGTCTACTTCCTCTTCTACGTCCTGCCCGAATTCGGGCTCTCCTGGTCGCCCTTCGTCACCGGCGCCCTGGGCCTCGGCCTCCACTACAGCGCCTATACCGCCGAGGTCTACCGGGCCGGCATCGACAACGTCCCTTCCGGCCAGTGGGAAGCCGCCCGGGCCCTGAACCTGGGCTGGATGGAGACCTGGAGGTCGGTCATCCTGCCCCAGGCCGTGCCTCCCATGGTCCCGGCCCTGGGGAACTACCTGGTGGGCATGTTCAAGGAGACGCCGATCCTGGCCGCCATCACGGTCCAGGAGCTGCTCCAGACCGCCAAGCTCATCGGCGCCGAGAGCTTCCGGTACCTGGAACCCCTGACCCTGGTGGGCCTCCTCTTCCTGCTGGTCAGCCTGACCTCGGCGCAACTGATCGGGTGGCTGGAATCCCGGACCGCAGAGGCCGCTTCCTGAGATCCCGGACCGCCTTCAGGTTCCCGGGACGAACCGCTGCAGGAGCCGGGTCAAGAGCAGGCCGGCCAAAGCAAGCAAGGGTCCGCCCGGTACCGGAGAGACGGCCGCGAGGAGGACCCCGTCCACCAGGGAGATGCCGGCGATGAGACCGGCGACGGCCCGGGGAACGTTTCGGCGCCGCGCCGTGAGAAACGACCCCGACCACAGCGTCCAGAACAGGAAGCATGCCATCAGCGGAAGCAGCGCGGGTTGGGGAGGATCCCACAGGGCCGCGTAGAGGCCGAACGCCATGGGGGCCAGGAGCAGGAGCGCCGGCCACAGCGCATTCACCCGGTTGAGGTCTTCCTGGGCGGCCAGGCCGGTCAATCCGGCGACGTAGCACGCCAGCACCAGAGCCCCGATCCAGACCTGGCCGGAGGGGAACCCGGCCGCGACGGAGGCGGCGATCAGGTAGATCAGTCCGCGGCAGACGGACATCACCACGGGACTGTGGGGATCGGTCTTGTGGCGGTAGTTGTAGTAGACGATCAGGACGCCCAGGATCACCCCCATGCCCAGAGACTCCAGGCGGGGACCGGCCTGCAGCACCGATACCGCGTAGAGCCCCGATTGACCCAGAGCCAGGAACCCGAAGCCCAGCGCGTAGACCTCGACCAGGCCGGCTTCCCCGGAAGGAATGGGCCGCCGGGGACGGGTCCTGGCGTCGTGCCGGTGGTCGAAGGCGTCGTTGAGGAACATGCCCCCGGTGTAGAAGCAGGAGAGCGCCGCCGCCAGGAGCAACAGGACAGGCGTCTCCAGGGCCGCCCCGGAGAGTGCGGCTCCCGCCACGCAGTTGGTCCAGACGGTGGGCAGATTGGACACCCGCCCCAGGTCCAGGTAGACGCGCCAGCGGGGTCTGCGGGTCGTGCGCGGCGGTTCCGCGCTCATTGCAGGAGCCTGTCCCGCGCCCAGGCCAGCTCGCGGGCGATGGCGTCGGTCGTATCCAGCGTCTTGTAACGCGCGGGGAGGACGTCCCAGGTATAGGTCTCCACCTCCAGGTAGGGGCAAGCGGATTTCGACTTCAGGCGGAGCAGCAGGGCCGCCAGGTCATCCTGGGTGGTGTCGAAACCGCTCATCCGGGAGAGGAAGACGGGAACGTGGAAATGAACTCTCCATTCCTTCCGGATACCGGGCGATCCGGCGCCGTGCGTCCGGAAATCCGCCTCCCGTGAGAGTGCCTGCGGCAGGTCCTGGTAGCGGACGACTCCCCGCTCCGACGTCTCCACCACCTGGTGGAGGTAGGTCTCCTCGGCGAAAGGCCGGAGCGTCCGTTCGGGGCTGCCGTCCCCCTCCCGGAAGCGGAGGCGCAGCGCCGAGCTGATCTGAACCTTCAGGATTCGGATTGCGGCGGCTTCCAGTCGATCCAGCACCTCCGACGGGTCCTCGAATTCCACGGCCACGTGACAGGCGTCGCAGCAGATTCCCAGGTGCCTCCGGGCGACTCGCTCCGCCTGGCCCCGGGTCAGGCCCAGTTCCCGGACCAGGGTCCCGAGTCCTTCCTCCGAGAGGATATGGCCTTCGAAAAAGGCCACCACGTCGTCCGTCGTTTCCAGGAAGCAGCAAGGCTCGGGCTCCAGCGCCAGCGTGATGGTCTTCCCCGTCTGCTCCCGGAGCCGGTGGAGGTAGGCGACGCTGCGGAGCATCATCTCCGCCATCCGGCGAACGTCGCCGGTGGAACGGACCTCGGTCCGAAAGGCTCCCGGAACCGTGCTGATGCTCCCTTCCATGGCCGGATCGCCGGGCAGGAGCCGGGCCAGAATCCGGGCCAACCGGTTCGTGTACTCCATGCGGACCCGGTCTCTCCAGTCGGGAAGATAGACGTTCTCCTTGACCCGGGCCCGGTGGAAGACACCGTAGGGAAATCCGTTGATGGTGAAGACGTAGGCGCCTTCCGTTCTGAGGAACTCCTGAAGCGCCTCCAGGTTTTCGGGACGGGCCAGGGAATCGGCGGCCTGGCCCGAAAGACGCGGCCCGATGGCGAAAGGCCGGCCCGGACAGAGCTGGTTTCGAACCGCGGCCGGATAGGACTTGATATTCTCCCAGACCTCGGGCCAGGTCTCGCCGGGATGGATGTTCAGGCAGTACGTGAGATGGAATCCCGGGACCAGTTGCATCCTGCCTCAGTGCGTCACCCGGCGTGGGGTCTCCGCCACACCGGCGCCGACGCTTCCGAAAGAGTGCCGGAGCCATTCCATGGAATCGAGCAGGAGGCGGCCGTCCATTTCCGTCACCTCGAAGCTGTCGCCGATGTCTCGAATCAGGCTGATGTGGAGCGTTCCGCCCAGGTGTTCCCGAAACTCGGTCAGGCCCTCCAGAACCACGCTCTGCCCGCCCCGAGTCGCGGAGAGGGCCTCGTCCCAGACCGGCAGGCCCAGGGTTCGGAGCAGGGATAGGACTCGATTCAGGACCCTCCGCTCCAGGAATCCGGCCCGGACCGAGTAGACCAGGTCCACGGCCATTCCGATGGCGACCGCCTCTCCGTGCCGGAGCCGGTTCCGGGTCATGGACTCCAGCTTGTGGGCCGACCAGTGGCCGAAGTCCAGCGGGCGCGCACTGCCGAACTCGAAGGGATCTCCGGAACTGCGAATGTGCTCCAGGTGGAGTTCCGCGGAGCGCCGGATCTGGTAATGGAGCGGCTCCGACTCGCCCCGCGAGAGTCCCGG
>JAJDTT010000291.1 GCA_022827025.1 Acidobacteriota bacterium
GAGTACGACCCCAACCTCTCTGCCGTTCAAGCGCATGAACGACGGCGCCGAATCCGACGCCGTCTCCGAAAACAGGCCAGTGCACTCGGCTACAAGCTGGTTCCTGAGGCCGTTTGAGGGGAAGTTTCAAAGAAGAAGAAGTGGAATGCCGACTCCAGACCCCGCATCAGGACCGCCATCGTCTGCCGTTCGTAGTACTGCAGCCACATCATCCGGAAGTACCCGAGGACCACGATCAACGCGTGCCGCTGGCCCCACGGCAGCCGGAACTGGGCGAAGTCCACGTGTCCCTGATGGCCCGGCGGGTTCTCGAACCGTTGCACCGGCTCCTCCGGAGGTCGAGGCCGCACTTGCCGCACGTAGCGCTTCACCTGGCCGTAGCCTCCCGGATACCCGGCCGCTCGAACTTCCTGGAATAGTCGCACGGCGCTGAGTTCGGGATACTCCGCCAGGCGGGCGTCGATGATCCCCTTGTAGGGATCGAGTATCGAGGTCCGCGGACGTCTCGGCCCGTACCGGCCGGCCCTGTCATCCAACTCCCGGTCCAGTTGTCCCGCCTCGATCCAGCGGTACACCGTCCGTTCGCTGATGCCGAGCTTCCGAGCGACCCCGGCCTTGCTTATCCCCTGTTCCAAATAGTGCCGCAGCAACACCCGCGTCTCTCTCCCCTTCATGGCGTCTCCTCCGTTCGGTGGAAACGCCAGGGTATGGAACCCGACAGGATCCATAATGGACTCCCGGATCCCGTAACCCAGCCATCGCTCCGTCACAGCCTTAAGGCCTGACATTTTCGATGGCCACTTTCCTGCACTTTTACATGGCCGCTAACAAAATTCGCTCCGGCCCCCACCGTCCCGGGATCGACGCCACGGCCCCAGCCCTTCGGCAAGCCACGACCGTCGCCGATGAGGACAGTGGAGCCGGTCTTTCTCCCCTGGGTGCAGGAGGCGAGGAGCCAGCAGACCTGCTCGACCATCGTTCCCTGTCATTCTTCCGAGAGGGGGCTGGTCCATCTTTTGGAGAGATCTCCGGGCTCGATCCGGGGCCCGGTCATTCGGTCGCCGGCTCCCAACCGGCTGTCGTGTACACACCGCTGCCAAAAAAGGCTGGGACCGATCCCGATCCCAGACGGTGTACCGGGTAGAGAGCAGATTCCGCGACGTGTAGAATGCCTATATGTCTGGCGAGATGGGACGGGAAATCATGATGAAAACCACAACGCCTCTGATGGTCAACATGGTCACCGTTTTGGTCATCGTTCTCTGTCCGGTGGGTTTTGGCGCTCAATCCGTTGAATCGCCTGAGGGTCCATCCGACGAGAAGTGGGTCTACTTCGACCTGAAAACCGGCCGCGAGCTTAGCTCGGAACAGGTTGCGTCGCTCGAAGAGAAACTGACATTCGATCCGAATGACGTGACTACACGGACGCTGCTTCTCGGCTATTACGACGGGATGCGATCTATCCACGACGACTCGGCCAAGGTCGCAATACGCCGGCACGTTCTATGGCTCATCCGAAACTCGCCGGAATCGGAAGTCTTGGCACATCCCGAGGCAGGCGTCGATCACATTCGTGACCCGGAGGGTTTTGCGCAAGCCAAGAAAGCCTGGATGGATCAAGTCAGAAACCAACCTAAAAATGCGATGGTGCTGGGGAACGCAGAACAATTTTTCATGCACGGCGACCGCAAGGCGTCGATCGAATTTCTCAAGCACGCCCAATCTCTCGATCCGTCCAATCCGAAATGGCCGAAGGAACTCGGGCATGCTTATGGTTCGTTGGCCTATCTGGGGTTTGGAGCAATGGACCAGGAGATCTCCGAAGAGCAGTTGGAGCAACTGGAAATAGCATACGAACTCTCAGGGAAATCGGGGCGAGATTTACTATTGGCGGATCTCGCGAAAGCGGCATTCGCGGCGGATCGGCTTGACAAGGCTCGTCAGTTTGCAGAACTCATGCTGCAAAATACCAGTGCTGGTCGGAATTACGGAGACTGGGTCCACACCGGTAACCTCGTCATGGGTCGAATTGCCTTGCGCGAGGGCAAAATCGAGGAAGCAAAATCCCGTCTGATTGCGGCTGGTATGACACCAGGCTCACCCGTACTCAATTCATTCGGGCCGAATATGATGCTCGCCAGAGCGCTCCTTGAGATTGGCGAACGAGAGATCGTTCTTGAGTACTTCGAACTCTGTTCACAGTTCTGGAAGTTGCATCGTGGCCGGTTGGACGAATGGGGAAAACTCGCGGCGGCGGGAAGGATGCCCAATTTTCGAGCAAATCTTCTCTACTGATTAGGGAGCCCGGTCGTAGGTCGAGACCAGAATGTCCCTTGGTGAAGAGCCTGGTAGCGCTCCATATTCCGACCGTCCGACAGCTTGATCTGACGGCCCACATAATGGTTGCGCCCGCTCTGGTAAATCCCCGCTCCCATCAGGCGTGAACCGGCTCCACTCCCCGGGCAGCCCTGATCTCGGCCTCCTCCCAAGCCGGAAGCTGCCGGGCGTATTCATGCGCCTGCGCCACGAAATCCAACCCGGCGAGGTTCATCCACGCCTCGGTGAGACGCCGAAACACCGGACCCGGCCGCCCGTTCCCCACAGTCTGCCCCTCGAAACTGGCCGCGTGGACCAGCGAATAGGTCGTCGCGGTGCAGAAGATCTCGTCGGCCTGCAAGGCCTCGTAACGGCCCAGATTCGCCTCTTGCACCGGAATCCCCAACTCGTTCGCCAGATCGATCGTGGCGCCCCGGGAGACTCCCAAGAGGATGTTCCGTCCCTCCGGCGTCAGAAGAACGCCGTCCCGAACCAGGAAAATGTTCCAACCCGGACCCTCGGCCAGGAACCCATCCGGATCCATGAGAACCGGCCACTTGTTCTCCCCCATCCGAGCCCCCTGAAGCACGGCCATCTGGTAGTGCAGCCGGCTGCGGGTCTTGGCCTTGGCGTCCACCAGATGCGCCGGCAACGCCTGCTGGGACGCGATCACCACGTCCACTCCCCGCTCGTAATTCGGCGCGAAATGCCCCATGTGGGTGACCAGGGGCCAGCAGTTGATGGAGACGGTGGGCTGCACGCCCTCGGGAAATGCGCTCCGATACAGCGGCAGCGGCCCCCGCGACACGTCGTGCATGATCTGCCAGTCCATGCCGGGCGGTTCGGTGGGAAAGTTCCGCTCCAGAGTCTCCAAAGTGAGATCGAACATCTCCCGCGCCGTCATGCCGGGATCGATCTCCAGCAG
>JAJDTT010000238.1 GCA_022827025.1 Acidobacteriota bacterium
GCCCCCCCGGAGGGGGGACTTTTAGTCCCCCCGTGGGAGTGGGGGTAGGAAAACCCCCACTCCTTTTCACGCAGGATTTCGCCGGACCGGGGCCGGTGGGGGAGCTCCGAAGAAAAGCCCCAAGACGGCCAGCCGCCGAGCTTCGAGCACACCCAACGCTCGAAAGAGGGCGCCAAGAATGACGCCCCTCCAAACGAGCACCGGCGTCCTTCCGGGCACCGACCGGGACGGGCGTCGGAGCGGCGTCGTCCTCGGCGCCGGCTGGGAACGGCGTCCTTCCGGGCGCCGGGCGTGGCGACGTGGATCGGCCCCGACCAGGGGTGGCAGGGGGGCCGATAGTCCCCCCATGTACACTCTCCGGCTCCCAAGTACGAAAAATCGAACCAAAATCAAATTTACTTGGAACAAATCCCCCCTTTCTGCCGTCTTAGTTAGAAAGGAGGTTGAAAAATTGGCCGCCACTCTGACATTCGCCGACAACGCCCTCATCGTCGCCTACCTGAAGGGCGATGACTACGCTTTTCAGATTCTGGTAGACCGCTACCAGGACCGGTTGGTCAACTACATCTACAACCTTATTCGCGACTACGATCAGGCCGTGGACATCTCCCAGGAAACCTTCATTCGGGTCTTCCGCCACGCTCACCGGTACAAGGGCAACTACAAGTTCTCGACCTGGATCTACAGGATCGCCACCAACCTCGCTCTCGACGAGATGCGCCGGCGAAAACGGAAGGGTTTCTTTCTGACCCAGCGGCTCTTCGGCAACTCCGAACAGGGCGAAACGGAGATTCAGGTCAGCGACAACCGGCCTTCACCCGAGGCCCACCTGGGGAGCAAGGAGAGGGCCCGGTTGCTGCGCACGGCCATCGATTCGCTGCCCCCGCGTTATCGCCTGGTATTCGTTCTCAAGGAGGTCCAGGAGCTGTCGCTGGAGGAGACGGGTTTCGTGCTGAACCTTCGGGTGGGGACCGTCAAGTCGAGACTTCACCGGGCCAAGCGGATCTTGCGGGACAAGCTTTCCAGATTCCTATGAACTGCCGGGAGATCGAAGAAAAACTTCTGGACGAGGGGACGAATGTCCAGGACTCCCGGGTCTTGTCCCATCTTCACGAATGCTCCGGTTGCCGCCGACTCTACGAGGATCTCGCGGTCCTGGAGAAAATGAATCGTTCACTCAGACAGGGGGTGAAAGCGCCGCCGGACTTCTACCGCAAGATTGCGGGAGTTTCCAATTCCGGCGGTGACTTGGGACGCCTGGTTCTGGGAGGGTTGGCTTCGGTGATGCTGTTCGTGACCAGCGGGGTCGTGGCGCCAACGGAGCCGGCGGAGATTTCCGGCGGCGGTGAGCGCCCGGTCCTGGAGTCGCGGCGGTCGGAGAGTTCCCGGGATCGACTTCGGAGCCGGTCCGGTCGAGAAAATCTTCATCATTGGGTCAAGGAAGACCAGCCGGTGGCATCCTCCTACATCGAGCTCCGAGTGGAGGACTCTTCCGGAACTCCGGTTCTGGTGCGGGTGCCCCGCACCGTAGAGGTGCGCACCAACGGCCTGCATCACGGGCTGTACTGGCAACGAGTCAGCCACTAGGAGTGTGGCTCGAGTTTCTCACCGCATCCTCCACGGTGAGAAACTCAAGCTTCGGGCGCTTGCGGTTCACTTTGATCTCATGGTCTCCACTTTATTGAGTTCAAAATGGCTGGCTCGCCGGGCGTCCTTCCCGTTGGCGCCGGTCGTGACTCTGGCTCTGGTCTGCCCACTTTGCGTTGATGCCGCGCCGCCCGGCCCGGTCCGGGACTCGCTGGTCCGGATCTCCCTGAAACGTCAATTCCACGGCGTCGTTTTCCAGGACGGGATGCTGCCCAATGTCCAGGTTCACGAGAAGATCCTGCTGGAAGGGGCTTATCTCGACTCCGGCCACATCGTCTCCTATCTGGGCAGCCACGGCATCGATCTGGACCACCCGACCGTGGAGATCGTTCTGAGGCCGGGGGAGGCGGGTCAGGCCCCGCTTCGGATCGTCGGGGTGGACGAACGGATCAGCTTGGCGGTTCTGGAACACGCCGCTTCTGCCCGCCCGGCCCGGTCAGCGCCCAGCGATTCCAACCCGAACCAGGTCCACATGGCCTACGCGGGAGAGTCCGGCTGGAACGTCCTCTCCTGCAAGACGCTCCGCTGGGAACCGGTACAGGCAGGCCCCGGCAGGACGGTCCTGTTGCGGCCCCGGGGAGTGCCCCATGAGGCGGACCTCTGGGAGGGTGGATTCCTCCTGGATCTGAACCAACGGGTCCTGGGGCTGGTGACTCGCGTGAGCCGTCATCCGTTGGGGCGGAGTCTCAGTTGCCGGGTTCTCCCCTGGTCGATTGTGTGCGAGTCCGCCCGGCAGGTGCTATCCAGAAACGGTCATATTCGTTCGGGTTGGCTGGGAGTCTATGTGAGAGCCGGGGAAGGCGGACCGCAGATTGACGGGATCGAGCCCGGAAGCCCGGCGGCGCGCGCCGGACTCCAATCGGGGGACGTGGTATTGAAGGCGGGTGAGGTCGATGCGCCATCCCTGGAGGGTCTGCTGCAGGCCATCCGCCGGCACGAACCCGGGTCACGGCTGGGTCTGGTGGTGCGCCGGGGAGACGCGAGCAGGGAAGTCGAGGCGACTCTGGCCCTGAGGCCGCCCCTGCATTCTCATCTGGCCTGGCGGATGGAGTTGCCCGCCATCGCCGGTGGCCGTCTGATCGAGGAGATGTTTCTGCAACGTGTCCTGGTGCCGATTCCACCCGCCCTGGGACTCGTGGTCGATCCCTGGGTGCCCGACGGAGCGGGAGGCGCGTCAGGCTCCATCGACAGAGGACTCCGGATAAGATCGGTGGGGACCCAGAGCATCGGACACCGGGCGGGTCTCCGCAGCGGCGATATCCTGATCCGGATCAACGACCAGCCGGTGGGATCGTCGGGCGACCTGCGCCGCTATTCCCAGACAGGTGTGGATGGATTCTTGATTCTCCATTATCTTCGGGGGGGCCAGCTTCGAACCTACCGCCTCCGGCTCCCTTGAAGGAGCGGAGCGGCGGTTTCCAACCGCCGACCGCGAAGCGGCAGGAGCGGCGTCGTCCTCGACGCCGTCTTACGACCTCGCATTCGAGAAAAACCGAGCGGCCGCATCGTCTCTACCCGCCTGCGTTCGTCCTCACCCCCCCAGCGCAAAAACGAGCGAAGGGACCGACCTCCCTTCGAAGAAAAGAACCAAAACGTCCAGCCGCCGAGCTTCGATTTCACCCAACGCTCGAAAGAGGGCGACAAGGATGTCGCCCCTCCCAACGAGCGAAAGGACC
>JAJDTT010000023.1 GCA_022827025.1 Acidobacteriota bacterium
TCCCCGCCACCCGGTCCGGTCGGGACCGGGTCGTTCGTCAGACCGCAACGCGGACAGGCGCCGCTGCCGACACCATCGCCGCCCAGTTTCTGGCCGGATCATGCTGGCGGCCCGGCGGTGGGGGACTTCTTTGAAACTTCCGATCCCCGATGACCGTAGGGGCACCCCTTGTGGGTGCCCTGCGGGGTCGCATCGGTCCCCGGCTGAGTCGCCGCTCCACGTCGCCATTCCCGGCGCCCGGAAGGACGCCGATCCCAGTCGGCGACTAGAAAGTCGCCGCTCCACCCGCCCGGTTTCTCGCGGAATCATGCCGGAGGCCGGACGGTGGGGGACTTCTGTGTTGTCACGAGATTCGGTGGCCGGAAGTCGTACAGGGGGGACTGCCGTCCCCTAACCCCCCTAATCGGCGGCTAGAAACCGCCGCTCCTGTCGGCGATTGGAAATCGCCGCTCCTTGCAGGAAGTCGAAGTCGCATCCCTGGTCGGCCTGCAGGACGCGTTCGAAGTAGAGCCGGCGGTAGCCTCTTGATTCGGGGCGGACTCGGCGACGGAAGCCTGCAAGCCGGCGCTGGATCTCCCGGGGCTCCAACAGGAGGTCCAATCGCCGGGCCGGGACGTCCAGCCGGATGGGATCGCCTGTGCGGACGGCGGCCAGCGGACCTCCCGCCTCGCTTTCCGGGCAGACGTGAACCACCACCGTTCCCCGGGCCGTGCCGCTGATGCGTGCGTCGCTGATCCGGACCATGTCCCGAACGCCCGCCCGGAGAAGCTTCTTGGGAATCGGGAGCAAGCCCCACTCGGGCATGCCCGGACCGCCGAGAGGTCCGGCGCCTCGAAGCACCAGCACGTCCTCGGGACCGACCTCCAGGTCCGGGTCGTCGATGCCCTTCAGCAGTTCGTGGTGGTCTTCGAAAACGACCGCCCGGCCCTCATGGCGCAGGAGGCCGGGCGTGGCGGCGCTGTGCTTGATGATGCAACCGTTCGGCGCCAGCGACCCGTAGAGGACAGCCAGGCCGCCGGAGGGTTCCAGCGGGTGATCCGTGGGATGAATCACATCCGGGTTGTCGTTGCGGGCTCCCTGGAGGTTGGCGCCCAGGCTCTTTCCGGTGACCGTGGGCCGGTCCAGGTCCAGGAGTGGCGCGATCTCGTTCAAGAGCGCCGGAGCGCCCCCGGCGTAGGCGAAGTCCTCCATCAGGAAGCGGCCGGCGGGCTTCAGATCCAGCAGTACCGGCGTCGTCCGGGACAGTTCGTCGAACCTCCTGAGGGACAGGGGGATGCCGGCCCGGCCGGCCACGGCCAGGAGATGGACGATGGCGTTGGTGGACCCGCCGATGGCGTGAAGGGTGCGGATGGCGTTGTCGAACGACCCGGCGCTCAGCAGGCGGGACGGTTTCAGATCCAGTTCCACCAGACGCACGACCTGGCGTCCGGCCCGGTGCGCCAGGCGCGCCCGGCGCGAATCGGCCGCCGGAAAGGCGCCATTGCCGGGCAGGGCCAGACCCAGGGCTTCGGCCAGCGTGGCCAGGGTGGAGGCCGTCCCCATGGTCATGCAGTGGCCCGGACTCCGGATCATGGCGCCCTGAAGATCCAGCCAATCCTCCTGCCCGATCCTCCCGGCTCGCAGCTCGGCCTCGAAGCGCCTGCAATCGGTGCACGATCCCAGCTCCTGGCCCCGCCAGTGGGCGGTGAGCTGAGGTCCGCCGGTCACGAGGATGGCCGGCAGGTCCGCGCTCACGGCTCCCATGAGCAGACCCGGCGTGGTCTTGTCGCACCCGCCCAACAGGACCACGCCGTCCAGAGGGTTGGCCCGGATACATTCCTCCACGTCCATGCTCAGGAGGTTCCGGAAGAGCATGGCGGTGGGGCGCATGTTGAACTCGCCCAACGAGATGACCGGAAATTCGAAGGGAACGCCGCCCGCCTGCCAGACCCCTTCCTTGACCCGCTGAGCCAGCGTGCGCAGGTGAGCGTTGCAATGGGTCAGCTCGCTCCAGGTGTTGCAGATGCCGATGAAGGGACGGTCCCGGTACATGCCGGGGTCGAGTCCCAGTCCCTGCAGGGCCGCCTGCCGGGTCCAGCCGTACAGCTCGGGGGTGTCGAACCACTCGCGACTGCGCAAGTTCCGCCTTTTCCCGCTCTTCAACCCCGTCGTCTCCTCCCCGAAAATTCCCCGGGTCCTGTGTTATCATGCCCGCAACTCCGACACAATTCGGAGAGGGCTCGTTGGCCCGATCACCCCGGAGGGCGGTGGAGGGCCGTTCCTGCGGCGGATTTTGTGACTGCTCGGTCCGCGTCCCGCAACTCAGAAAGGAGATCCATGATGCTGAACTTTCGGGGATTCGTGACATTGCTGGCCCCCTCTCTTCTTCTGCTCTGCAGTTGTGGCGGGAACATCAACGAGGATCTGATCGATGCCGCGGGGAATGGGGATGACGCCGCCGTCAAGGAACTCCTGGGACAGGGAGCCGACGCCAATTTCGCCAGCGAGGCAGAGGGACAGGAAGGCCGGCTCGCCCTCATCCTGGCCGCCGGTCACGGCCACGACGCAGTGGTCCAGTCCCTGATCGGTGGCGGCGCCAACATCGAGATCCGTGATTCCGAGCAGCGGACACCCCTCATGGCCGCCGCGGCGAGCGGTCAGGCCGGGACGGTCACAGTCCTGCTGGAGGCGGGCGCCGAAGTGGAGGCGCAGGACAACCGGAAGCGGACGGCCGTGCTCTGGGCCGCGGCCCGGGGTCACAGCGAGGTCATCGGCGCGCTGGCCGGGAAGGGAGCCAACCTGGACGTGGCCGACCAGAGCGGTGGAACCGCCCTGATCATGTCCCTCGGGGCCGGACACGGGGAAACGGCGCGAGCCCTGCTGAGCCACGGCGCGGACGCCTATGCCATGACCAGCGACGGATCTCCTTCCGTCCTGCTGGCGGCCAAACTGGGTGACACCGAGAGCGTCAACGCCCTGCTGGAAGAGGGAGTCGACGCGGAGGGAACGGATCCGGACGGAAAGACCTCCGTGGTGTGGGCCGCCGAGGGTGGACACACGGAAACCGTGACGGCCCTGGCCGAGTCGGGCGCCGACGTCAACGTGCAGGACAGCCAGGGTTGGACCGGACTCATGTACGCGGCGGTCAACGGGCACGCCGATGCGGTCAAGGCGTTGCTGGAGGCGGGCGCCGACGCCAGGGCCAAGAACGAGGACGGCAAGACGGCCCGGACGCTGGCCCAGGAGGGGGACAAGGAGGAGATCGCCGCCCTCTTGAAGTAGCGCATGTCCGAGTCCTCGTCATCCAATCTCAGCCGCCGCCGTTTCCTGGCGAGGAGTCTGGCCTGCGGAGCCGTCGCCGCGGCTCCGTCCACGGCTGCGAGGGCGGTTTCGGCGTCGGCGGCGAAACGCTCTGGGGAACCCAGATTCTCACTCTGGTGCGCTCCGGGCGGATTGATCAGTCCCACACAGCCCTCCGATGAACCGGCCGTCATCGATTTCGTCGAGAAGTGCGCCCGCCATGGCGTGACCGATCTGGTCCCGACGCGCGGATCCCGGATCCTGGCCCAGGCAGCCGGAGAGAAGGGGATCGTGATGCATCCCTACATGGCGTTCAACAGCCATGGCGCGAGGCGGATGCGGGCCAACTGGTCCCTCAACTACATCGGTCTTCCCTACGGTTCCGCCAAGCTCAAGGAGAAGCTGGACCGGCATCGGCCCATCTGGAACAGTCCCCGGTCCGTCATGAGCGCCAGTGCATTCGCCAAGGAGCATCCCGACTGGTGGGCGCTGGACCGGGAGGGCGGCCGGGAACTCAAGGTGGGGAGCCGGCTCTCCATGAGCTTGGCCGTGCCGGAAGTCCGGTCGTACATGGTCGACCGGTATATGAACATCGTGGAGGAATCGGGCGGCCACGGCATCCAGGTGGAGTTCGTGAGCGAGCTCCGGGACACACACGGGGCGGCGATCCACGGCTACGAAGCTCCCATGGTGGAGGAGTACCGGAAACGTTACGGCAAGAGTCCGGCAGGGCTCCTGAACCATGACCCGGAATGGCTCCGCTTCCGGGCCGGATTTGTCACCGGGACCCTCCGGGAGCTGCGACGCCGCATGAAGGCCCGGCATCCGGAAGCCCCCGTCACCATAGCCGTTATCGCCCAGGACTTGGCGGGGCCTCACGGGGACCGCTATCTGGGCGCCTTCCAGGATCTCCGCGCCTGGCTCGACGAGGCGTTGATGGACGAACTCTACCTCTGGTTCCGGACCACTTCGGACGTGAGGCGGGTGGAACGCTACACGAGCCAGTTGTCGGAATTGATCCGCGGCCGATGTCCTCTGATCGTGGAGTTGTCCTGCTACCACGTCGGGAGTTTCCAGGACCCGAAACTGATGCTGGAGGCCGCGCGGGCCGCCCTGGCCAACGGAGCCGATTCGGTGGGGATGTACCGCGGCCACGCCGTGGACCAGTTGAACTTCTGGCCCCTCATCGAGAAGATTCGGTCCCTGGGCTGAGTGGGGAGGTCATCAATACCCGGCGCCGACCGCCTCGCAGGGGCGACCCTTGTGTGGCCGCCCTCTTCCTGAGCGGCATGAACCGGCATGAAGCGAAGAGGGCACCCACAAGGGGTGCCCCTACGGTTTCAAATTTGGTTGCGGGCGCTGAGGTCGGTCGTCATTCCTTGTAAGGATTCCGCATTCTCTGGACAATACCCGACCGTATCGTAGGGGCGACCCTTGTGGTCGCCCTCTTCCTGAGCGGCATGAACCGGCTTGAAGCGAAGAGGGCCCCCACAAGGGGTGCCCCTGCGGTCTCAAATTTGGTTACGGGCGGTGGGTCGGTCGTCATTCCTTGTAAGGATTCGGCATTCTCTGGACAATACCCATCCGTATCGTAGGGGCGACCCTTGTGGTCGCCCTCTTCC
>JAJDTT010000271.1 GCA_022827025.1 Acidobacteriota bacterium
AACTGGAGGGTAGTTCCGCGATCGCCTTCTCACCGTGATCCACGAACTTCTCGTACTCGTTCTGCTGTTGGAAGTAGAGAGCCAAAAGCTGGTGGGCCAGCGGCGTCAGACCGCTCTTCGGATGAAACTCCAGGAAGTCCATGGCCAGTTCGGCCTTTTGCTGCAGGTCCTCGGTCTGATCGATGGCCGTCCAGGCATCGAACTCCTCCTTGGTCTGGGCCTGCCCCACGACCCTGACGGGTTCGGGCGGAGCCACCAGGGGTTCGTCTTCGTCCAAAAGGAACCCTTCGTCCTGCTGTCCCGTCTTCTGGTCTTGCTGTCCCGGGTTCCGGGCGGCGGCCCAGTCCCAGGTGGAAGACAGGCTCAGGAGAGCGATAGTGGCAAGTACCTGTTTCATTCTTTTTCTCCGAAATCCCATGAAAAGAAGACCGTCCCGATCAGGAGGCCGGACAGTCATTGTGGCACAAAAGGTCAACGAATTCACGGAAGGGGAGGTGCAGGGGGGCACCCTGTGCGGGTGCCCTGTTGACTCACTCCTCCGGTTCTTCCGGTCCCAGGGCTTCGATCAGTTCGGCGGCTTCTTTCCTGGCCCCCTTCAGATCTCCTTCCAGGGTCAGGACCTGCCGGAAGCGTTTCCGGGCCTCGGCCATGGACCCCCGGGAGGCCAGGATGCGGCCCATGCGGACAAGGGACAAGCCTCGGACCCACGCGGGAGCGTTCGACTCGGAGACTCTCTCGTAGTACACGGACGCCCGCTGCAGGTCTCCCGTCCGGGCCGAGACCTGAGCCATGTAGAAGAGCCCGTTGGTGTTGCCCGGATCTTCCCGAAGGAGCTCGTCCAGGCGCTGCTCCGCCTCTTGAAACTGTTTCTGAGCCATCAGTTTCCCGGCCTCGTTGAGGAGCGATATGATGCGGTTCTTCCGTTCCACCCTCTGCCGTTCGCGTTCCTGGGCTTCCTGCAGCTTCCTGTCTTCTTCAGCGAGCGATTCCTCCATGGCCGCGATGGCCGATTCCGCCTCCTTCAGGTTGTCCTCATCCAGGTCTTGGAGGAGCAACTCGGCGTAGGCCGGGAAAGAAAGCAACCCGCTGCGCTCATATTCGATCAATTGCCGGTAAAAGGAGGGAAGGGCCACCAGGCCCTGTCGGAAGAATTCCACGATCTCCCGTTTGGGATCGTCGGGCGGATGCATCCTCAGGATCAGGCTTTCGATCATGGACTCGGCCAGGATGAGCAGAATCCGGTCCCGGTATTCGGGCTTCAGCCGGGGCTGCTTGTTGGCCAGCCGCAGGAGGGTCGCGTCCTCGTCCATCCGGGCCACGAACTTCTCGATCAGAGGATCGATGAGGACGTGGAGGTACTCGTGCTGGAGGGCCACGTAGTTCTCCGCGGGGTCGTCCGCGGGCCCGACGATGACGTAGTAGATCCGCTCCAGGTTCCGCGCATTCACGGTGTCCTTGGCGTTGAGGAGGTCGGGAATGAAGATGATGGTCCGATCCAGGACTCTCCGGGGACCGATGCGGAAGTAGCGGAGCGTCTGGTGGATCAGTTTCTCGAGCACGGGCCGGTAACGTTCCACTTCGAGTTCGTAGCGCTTGAGGTGGCCGGCCCACAGCGCGGCGATGCCGGCCGGTTCGTAGAGTTCCCGCACCAGATCGGCAAAGCCCCGCAAGGGAACGATGTCCGCCGGCAGGTGGTCGGTCTCCTCGGGGAAGGCCAGTTCCGGGACGTCCGACAGGAGAAGCGCCAGGGAGATGTAGTCGGCGCTCTCCCGGCCCTCGTCCCGGTATCGGCGGTGGGATTCGTAGTACGTCTCCAGGCGAAGAACCAGATCGGGATCGAGACCCTCCAGATGCTGCCGGACGGCCTGCCGCTCCGTCGAAAGGGTCTTTCCGGATCTCTCGTAGTCGAACCCGGCGGCGTTGAGCGCGGCCATGACGGCGAACACGCGGGCGTCGTTCTTGAACGTGATGTTGACCAGATCTTCCAGTTCGGGCTGCGAATTCCCAGGTGCCGGCTGCGGATCCTCCGCCGGGGTCTCCTCGCCCCAGACCGGCGCCGAAAACAGCAGATGCAAAGCGAAGAATCCGACTGCTCTCATGGTGCGCCGACCATCGTAATGCACAGCCCGGCGCAGGGGCACCCCTTGCGGGTGCCTTCTTTGATTTTCCGCCCTCGCCCCTTTCAAAGCCTTGACATCAAGGCAGCGGGGAACGGGTAGCCGGAGGCAGGAGGTGTCAACGCCGGCGGCCGAAGTGGTCGAAGCCGTCGGCCTGGTCCGCCCGGAGGACTTCGTCCGCGTCCGGCTGGCGGAGGGATCCGATTCGGCGCCACTCGGGCAGGTGCGCCGGATACCCGGTTCGGAGGCGTTCCAACCGGTCGCCGGGAATGGTGGCCAGGAGAGCGTAGTCCTCTCCTCCGGTCAGGGCGGCCTCTTCGGAGATGTGGGCGGCCAACCCGGGGTCAAGGCGGATCCGGGAACCGGGCTCGAAGCGTAGACGGCTGTCCCCGGACAGGCGTTGGAGGTCGATGCGCAATCCGTCGCTCACGTCGATCATGGCGCTGGCAAAGCCGTTGCGGCGAAGCCAGTCTCCCGCCTGGATCTGCGGGGTGGGAAGAAAATGGGCTTTCAGACAACGCCACCGGAAGGAATCGCCGGCCCAGGCGGCCAGGTCCTTCTCCGTCCGGATGGCCGCCACTTCCGTCGGGTCCTCGCGCTTCAGCAGATTCAATCCGGCCGCGGAGAGGCCCACGTCCCCCACCAGAACGACGGCGTCGCCCTCGGCGGCCGTGGACCGGTACACGGGTTCTCCCGTTTCCAGGTGTCCCCAGATGGTGACCCCGACGTGGACGGAGGATCCCCCGGAAAGGTCTCCCCCCACCAGGGGCGCCTTCCATCGGCGGACTTCCTCCAAGAAGCCGTCCATGAAAGAGCGGAAGAAACCGCCGGTCAGATCGGGCGGAAGAGTCAGTGTCAGGAGGCAGGCCGCCGGGATGGCTCCCATGGCGGCCAGGTCGCTCAAATTGACCAGCAGCGCCTTGCGCCCCAGGAAGTAGGGGTGCATCCAGCGCCGCCGGAAGTGGACGCCTTCCACCAGGACGTCGGTGCTCACCACCAGCCGGGATTGCCGCGTGGGATCCAAGACGGCGCAATCGTCTCCCACTCCCTTGAGGACAAAGGGAGACTCGTCCTGTTTCTGATTCCGGATCCAACGGATCAACTCAGATTCGGTCATGGTTCAAAACCACAGTTTCTTGCCGTCCCAGAAGGTGGAGTCGGGAATATATTAGTTCTTTTGTCTTGTGGCCGACTCGCACCCTTCGAACCAGGAATGTAGCTGTTCTGAAAGCGGGCGGCGGCATGGGGAGAGTCGCACGCGTTGTATACGCTCGAAACCGAAGTCAGAATGACGACATGGGAGATTGCGTCGTTGCCTGCGCCATGAAGAAGGAGTCGAAGATCCTCCGGGAGCGGCTGGGGACCCGGTGCGCCCACCTGGTGACCGGCCTTGGAATGAACAGAACGCGAGCGACGCTTGAATCCTACCTTGGCACTCATAGCCCCTCGGTCCTGGTCTTTACCGGCACCGCCGGGCAACTGGACCCCGGGTTGAAGATGGGCGACGTCGTCTTCCCGAGACAGTGGTGTCTGCAGACCGGAGGGTGCTTCGAAGCGGATCCGGCATTGGTGGCCTTCCTCAGGAAGCGCCGGGTGCGAATCTCCGGCGCCGGAGTCACGGTCCGGATTCCGGTCATCAAGAAGCAGGCCCGTGAGCGCTTGTACCGGAGTCAGGGTGCGTCCGTCTGCGACATGGAGAGCGCCGCCGTCCTGGAGCTGGCCCGGAGCCATGGAGTTCCCGCCGTGGCTCCCAAGGTCGTTTCCGACACGGCGGAGACGGGGATCCTGGGATTCCGCAGGGAATTCGAGGCCAACATGGCCCGGCTGAGCGAGTATCTGGATGGCCTGCTGCCGATCGTTGCCGGGTTCAATCCGGATGCCGGCTGAGATGAAAGAAGGTTTCCCGATTCCCCTTCCGGCCGTGGACCGGCGAGGGGAACTCCGCCCTCAGTTGGAAATCGGAGGAGGAAGCGAACTCCTTGAAGCGGTTCAGGATCTCCCGCCGTTTCTCCGGATTCCGGATCACGCCCCCCGCCTCGACTTCGCCCTGAAAAGCTTCGAACTGGGGCTTGACCAGCAGCAGGAGCTCCAGTTCGGGAAACAGCTCCAGGCGAGGGAGAATGAGGCGAAGTGAAATGAAGGACAGGTCGGCCGTCGCCAAGTCCGGCGCTCGAGGCAGATGGCCGGGGGTGAGAAAGCGGGCGTTGATTCCTTCCAGGACCCCCACGCGAGGATCCTGCCTCAGCTTCCAGTCCAACTGACCCTTGCCCACGTCCAGGGCGAACACCTCCCGGGCGCCGTGCTGGAGCAGGCAGTCGGTGAAACCGCCGGTCGAGGCGCCCAGGTCCAAACAGACCCGGTTCCGGACCGGGATCCGGAGCGCTGCCAGTGCTGCCTCCAACTTGAGGCCGCCCCGGGACACATAACGGGAGGGTTCGTTGCGCAGCCGGATCCGGTCTCCGGCCGCCACGAGCGTTCCCGGTTTGTCCAGGCGTTGTCCGCCCAGGAAAACCCGGCCGCTCAGGACCAGGGCGACGGCGGCTCTGACATCGGCTGCCATGCCCCTGGAGACGAGCAGTTCGTCGAGGCGGATCTTTTTCGTCATGCGTTTGGCGGCCCGGTGGGAAACGTGGAGTCGACCCGGTTCGCCGTCAGTAGCGCCGGCTGGAGATGAAGGCCGCGATTCCGACGAGCATCCGGGCCCTGGAACCCAGGAAGGAGAGTTCGCGCGTCGCCTGCCGCATCAGCCGGTCCGCAATCTCATGGCTCCTGCGGACCCCCAGCAGGGCGGGGTAGGTGGCCTTCTCCAACAGGGCATCCTTCTGGGAGCCCTTGCCCAGTTCGCTTTGGGAGCCTTCCACGTCCAGGAGGTCGTCCACGATCTGGAAACAGAGGCCGACCTTCCGGGCGTAGGCGCTCAACCTTTGCCGGGCGCTGCCGGGGGCCAGGCAGAGGAGGGCGGCGGTCGACACGGAGGCCTCGATCAGGGCGCCCGTCTTGCAGGAGTGAATGTACCGGACCTCCTCTTCGGTATAGGACTTGCCCTGTGAGACCAGATCCATGACCTGGCCGCCGATCAGGCCGGTGGCGGCGCCGATGGCGCGGCACAGATGAGTGATGACCTGAAGCCTTACGGAATCCGGAACCGCTGCTCCCGGCATCTCCGCCAGGAGCTGGAAGGCCAGGGTCATCAAGCCGTTGCCGGCCAGTATGGCGATGCCCTCCCCGAACTTCTTGTGGGACGTCGGCAGCCCCCGCCGGTAGTCGTCGTCGTCCATGGCGGGAAGGTCGTCGTGGATCAGGGAGTAGGTGTGGATCAGCTCCAGGGCGCAGGCCAGTTGCAACGAGGCCTCTTCGTCCCCGTCCAGGGCTTCCGCCGTCGCCAGAGCGAGCGCCGGACGAACCCGCTTGCCCCCGGCGAAGAGGCTGTAGCGCATGGCCTCGTGGACGACCTCGGGATAGGTGTCCGCAGGCGGCATCACGCTCTCCAACTTGGCGTCGACTCGCCGCTGCTGGAGTCGGAGGTAACTCTTGACCTCCGCCGAGTCCGCCCCGGATGCCGCCGGGCGTTGCATCACTCCTCCTGCCCGGAGAGTTGGAAGGGACCCGATTCCAGGTCGCCCTCCTCGTTCCTGGTCAGGATTTCCACTTTGCGCTCCGCCTCCTTCAAGACCCGAGCGCAGTAACGGGAGACCTGAACCCCTTCCTCGAAGAGCTTCAGAGCCTCTTCCAGAGAGAGGTCTCCCCCCTCCAGGTCTCCGACGATCTTCTCCAAGCGGGACAACGCCGTTTCGAATTCCTTATATTTCACGATATTTCACGTTCGTCCTCGCGCCGGGCCCTGAAGCTGCCGCGTCCGGTTCGGACCTTGACCAGTTCGCCGTGCACAACCTGAGCGGCTTCCCGGACCACCTGTCCGGCGCCGGTCGTGATTATAGCGTAGCCCCGCTCCAGGACCGCCAACGGCGAGTAGGCCTGAAGGCGTCCCTCGGTTTCACCCAGGCCGCGCTTCAAATCCTTCAGGTAAAGGTCCATCCGATGTTCGAGGGCGGTGGAAGCTTGCTCCACCCGGGTGCCGACGGGCGCCAGGAACGCGGGGAGCGCCTTCCGGAATCTCCCCTGGAGTTCGTCCAGGCGTTGCAGGAAAAATTTGAGACGGGTCTCGGCGTCCACGAATCCGCGGCTGGCGGTGAGTTTGCGCAGCCGTTCCTGTTTCCTGTGGAGAATCAGCGACATGGCCTGCAGGGCTCGCTTTTCCAGGTGCCCGGTTCTTTGAGCGAGTTCTTCCCGGGCCGCGGAGACGGTCTCGGCCGCGGCCGACGGGGTCGCCGCCCTCACGTCGGCGACGAAGTCCGCGATGGTGAAGTCGGTCTCGTGACCCACGGCCGAGATTACCGGGACGCGGGATTCGAAAATGGTCCTGGCCAGGGCCTCGTCGTTGAATGCCCAGAGGTCTTCCACCGATCCGCCGCCGCGGGCGATGATGATCGCATCCACGTCTCCCCGCCGGGCCAGCTCCCGGATGCCTTCGGCGATCTGCGGGGGAGCCGCAGGTCCCTGGACCGTGGCCGGGTAGATCAGGACGTCGACCCGGTCGTTCCGCTCCTGGAGGACGCGGAGAATGTCCCGCACGGCCGCGCCGCCGGGGGAGGTCACCACGCCGACCTTGGCGGGAAACAACGGAAGCTTCAGCTTGTGGGCGGGGTCGAACAGACCCTCCTTGGAAAGCCGTTCCTTGAGCTGTTCGAAGGCCAACTGGAGCGCGCCGCGGCCCAAAGGCTCCAGGTGACTCACCATCAATTGCACCTGTCCCCTGGGGGCATAGACCGAGATCGAGCCCCGGGCCAGGAGCTCCATGCCGTCCTCGGGCCGAAACTTCAGGTAGCGGCGCCGCATCCGGAAGCAGACGGCGGGGATCTGCGCGTCCGAGTCCTTGAGGGTGAAGTAGAGGTGGCCGGACGGGGGAATTCGCAGGTTGGAGACCTCGCCCTGGACCCAGACGTCTCGGAACCCGGTCTCCAATCGGGACTTGATCTGGTAGACGATCTGCGAGACGGACAGGATCCGGCGTTCTCCCAACTCTCCGAACTTCCCCATCATGTCGAGTTGCTTCATTCGGATCCGGGCCGGCTTCCGCAGATTGCGTGATTACATTAGCACCCCTTCCAGGAGGGGGGACAGTCTGGTCCCACAGGAGGGGCGATTTTTAGTCGCCCCGTCTTCTTCCGCGTTGCCCTACGATTCAACCATGGAAATCGTACAGGGGGGACTGCCGTTCCCACTGCCCCCCCAAGGGATCGGCGCCCGGAAGGACGCCGATCCCAGTCGGCGCCGGGGACGACGCCGCTCCGCGTGAAACACGCCGCCGAGAGGCTTTTCCCAATCGGCGACCTCAGGGTCGCTGCTCGTTTGGAGGGGCGTCATTCTTGGCGCCCTCTTTCGAGCGTTGGGTGT
>JAJDTT010000253.1 GCA_022827025.1 Acidobacteriota bacterium
GTTGTTCCAGACCTGGCCGGCGTGCATCCCGCTCCAGCGGTTCACCAGCACCACGTCCAGGTTCCCGTCGAGGTTCAGGTCGGCCACGTTGACGCTGTTGCCGGCAAACCCCTGCAGTTCGGTCCGCATGTAGGAAGCGAAGCCGGTGGAACTCCCCCAGTAGACGTAGGAGGGGACGTCGGCGGTCTTGCCGTCATGGGCGTTGGCGAAGACCAGGTCGACGTGACCGTCCTGGTTCAGGTCGCCCGAGGCCACGTCGGCCGGAGCCATGGTTGGGAGTTGGGACCGCCGTTGGGCCGAAAAACCTTCGGATCCACCCCAGTAGACGTAGGACTCGGGGAGCGGCGCCTCGTTGGAGGAGTTGGACACGGCCAGATCCAGGAATCCGTCCCCGTTCAGATCGGCGATGTCGGAGCCGGTGGGAGCGATGGCCGGAAGGGTCTGGCCGGAAGATGCGACCGGCCCATCCTTCCCTCCCAAGAACAGGATGACGTTGCCGTCCTGGGCAGCCTCCCCCGAGACGGTGACCACCACGTCGTCGTAACCGTCCCGGTCCAGGTCGCCGGTCCCGACGCTCCCGGGAGGAGCCGTCTCTGCCTCCCACGAATGGCCGGCGGTGTAGACGCCTTCGCGGCCAAAAAAGACCTGGACCCCCTTCGATTGAGGGCTGTTGTTGACGAAGATCAGGTCGGGGTCGCCGTCCCCGTTCACGTCACCGCTGGCCACGTCGCGGGCGCCGCGGGTGGGGACCAGTCCCGGGCGGTCGGGATCGAATCCGTTGGCGCTGCCCCAGTAGATGTACGAGGCAAGGTCCACCTTGGGCGAGATCTTCTCCGCTCCCGCCTCCACCCCCTGATTGGCGAAGACCAGGTCCGGATACCCGTCGGAGTTGAGATCCCGGGCCACCACACCCGCCGCCCACCGGGTCGGCAGTTCGGTGCGTCCGACGCGGGAATACCCGTCCCGGCTCCCCCAGTAGACATACGCGGTCCGGACACCCGGATAGTTGTGGATGTAGTTGCAGAAGACCAGATCGGGGAATCCGTCCCGGTTCAGGTCCGCCACCGCCGACCGGCCGCCTCCGAAGGAGGGGAGCCGGGTGACCTGATCGCTCCCGTCCATCAGGCCGTAGACCACCTGTGCCAGTGGCCGTTCCCTCCAGAGTTCGGGGAGAAGGGAGCGGGGGCCGTCGGCGCTGCCCCAGTAGACGAGCGCGTCCACCACGCTCATGTTGTCGTGGGTGTTGCTCAGGACCAGGTCCACGTATCCGTCCCGGTTCAGGTCCCACTGATTGATGACCTGCACGGTCCCCTTCTTGGAAACGTAGAGGTTCGCTCCCGCGTTCCCCAGGGTGCCCTGGCTGAAGTCCTCGAAGCCGGAATGGCGGATGTTGCCGTCCCTGGAATGCGAGACTCCCATGAACCCCAGCCAAAGCACCCCCAAGACTGCAAGCCGCCGTTTCTGCATATCGATCTCCGCCTCTCTGCTATTTCCTGGCCAGGTCCGCGATGAAGCACCCCACGGCCCGGGTCTCCGGTTCCGCCACCGGATCCCCCTGGAGCACGGATTCCAGGGCCAGCCTCAGATCGCGGCGGTTGGGTTTGGCCCGCGCCTTGCCGAAATCGGGGTACCGGTCGTCGATACGCCCGCGATAGACGAGCTTTCCGCCGGAGTCGAAGACGGCCGCTTCCGGAGTGACCCGGGCGCCCGTGAGGCGCACCAGGTCATGATGGGAATCACGAAGGATCTCTCCCGGAACCTGATATTCCTTCGCGTGCCGCCGGATGGACTCGGCCTGTTCCTGCGGATCCACGTAGACGAACCAGAACCGCACTCCGCGGGGCGAGAACGACTCATGCAGCCTCCGCAGCTCGGGGGCATACCGATTGGAGATGGGACAGTCGCTGCGCATGAACAGAAAAACGCTGGCCGAGTCCGCGTCCGCGAGCGGGTCCACCCGCTCGCCGGAGAGGCTCGTCAGGTTCAGCTCCGGAGAGCCCGAACCGCAGCCCCAAGAGATCCACAAGATCACCGTCCAGGCCACCATGCAGGACCGGCGCCATCCCAAGCTCATCACGGGCCAATTCTTACACGACGCGCCTACGTATGCGAACGGCGGGGCGGCGTGTTTTACGCGGAGCGGCGTCCTCCTGGGCGCCGACTGGGAGAGGGCGTGTTTTACGCGCCCGAGAAGCGGCGTCCTTCTGGGCGACGACTGGGACTGGCGTCCTTCCGGGCGCCGATTCTCCAACGTGACAATCGGAAGGAATACAGGGCGCCTAATAGACGCCCCTCTTGGGAGAGAATTCGAGGCGCCTAAACCGCCCTTCCCAGGTCGTCCCCTCCCACGGGCGACTGGAAAGTCGCCCCTCCCAGTCGGCGACTAGAAAGTCGCCGCTCCAGACGCCTCCAGTTCTCCTCGTCTTGCTAGACTGGCACAGATGATTGCGACGATTCTGCTCCTGCTCTCCGGCGGCGTTCACTTCACGGAAGTGAGCCGTGAAGCGGGGCTGAACTTCCGGCACCGGGGCGGGGGCAGCGCCAAGGACCACATCCTGGAGACGGTGGGCAGCGGAGTCGGTTGGATCGACTACGACCGGGACGGCTGGCTCGATCTGTATGCCGTCAACGGGGGCCTCTGGGAGGAGCTGGGAACCGGCAAGCGTAGCGTCTCCAATGCCCTCTATCGGAACCGGGGGGACGGGAGCTTCCGTCTGGTGACCTCCGAAGCGGGCGTGGCGGGACGGCACTGGGGCATGGGAGTGACCGTCGCCGATTACGACAACGACGGCTGGCCCGACCTCTACGTCTGCAACTACGGTCCCAATCTCCTGTACCGGAACAACGGCGACGGCACCTTTCGGGACGTGACCCGGGAAGCGGGAGTGGAGGATTCCTCCTGGAGTTCCAGCGCCGCCTTCGCCGACGCGAACGGCGACGGATGGCTGGACCTCTACGTGGCCAACTACGTGGAATTCGACCACGAAAATCCGCCGGCCGCATCGGCCGACTGCCAGTACCGCGGGGTCCAGGTCCACTGCGGGCCGGGTGGGCTTCCGGCAGCCCGGGACACCTTCTACCTGAGCAACGGCGACGGCACCTTCCGGGAAGCCACCAAGGCGGCCGGCATGGACGCGCCGGCTTCCTACGGGATGGGCGCCGCCTGGTGCGACTACGACAGCGACGGCGACAGCGACCTCTATGTGGCCAATGATTCCATGGCCAACTTTCTCTTCCGCAATCGGGGAGACGGAACCTTCGAGGAACGGGGACTGGTGGCGGCCGCGGCCTTCAACGAGGACGGACAGGCTCAGGCCGGCATGGGGATCGCCTTCGGCGACTACGACCGGGACGGACGATTCGACATCTACGTCACCAACTTCTCCGCGGACTACAACACCCTGTACCGGAACCTGGGAGGCGACCGATTCCGGGACGTGAGCCGCCCCACCGGATTGAGCCTGCCCAGCCTGCGCTTCCTGGGGTGGAGCACCCACTTCTTCGATTATGACAACGACGGCTGGGAGGACCTCTTCGTCGCCAACGGGCACGTCTTTCCGCAAGTGGATACCCGGCCCACGGGGACCCGCTTCCGGCAGAGGAGCCTGCTGTTTCGAAATCTGGGCACGGGCCGCTTCCGGGAGATGGCTTCCGACGAGGCGTTGGGTCTTTCCCAGGCTTATTCCAGCCGCGGCGCCGCTATCGCCGACTTCGACAACGACGGGGACCTGGACGTGGCCGTCTCCAACATGGACGGGGGGCTGTCTCTTTACCGCAACGAGGGGCGCAAGGGGCATTGGTTGCGCTTGCGGTTGGAGGGGACGGAATCCAATCGGGACGCGGTGGGAACCCGGGTCACGCTCACTGCCGGGGGCTCGACTCAGATTCGCGAGGTGCAGGCCGGGTCGGGATACCAGTCGTCGGACGACCCGCGGCTTCACTTCGGGTTGGGGGCGTCCAGGGAGGTCCGGAGGATCGAGGTGCGCTGGAGCCGGGGGCGGCGGCAGGTTCTGGAGAATCTGGGGGTCGACCGGGAGTACGTGGTGAGGGAGGGGGAGGGGGACCGGGGAAAGAGGAAAGAGTGAAGAAGGAAGAGAGAGGAGCGGCGGCATCCCTGCCGCCGACCAGGGGGGACCCAGGGGGGACGGAGTCCCCACTCCACGCTTCCCGGCAATCAAACTCCAAGCGCAATACAGAAGACGGGGGGACCGGAAAGTCCCCCCTCCTGTCGCGAGTTTCGCCATGGACTGCTAACCTTTGGCCATGAGAACTGACGAGAATTCCGGCCGGATCAGCCGGCGCGCCTGGTTCGGGTACGCGTCCGCGTTGTTGTTGACGCGGCCGGTCCGGCCGCAGTCGCAATCGACTCAGGGGACTCCGCTGGAGGACGACCGGGTCTCCCTGAGCTCCATGGCGGACGTGGAGGGAACGCTGACTCCCGTCGACCGGTTCTTCGTCCGGAGCCACCATCCGCAACCCCGGCTGTCGCTCAAAACCTGGCGGCTGCGGGTGGAAGGAGCTGTGGCCAATCCGCTGGAGTTGTCCTTCTCCGACCTGGTGGAGACCTCCACCAGGTCCTTGGAGGGACTCCTGGAGTGCGCGGGAAACCGGACGGGGCTGGTGAGCAACGGGCTATGGGAGGGAGTCCCCCTTTCCGGCCTGATCCGGCAGGCCCAGCCCAAGGAGGGGGCCAAGAGGGTCCTGCTCCAGGGGGCGGACAAGGGATCCCTGATGCCCGAAATGCCCGAGTCCCCCTACTCGCGGATCCTGCCGCTGGAGAAATGCCTGGCTCCCGAAACCCTGGTGGCCTTCAAGCTCAACGGGCAGTTCCTGCCCCGGCGCAACGGCTTTCCGGCCCGGGCCTTCATTCCGGGCTGGTACGGCATGGACTCGGTCAAGTGGTTGACGCGGGTCCGCGTCCTGGACTCCTTCGACTGGCCCTCCGAATACTATTCGAGCGGCATGGACCTGCTTTACCAGAGGTATGTCAAGTTCGGGACGCGGGAAGAGATCACCGGCCGGGTTTCGGAGATCCAGGTCAATTCAGGGTTCTCCTTTCCGCCCCCGGGAGCCAACCTGGCGCCGGGCCGGTATCCGGTCCGGGGGTTTGCCTGGGCCGGCCCCCACCGGGTGGGAGCCGTCCAGGTCAGTCCGGACCGGGGCAATAGCTGGAGACCGGCCCGGCTGGAAGGCGAATCCCGCCCCTTTACGTGGGTCCGGTGGAGTTATGACTGGTCGGCGCCCAAGGGGGAGCACCTGCTGATGGCCCGGGCCCAGGACCATCGGGGGCGCTGGCAGCCGATTCGGCGGGACACCAACAGAACCGACGGCTACGAACTCAACTGGTACCCCTCCGTCCAATGCAACGTGCTCTGATCCTGATCCCGGCGGCTTCGATTGCCGCTTTCCTGTCCCTCGGTTCGACGGCGGCATTCGCGGCCGCGGCGGCGCCTCTGCAGGAACCGCCGCAACTCTCCGAACTGGAGGGCCCCCAGAGTCAGCAGGCCCTGGCACGGTTGCAGCAGTTCTTCCGGACCGTGCCGGACGCGAGGGCGCCCGCCGTCCTGCACGAAGTCCTGGAGAGAACCACGGCTGCGGCCGCCCACGCCGTCGTCCTGGAGGAATACCAACGCCGGAAGCTGCATGGCCAAGGCCGGGCGACCCTGGAGGCGCTGAGCAGGGAGCATCCGGAGCGGGCCATCTATGCCATCGACCTGGTGCAGTTGGCGGTCCTGGAAGGGGACCTGGATCGAGCCAAGGCGGACCTGCGGTCGGCCGCGGGACGGTTTCCCCATGACACCGAGTTGCACGCCACCCTGGGACGCTGGTTGTACGGCCGCCAGCAGACCGATCTCGCTCTGGCCGAGCTGCTCCGGGCCCAACAGACCGGACTGCGGGACCCTCAGACGAACCTGGTTCTGGCCAGCCTCCTGGCCCGGGCCGGTGCGCTGGAGGACGCCATCGACACCGCGGCCTCCATCACCGCCGCTCCCGGCCTGGATCCGCGACTCCGGGGAGAAGCGGCGGCGCTGGCCGGAAAGAGCTACGCCATCCTGCGCAACGAGGCCAGGGCGGTGGAGTTTCTGGAGCAGGCCATCCAACACTCTCCGCTGGTCGAGGACTACTACCTTTCCATGGCCAGCGCCCACCAGCAGGCCGAAAACGCGGGGGCGGCCGTCCAAGCTCTGAGGCGGGGGTGGGACCGGCTTCCCGGGGCGCCCGGGATCGGACAGACGCTGAGCCGGCAACTGCTGGCCGCCGGCGACCCCGAGGAAGCGGTCCGGGTGCTGGTGCTTCTGACCTCCCGGCATCCCAACCATGGGGACGCCCTCCGCCTCCTGGCCCAAGCCTACCGGTCCGCCGGGGATGCGGCCAAGGCGTCACAGACCTGGCGGAGATTGATCCGCCAGCAGCCGCGTTACCCCATGGCCAATATCTTCCTGGCCCAGTCACTGGCCGAGGAGGGGGCGCCGCCCGGTCAGATCCTGGCGGCCCTGGACAAGGCGGAGCGGATCTCCCCGCAGGACGCGGACCTCTACTACCTGAGGGGAAGAATTTTCAACTCCCTGGGACGCCATCAGGACGCCGTGGCCCAACTCCAACGGGCCATCCGGCTCCAACCCAACTTTTCGGGAGCCTACTACCAGTTGGGCCTGGCCTACCAACAGTTGGGGCAGCCGGACCTGGCTCAGGAGCAGTTCCGGCGCCGGTCCCACCTGGAGGAGGGGACGGGCCGGACCCGGTGACTACTTGAACTGGAACGAGTAGAGCTTGGCGTTCTTGAAGTAGATCCGCAGCTTGATGGGCCGGTCCCTCAGATCGCTGAGGTCGCTCTTTCCCTTCCAGGACGCGACGTGGGCCACGCCGGTGGTTGTGATGGGATCGGCGTCCTCGAACCCGTAGCCCTCAATGGCGTGGTGGTCGGATCCGACGATCTCCGCCCGCACTTCGCAGGGACCGGCTCCCCACTGCCGCAGAGCCGACCGCACGTTCAGGTGGAGGCGGTCTCCCTCGAAGGTGAAGGAACGGGTCACCACCTCGCTGAAAGGGTAGCGCTGGCGCTCGTGACCGTGAACGCCGTCCAGGGAGACGAACCCGTCCGGCGGAGTCACGGCCAGCCCGATGGCTCCCAGCGCCTTGTCCCCCAAGTTGTACAGGCTCTCGGGGGATCGCCAATTCACTCCGGTGTAGTAGTTGAGCAGGCGCCCCTCGTGAACCTGCGGGTCCTGGGAATAGACCACGGCCGAGTCGAAGCTGGTGCCGGGACCCGGCGGGATGAAGGGCTCCCGGTAATCCCGATTGTAGTGGATGCCGTCCCTGCTGAAGACGGCCTGGGGCAGAATGCTGGTGTTGGTGGTCCGGAAGTTCCAGAGCATGCCCACGTACATCCCTTCATAGACGACGACCGGCATGTGGTAGAACTGGAGGTCCGGGTAGTCCTTCTCGTCCGGAAGGATGATCGTCTCGGGGTGGCTCCAATGGATCATGTCGGGGCTTTCCGCCCGGCCGATGAGCCGTTTTCCCAGAGGACAGCGAAGGTGAGCACAGTTCTCCATGTGCACCGCATAGGTCTCGCGGATGGGGTCCCAGCCCATGAAGACGGTGGGCCCCCAGCGCCCCACCCGGGGAGAAGTGTCGATGACAGGATTGTTCTCGTAGGCCGTCCACTCGAACCCGTCGGGTGAAAAGTAGAGGTGGAACTGCATCCCCGGCGTCCGGGTGGTCCCGGTGCGCTCGAATCCCTTGTAGCGCTTGGCCGGATCCTTCTCGTGCCGGTCCTTGAAGAAGTAGGGCCGGAACTGCTCCCGGGGGAGGATGTTGTTCTCACGGGATCCCTGGTATTCCACCTTGCCCAGGTTGGGCTTTTCCCAGTGGAAACCATCTTTCGAAATGGCGATGCAGAGATTCCCGCCGCCTGTTTCGACGATGAATTCCCCCTGGTCCTCACTGGCCTTGTAGGAATTCACGCTGTACCACATCCGGAAGAGGCCCTCTTCCTCCTCGTAGATCACCTTGCTGACCCGGACGTCGTTGCCCTCCCAGGGCTTCTCGGGACGAATGATGGGGTTGTGGTCGACCTTCCGGGCGGGATTCAGGACCTGGCGGGTGGCCAGCATGCTCTCGATCAGATAGTCGTCGATGAAGAACTGCTTCTGGGACCCGATGTGGATCAAACTCGCCTGGGCCTGGACCGCCAGGAGCCAGACGCAGACTGCCGTGGTGCCGATTCTCATGTGCATGTGATCTCACTCCCCTCCCATGGGGTAGTCCCAGGTGCCCGGGGCCCAGAACCTGGGGATGTGTTCCTCTTCCTTGGTGATGGTCTCGATGAACGCCGGCCTCCCGCCGCGGGTCACCTCCAGAGCCTTGCGGATGGCGGGAGCCAGCCCGTCGGGCGTGTCCACCCGCTCGGCATGGACCCCCAGTCCCCGGGCGACCCGGGCGTACTCTCCGGTGAATGCGTTGCTGCCCCAGTGCTTGGTGGCGTAGGGCATGTGGCTGGAATAGTGGGTCATGACGCCGTTGTTCAGGACGATGTGCAGCGTCGCGATCTGGTTGCGGGCGGCCGTCTCCAGGTCCAGGCCCGCCATCCCGAAGGCGGCATCCCCCATGATGTGGATCACGTCCTTCTCGGGAGCCGCCAGCTTGGCTCCCAGGGCCAGTCCCAGGCCGTAGCCCAACTGGGTGGACTTGCCCCATCCGATGTAGCCGCGGGGAGCGACGGCCGGCCAGAAGGGGACCAACTGGTCCCGGGGAAAGCCCGAATCGTGGGTGGCGATGGCGTTGGCCGGATCCACGGCGCGGATCACCTCCCTGAAGACGCGGTAAGGACTGATGGGGACCTCGTCCGACTCGAAATGGGGGCGCCATTCGGCCACGAAATCCGCCCGGACCCGGGCGATCTCCGCCGCCACCCCCTGCTCGTCCTCCCGCCCGCCGGCGCCGATCTGGCGCTGGACCTCCTGAATGATCTGCCGCAGGACGACCTTGGCGTCGCCGATGGCGCCGTAGTCGACGGCGTGGTCCTTGTTCAGGTCCTCGGGACAGTTGGTGAGCTGGGCCAGGGGGACGCCCACCGGGACCGGCCCGTTGAAGACCGAGTGGGTGAAGCTGGTGCCGGCGCCCAGGATGAAGTCGGTCTTGCGGAGAAAATGGTCGACCATGAGCGTGCTGGTGTGGCCCGCCGTTCCCAAAGCCAGGGGATGGTTCTCGGGGAACGCGCTCTTCCCGGCCAGGGAGGTGAGCACCGGGATGTGGATCAGCTCCGCCAGTTCCACCAGCTCGGGCGTGGCCTCGGCGTAGAGGGCCCCCTGGCCGGCGTTGATGACGGGACAGTCGGCGGCCAGCATGGCCCGGACCAGGTCCCGGACTTCGTCCGGGTCCGCCGCCGAGCGGTGCTTGCGCACGGGCGTGTAGTCGAGCTCGCCCGGGTACTCCTCGGTCCCCACGTCGTCGGGGATCTCCAGCAGGACCGGTCCGGGACGTCCATGCTTGAGCAGAGTGAAGGCGTACCGCAACATCTCGGGGAGCCGCTCCACCATGTTGCAATTCCGCGTGTACTTGGTGACCCCGTGGTACTGATCGCAAGAGGCGAAGTCGGGATGGACCTGCATCCGCCTCCTGGGAGCCCCTCCCGGAAAGAGAAGGATGGGAACCGAGTCGGCGAAGGCCTGGGCTACGCCGCCGTAGGCGTTCTCGGCCCCGGGCCCCCTCTGCATGGTGAAAATGCCGATCCGGTTGCCGTTGCGGATACGGCTGAAACCGTCGGCCATGTTGACGCCGGCTCGTTCCTGCCGGGTGATGATGGGACGGATGCCCTCCTTGGCCGCGGCGTCGATGAGCTTCTGTTCCGGGAAGGCGGCGATCCATTCCACCCCTTCCAGCTTCAGGATCTTGGCGATCACGGAGTTACCGTTCATTGACTCTTTCCTCCTGGTTCAACTGCCTGCAGCAGCGGCTGTAGATGGGATGGGTCAGGCTGGCTTCCAGCGCAAGGGCGAACACGAAGAGCGTCGGCGAGGGCCCGCCGGAGCCGGCTCGCAGATAACCGTATCGAACACCCTCTTCGGTGGCGGCCAGGATGGGAGCTGCCGGAGTTGCAGACGGCGGCCGTTCGGTAGACCCCGGGGAGCCGGGAATGAGACTCGTGATGGAAGTCAAGGTGATCAGGAGCGCGGCCCCAACCCGCATGAAGTGTCCCCCAGTGGCCAAGGATGGACGCTTCACGATGAAAACGCGCCATGTCGGCGCCGCACCCATCGGGCACATTATCGGGAGGTCCGCCGGGGCGGTCAACCGTTGGAGCAAAGGCGTTGACCGGTCGATACGACCGGAATCTCTTCAGACCGCAAACAGCTTAACGAAAGTCACCGCTACAGTAGCCGCGAGCCCCATGCCTCCGGCGACCCCACCGAGGACCCAGGATTTCGTGGCCAGGTGCTTCATCTCCGTCTCAAGACGGACAAGTCTGATTTCGAATCCATCAAGTCGAGATTCCAGCTTGTCGAACCGGATCTCCACATTGTCGAATCTCGTTTCCAGACGCTCGAATCGCTGGTCGATCGCCTTCATCTGAGCGTCGAAGTCCCTTTTTTCAAGGTATTCGTTCATGCCCCTGTCATTCCTATCCGATGAAGACTCGATGGTGTTCACAGTCTATCACGGGAACCCACACAACCGAGATCATCCTGTTCGGGAAAAAACCATCGACGGACCGCTTGCCGGGAGTCTCCGATACAGAAGGGACGCAACGGATCAATCCGCCTTGATGCCCATGTTGGTGAACGTGCAATGGATCATGGAGCCGACATCCCCGCTGGGATCGTCGATGAGCACGACTTTGTATGAACGCTCGTCCCAGGCGCAGTACATGGATGCCGGGAGGCCGTCCAACCGATTCCAGGACCGAAAAAATCCGATGGTCACCTTCCAGACACTCTTCGCGTCGTCGTAGACCACCTCTTCGACCCCCACGTGACTGATATCTTCCCCGGCAAAGAATTCTGCAACGCAGTGCCGGGCCTTTTCCACCGCTTCTCTCACATCCATCCGGACCTCCTCTTTCATGATGCTCACGATATCCGCTCCTGCTCTATTGAGACCTGCCTTTACTTCAACGCCGCCCACTCAAAAACTACTAGCGTGAAATCGTCTCCTGTGGCCCATCTTCGAGGCGGCATAGTAGACTGGTCGACGGAAAATGCAGTCATTGAGCGCCCTGAATTCCATCTATCCCCCGGAGCGGGTTCTCTCGGGTCCGGCCCAGGTGGCTCCCTACGAATCGGATGCGCTGACGGCGTTTCGGGAGCGGCCGTTGGCCGTGGTCCTGGCCGAGTCCCAGGAGGAGGTGATCGAGACGGTCCGCCTCTGCCACCGGGAGAACCTGCCCTTCGTGGCGCGAGGCAGCGGCACCAGCCTGTCGGGCGGATCGCTCCCGATCCGGGAGGGCATCATCATCGGGCTCAACCGCCTCAACCGGGTCCTGGAGTTGGACCCGGCGGAGCGGTGCGCCGTGGTGGAGCCGGGAGTCATCAACCTGGACCTGAGCGCGTTGGGCGCTCCCCACGGGCTCTACTACGCTCCCGACCCCTCGAGCCAATCCATCTGCACCATCGGCGGCAACGTGGCCTTCAACTCCGGCGGCGCCCATTGCCTGCGCCACGGCATGACCAGCAACCATGTCCTGGGCCTGAAGGCGGTGCTGCCCGACGGCGCGGTGGTGGAGCTGGGGAGCAAGAGCCTGGAGGGGGTGGGCCCGGACCTCACCGGGTTCTTCGTGGGTTCGGAGGGGCTCTTCGGCATCGCCCTGGAGATCACGGTCCGGCTGATCCCGAAGCCCGAGTCGTACAAGACGATCCTGGCCGCCTACAGCAGCCTGGAGGCCGCCGGGGACGCCGTGGCTCAGGTGGTGGCCACGGGACTCCTCCCGGGCGCCATGGAGATCATGGACCACCTGGCCATCGAGGCGGCGGAGGCCGCCGTCCACGCCGGCTACCCGCAGTCGGCCACCGCCCTTCTCATCGTGGAGCTGGAAGGGGAAGCCGCCGAGGTGGAGGCCGAGTTCCAGCTCCTGGAGCCGGTGATTCGCGACTCCGGCGCCTTCGAGATCCGCGTCGCCCGGGACGAGGGAGAGCGACTGCGGATCTGGAAGGGGCGCAAGAGCGCGTTCTCGGCGGTGGGACGGCTCAGCCCCGACTACATCGTCCAGGACGGGGTGGTTCCCCGGAAGCAACTGGGCTCCGCCCTGGCCGAAATCGAGATGCTGGGACGGAAGCATGGGGTCCGGGTGGCCAACGTGTTTCACGCCGGGGACGGAAATCTCCATCCCCTGATCCTGTTCGACGGCACCGAGGAGGGCGCCCTGGAGAAGGCGGAGGAACTGGCCGGAGACATCCTGCAGATGTGCATTCGCAGGGGCGGCTCCATCACCGGAGAGCACGGCGTGGGCATGGAGAAGCGCGAATACCTGGCCCACATGTTCGCACCCACCGACATGGAGGTCATGAAGCGGATGCGGCGGTCCATCGACCCGCTGGAGATCGCCAACCGGCGCAAGATGTTCCCCGACGAGAACGGACACGGCCGCGTCTCCGGCCCCGGGATCACCCGCTCGGGCAATGACGCGGGGACGACGCTGCGACCGGGGTCGTTCCGGGAGGTGCGGCAGGCCGTCGCGGATCACGCGCGCATCCGGCCGCGCGGCGGCGGCACCAAGCCGGCTCTTTCCCGGCCGCCCGGGGGAGTCGCCTCTCTGGACCTGAGCGGTCTGTCCGGCATCGTGGAGTACGAACCGGAAGAGTACACCTTCACGGCTCTGGCGGGCACTCCGGTAGCCGAAGTCCAGAAGAGACTGGCCCGGGAGGGACAGTACCTGCCCTTCGATCCGGTGTTGGCCCGGGCCGGAGCTACGCTCGGCGGGACGGTGGCGGCGGGGACCGGCGGCTCGGGACGTTACCGCTACGGCGGGATCCGCGATTTTCTCCTGGGGATCCGATTCGTCAGCGGCCGCGCCGAACTGGTGAGGGGCGGCAGCCGCGTGGTCAAGAACGCGGCCGGATTCGATCTTCCCAAGCTCATGGTCGGCAGCCTGGGACGCTTGGGAGTCCTGGTGGAAATGACATTCAAGGTTTTTCCTCTCGCACAGCGCTGGCTGACCCTGGAGGCGTCGCTGCCGGGCCTCCCCGAGGCCCTGGAGGCGATACGGCGTCTGCGGGCCGCGCCCCTGGATCTGGCGGCCGTCGACCTGGAGCCTCCGGGGCGGCTGCTCGTGCGGGTCGGAGGGCGAAGGGAGTCGGTCGGCCCACGCCTGGAGCGGGTTCGAGAGTTGGTGGGGCAGGGCGCGGAACTGCAGGGGCAGGAGGAGCGGGACCACTGGGATGCGGTCCGGGAATTCGACTGGGTCCCGCCCGATTGGAACCTGATGAAGGTGCCCATGACCACCAGCCGGATCGTTGAGTTGGAAGAGAACCTGAGGTCCGTCCCGTTCCGGACCCGCTACTGTGCCGGCGGGAGCTTGGCCTGGCTGGCCTGGTCGGGGCCATTGGACCCCGTGGATCGGGCGTTGGCCCAACTGGATCTCACCGGGCTCGTGATCCGGGGAAACGGAGACACGGCTCGCCCGGGCCGAACGCAGGACCAGGTCTTCTCCATGAGGATTCGGGGGGCCCTCGATCCGGACGGGCGTTTTTCGGAGGCATAGGTGCAACACAGCATCGATTCGGAACGATATGGGCCGCAGGGCGAAGCCATGGCCCACCAGGTGAAGACGTGCGTGCACTGCGGCTTCTGCCTGCCCGTCTGTCCCACCTACAAGGACCTGGGACAGGAGATGGACTCTCCCCGCGGCCGTATCCTGCTCATGAAGGAGATGCTGGAGGGGAGTCTCAATATTGAGGAAGGGCTCCCTTACGTGGACAAGTGCCTGGGCTGCATGGCGTGTGTCACCGCCTGCCCCTCGGGGGTCGAGTACGGGGAGTTGCTGACGCCGTTCCGGGCGCTGGCCCGGGACCGGGTCAAGGGGACTCTGTTGGATCGTCTCACCCGCCTCAGCTTTCGGCTGTTGCTACCGTTTCCTCGACGTTTCCGAGCCGCCGCGGTTCTGGGACGCCTCGCCCGCCCGTTCACCGGGATGCTCCCCGAGCGGATGGCCTCCATGTTGGAGTTGCTGCCCCGGAAGCTGCCGGTTTCCCCACCGCTCCCGTCCGTCTACCCGGCTCAAGGGAAGCGCCGCGCGCGTGTTGCCCTGTTGTCGGGTTGTGTGCAACAGGTGTTGGCGCCGGCCATCAACTGGGCCACGTTAAGGGTTCTGGCCCGAAACGGAGTGGAGGTCATGGTGCCCGGCGGACAGGGCTGTTGCGGCGCCCTGGCGCTGCACAACGGCGACGACGCTCAGGCCAAACATCTGGCGGCCCGGAATTTCGACGCCTTGCCCGGCGACGTGGATGCCATCATCACCAACGCCGCCGGCTGTGGGTCCGGAATCAAGGAGTATCCGCTCCTGTTCCGGGGCGATGGTCTGGAGGACAAGGCACGGCGATTTTCGGCTCGCGTCCAGGACGTGAGCGTATTCCTCGACGAACTCGGGTTCGGACAGGAACCTCCACCCCTTCCGGCGGCGATGACGGTCGCCTACCACGACGCCTGCCACCTGGCCCACGCTCAAGGCATCCGGACGGCGCCCCGAAAACTCTTGGATCGGATTCCGAACCTGACTTTGATGGAACTCATGGACGGCGAGACCTGCTGCGGCTCGGCCGGGACCTACAATCTGGAACAGCCGGAGATCGCAAACCGCTTGGGGGACAACAAGGCGGCCGTCATCGAGCGATTACAGCCGGATGCGGTGGCCGCCGGCAACGTCGGTTGCCTGATGCAGATTGAGAGCCACCTGCGACGCCGAGGCAGCATGCTACCGGTGCTGCATACGGTCGAGCTGCTGGATCGAGCGTACGAGTCGGCCTGACACGACGACCGCATCGGACGCTGATATCGACGGAGCGCCCGGTTGCCGACGCACGAACTCGAGGCGACGGAGCCGAAGCCTTTCCGAATTTGCCGCCAGGCTGCTGACCGTACCTGGAATTTCATGCTGCAGAGCCGCGTCCGGTCCCGATGAAGTATTCCCGCAGCACGTCGAGCGTCCCTTCGATCCGGCCCATGCGGTCCCGCAGGTCGCCTGTCTGCGAATCCATCCGGTCCCGGAGGTTTCCGATCTGCGACTCCAAACCGTCGATTCTTCCGGCCAAGCGAGACTCCATCCGATCCATCCTGGAGCCGAACCGGGATTCCAACTCGAGGCGCTGGTTGCGAATCGTTCGCGCCGTGAAAAGGAACCCCAAAATCACGATGGCGGGCGTGATCCATTGGGCTAGTTCACTCAGCATCGGTTCCTCGCGCAAGAAGAACGGTCATTGTATTTCGCGCCGGGAACTTGGCCGGCGCCCTGCCGTTAAAGCCCCCTTGCTCCCTGTCTCTCTATGACTATAACGCTTCAGCCACAAAATCTGCGTAGCTGGTAGCCGAAAAAACGAACCAACCCGGAGGCTGCCCTTCTTGGCACGTGCTCCAATCGGGGCCGGTCACTTTTTTACCTCCTGGTATCATCCAATGTGCCCAACACGCAGAGGAGTGATGTCATGCCATGCTATGTCATTTTGAAAGATGCCAATGCGGGACGGTGGCGAAACCGATTTGAGTATCGGCAGAGCTTCGGCGGAGTGCCGTCCCTCGGCGGAATGTCCTCGATCTCCGGGGACATCCCGCCCGAACCGGAAGTGAGCGTGGAAGACCTGGAGCCGCAAGACCTGCGGGACGCGGCGCGTGACCCGGGAATCCTGGATTTAGCCCGGACCATGCCGACACGATTGATTGCGCCGATGGCCTCGGACACAGTGGCGGCGAGCGGGCCGACCTGGGGGATCCAGGCCGTCGGAGCTGACAAGAGCCGGGTCGATGGCCGCGACGTTCCGGTCTGCGTTCTGGACACCGGGATTGACGCCGATCATCCGGCCTTTGCGGGGGTGGACCTGGTGCAGCGGGACTTCACTGGGACGGGCAATGGAGATGTACAGGGCCACGGTACCCATTGCGCGGGAACGGTATTCGGACGTGACGTGGTCGGCACGCGGATCGGCGTGGCGCCGGGGGTGAGCCGGGCACTGATCGGCAAGGTGTTGAGCGATAAGGGACATGGCGAATCGGACATGCTCTTCAACGCAATATTGTGGGCTTCGTCCTTGAATGCAAAGGTTCTCTCCATGTCGCTCGGCTTCGATTTTCCGGGCCTGAGCAAGACGCTCACCAACCGCGGCTATCCGGTGGATCTGGCGACGTCCATCGCGCTGGAGGGATACCGGGCCAATCTGCGCCTATTCGACAACCTGATGGACCTGCTTGCCAGCAGGGCGGCATTCAATGGCGGCATGGTCATCGTTGCGGCCTCGGGCAACGAGAGCAAGCGCCAGAAGAATCCGAAGTACGAGGTCGGCACGTCGGTGCCGGCGGCGGCCAGGGGCATTGTATCGGTGGGAGCGCTCGGAGAATCCGGCGACAGGTTGAAGGTGGCGGATTTTTCCAACACCAACCCGATGCTGAGCGCCCCCGGAGTCGATGTGGTGTCGGCGAAGGCGGGAGGCGGACTGGTGGCGCTCCAAGGCACCTCCATGGCCTGTCCGCATGCGGCCGGTGTCGCCGCCCTGTGGTGGCAGCACCTGAAGGAGGACGCCGGCATTCCGGCAACCGCGAGCGCGGTGGTGAGTCGCATGCGCGCAACCTGCCGGACCGATGTATTCCGGGCCGGCGTTGACCTGCTGGACCGCGGCGATGGCTTGGTTCAGGCCCCTGCGGCAACCGGTCCCTGAGCGTACACCCTTGTCAGGTCATCGCGAGAAGGGGACGGGAGAAGGAGACGGTCACTTTCATTTCGCGGGCTTGTGATCCGTAACCGGTGCAACCCGCGACAACCGTTGCAAAGGCAGTCGACCCGAACTGCATCCAGGCGGATGCATCCCCGGTCCCGGTGCTCACGAGATTTTTACTCCGGACTGGTAAGGAGTGCCGAGTTTCCAGGATCAGCGACGATCGGCAAGTAGAACAGCATCGATTCGCTGGTTCACGGCATCGATACGCTGGTTTACGGTGCCGATTTCAGCATCAATCTTGGCGCTCAGTTCGCGGCGGGTTCCGTCCACCATTTTCCAGACTCCAATCAGGACGCCTACGGCGGAAAGGATCGTGGCGATGACTTCCGGGCTCATGAGAATTTCTTCTGCGAATCCTGAATCTGCCGCGCTGTCACCCCCGAGGTCTCCCGGCCAACCCCACGACTGGCTTGGTTGACGTTTTGCGCATTGAAGACCACGTGGTTAAACGAGAAGGCGACAGTCACGTTCTTATCCGTTCGCGTTGATTTACCGGTCTGTCAGCCCGGGCATTCGGTAGATCGACGTCAACGAGGAGGGCCTGGATTGTCTCCAATCCGAATCCCCAGACTCCCCTTGATATGGCCCATATCGACCTCGACGTTACGGAGCCTTTCATCAATTTTTTGGATTCTGTGGTCAATACTACTGAGATACCATCCGCCCGCACCCAGCAAAAGTAGAAGTACAACCCGGAAGATCCAGTTCATGTTCAATTCCCCATTGGTTTCCCGGTGAGAAGAAAAACCCATCTTCTCTGCGTCAGGATCCTTCAGAAGTTTAGAATTCACTGCTGTCCTGCTACTTCCCGTTTCGCAATATTGGAGCGGCGTTGGTGAATCCCTCGAAGAGCCCCTCCAATCGCGCCATTCGCTCGCGTAAGTCTGCGATGTCCTTACGAATATCGGAAATCTCACTCCGCATGGCGCGTTGACCGGGAACGAGGGCGCCACCGAGCGCGACCGTCGCCACGATGATGCCGATGAGTTCCGAACTCATGAATCCTTCCTTCTACGGTTCGCTCTCGGAGGGTCCAAGTGTCGACAGGCTATCACGTCCATGACTGCCACGAATACGTGGTCGGTTTCGGTCTCCCGGCCAAGCCTCGCAGGTTTCCGTGTCAGCTTGTCCGATTATGGCCATCGTCCCCCTCAGTTGATTCGGTTTCCTTATAACTGTAACGCTTCAGCCGTCGAATCCACGATGATTCCGGGCCAAAAAAAAGGGCCAGCCCGGAGGCTGGCCCTTTTCGATCGCTAGATCTTGCTTGGATCGCTAGAACGAGAAGCGGAATCCAATCTGAATCTGCCGCGCCGTCGCCGCCGAGGTCACCCGGCCGACACCACCACTGGCATGGTTGCCGTTGGGGGCGTTGAAGATGGCGTGGTTGAAAGCGTTGAAGAAGTCCGCCCGGACATCGAAGGTCCTGTCTTCGCCGAGGGCGAAATTCTTGTGCAGCGAAAGATCAACGACGGGAACACCATCGTACCGCAGAGGATAGGGGGCCCCGTTGCCCAAGGCCCGCCTTGCCGCCTCATGACAGAAGTTGGCTCCGCCACAGAGTGACCGGTCCATGATCCGCTGTCCCGGCACGTCCGGGTTCTCAACACCGGGGGCCGTGAAGGCGCTGGTGTCATACCACCGCTCCACCGTGGCTCCCCCACCGAGGTTTCCGTCCTTGATGCGGTCGGTGTACCGGCGTGAACGGCCTCCCTGGTTCCACAGATCCGTGCCGTAGAAGACCCGGAAAGGCGCTCCAGTGGTGAGGGTGGCGATGCCGGTGAGCTCCCAGCCGCCCAGCAGGGAATTGGTGATCCCGCCGGCGTTCTGGAAGAAGGGCAGTACCCAGATGGCGGACATGTAGTAGGTGCTGGAACGGTCGTGCTGCATGGGCGCACGCAGAGCGTGGCGCTCATAGTCGCGCGACCCGGACCAGTCTCCCCAGTTCCCGTTGTAGTTCATGGCCATGGCCTTGGACCAGGTGTAACCCATGGAAAGGGCCAGACCGTCGCTGAAGCGGCGCTCCAACTTGGTCTGCAAGGAGTTGTAGTTCATGCTCCCGTGCGGCCGCAGCATGGTGTTGGGAATGACCTGGGGATAAGGCCGCCGGGCCAACTGCCCATTCCATTCACGACCGACTTCACCACGCCTCTCGGCCGGAATCCACTCGCGCGGCCCGGCAGTGATCGGGTCGCTGGTCAAGGTCGCGGTGCCGCCACCGATGAGAGGCACCACATACCCTTCCGGCATGGCGACGTTGAAGGGGCTGATCTCGCGGATGTGCCGTCCCTGGTTGCCGACGTAGCCGATCTCCCACTTGGTCCCCTGGAACAGCTCGTGCTGAATCATGAGATTGTAGGAATAGACTTGGCCTTCCTGCCAATCCAATTCGGAGAAGTAGCAGGTGCGGTAGTTGCTGTTGACCCGAATGCCGTCCGCGTTGATAGCACCCGTATCGCGGGGCAGGTTGAGGCGGATGCCGCTGATGAGGGAGGGCACGGCCTCTCCTCGTACGGCCGGCAGGTTGATGACGCCCACGTTGGGACGCATGACCCGGGCACGGAGAATCCCGAACTCCTGGTCATAGGTCAGGCCCGCACCGGCGCGGAGCACCGTCCGGTTGGTCCCGAACATCCGCCAAGCCAGACCGAACCGAGGCGCGAAGTAGCGCCACTTGGCCTTGTAGCAACCCCGGTGAGGCAGGTTTTCGAAGGGTACGGCGATGCCGACATCACCCTGCCATTGGGCGATGTCGAAATCCTTCGGCATCATCTCTACCGGATCGATCCGGCCGTTGGCCTTGGTGTAGTCGTAGCTACAGTAGTAGTAGTCCCTGGTGTACGACCCGTTGGGGTGTCCCTCATAGTAGGGTGGCCGCGGCTGTTCCCAGCGAAGGCCGATATTCATGGTCAGGTTCGGACCCACTTTCCAGTCATCGTTGATAAACCAGTTGTAGTGGCTCTGGTTGAAGTGGCCCGTGTTCTCGCCGATGCCCAGCACGTTGCCGAAAACCGACGAGGGTGTTCCCAACATGAAGTCGGCCCAGCCCTCGCCCTCGGTGACACCCGCGAAGCTTCCGTCCGGGTTGTACTGGAGCTGGCCCGTCGCAAAACCGTTGAAGGTGTCGCCACCGGCCGCATAGGGCGGAATCCAGTAGTAGTGGACATCCAGGTTCCGGACGTGCTCGACGCCGAACTTCAGGTAGTGGTCTCCCTTCCTCCAGGAGGCCGTGTACTTGAAGCCCAGGCCCCAGTCGGACAGCGGCGACTCGGTGGCGCCGCCCCAACTAGTGTAACCGGAGGGGCGCATGCGGGGCATGTTGGCGCCGCCGCGGTTACCATTGGGCAGATAAACTTCCCAGTTCTGACCGTCGTCGAATCCCAGAACCCGAGGCCAGTTGGTGTCCTCAATGGGCCGCGAGATGAGCCAGGTGAACTTCCAGATGGACTGGGTGTACTCGGTCACCAGGTTGGAACCGATGGGGTTCACCCAACTGATACCGATCTGGTAGCCGCGGGACCGATCCTGGAACTGGCGGTAGATGCCGTCCTGGCTGGCGCCGGGGACCCCCCAACTGCCGGTATGTGTGAACTGGGGCGACCGCTGCCAACTGTAACGGCCGAAGATGTTGTCGTCGTTGCCGAACTGGTGGTCGACGCGGAACGAGTACTTGTCGATCTTCGTATTGGTCGCCCGGGGATAGGCATAGTTGCTGGTGAGCTCGCCCGCCTGGTTGGGAGCCGGAGGGGGCATCAACTCCATCATCTTCTTGTAAACGGCCCCCTGCATGCTGGCCGGGATCTGGTTGTTGGCAAAAGGCGCCCGCATGCCCGTTCCGTCGTCGCGGCTTCCGCTGAAGTCGAACGGATTGTAGAGTTGAGGGATTACCCCCTTGGCGCCCGATCCCGAAAAATCGCCCCCGATGATGGCCGTGGAAGGCGCAGTGGCGAAGCCGGACACTTGCAGGTTGTCGACGAACTTCTCGTAGTGGCCGTGGAAGAAGGTCTTGTCCTTGAGGACCGGACCGCCGATGGAGCCGCCGCCGATGTGGTAGTCCACCGGAAGCTTCTGCAATCCGGAGCGGTTCTGGAAGAAGTTGGCCGCATCGAGCCCCTCGTCCCGGAAGTAGTACCAGGCATGGCCGTGGAACTCGTTGCTCCCGCTCTTGGAGAGCATGGTGATGACCGCCCCGCCCACGCGGCCGTACTCGGCCGAGTAGTTGTTCGTGATCACCTTGAACTCCTGCACCGTCTC
>JAJDTT010000219.1 GCA_022827025.1 Acidobacteriota bacterium
TAGACGGTATCATGATTCTGTGACACGTCCCATACATGGAAACATATATCCAGATGGAGACTCCCCCCTACGGAGCCGTAAACTACTCTACTTCAAGGATTTGATCGATCGAACTATGGCTTGAGGGGCAGTGAAGTTCCGGCTAGTGTGCTGTCCCTCAAAAAGACGTAGGGGCGACCCTTGTGGTCGCCCGCCCGGCAACGGCGGCCGAGACGTCCCGGGGGGAGATTTGTACTGGTGGCGTGACTTGGACCGAAGAGGGCACCCACAAGGGGTGCCCCTACGGAGATTCGAAATCGAGGCTCGATCCGTTACGAACACATGTATTTGCTAGAAGCGGAAGTTTCCAACCCCGATTCCGGAGCGGAGATGAAGGAGGACCGGAATGAAGAAGGGGTGAAGAGAAGAGGGGGAACAGGAATGTCCCCCCTCCTACGGGCTATACTCCGTATCCAATCAAGGAGGGTTTCATGACTAGTACGGGCTTGGCTTGGCTTGGCTTCGCGTTCGTGACGGTGTTTTGCTGGGGATTGTACGGCACGATGCTCCATGCCGGGCAGGTGGCCATGGGCGACCCGGTGAACGGGCGTTACAAGGCCTTCCTCTTCGTCGGCCTGGCCTATTTCCTGGTCGCCATTCTGGCTCCGCTGCTGGTCCTGAAGAGCCAGGGCGCGGACTGGAGCTATCCGGCGCCGGGAATGGGCTTGTCACTGGTGGCCGGAATCCTGGGAGCCGTCGGAGCCTTCGGGGTGCTTCTGGCCTTCGGAGCCAAGGGCTCTCCCAGCGTGGTCATGGCCATCGTCTTTGCCGGAGCCCCCATCGTCAACGCGTTCGCCTCCATGGTCAAACATCCGCCGCCGGGCGGGATCTCCAGTATCCAGTGGCCGTTTGTCCTGGGCATCCTTCTGGCCGCGCTGGGAGGTTGCCTGGTGACGCTCTACCGTCCGCAGGGGTGAGCCGGTCCGTGAGACGAGACGCAATGAAACCCGGACCGGAGATCAGCGTCGCCGTCGTCCCCGTCGCCGGATTGGGCACCCGTCTGCTGCCGGCCACCAAGTCCCAGCCCAAGGAAATGCTGCCGGTGGCCAAGAAGCCGGTGGTCCAGTACGTGGTCGAGGAACTGGGCAGGAACGGCGTCAAGGAGATCCTCTTCGTCACCGGACGGACCAAGACGTCCATCGAGAACCACTTCGATCCGGACCACCAGTTGATTCGGAACCTGAGGGAGTCGGGAAAAGAAGACCTGCTGGCCGAGCTCGACTACGAGCAGACGGAGGTCAAGTTCTTCTACACCCGTCAGCGGCTCCAGCGGGGCTTGGGGGATGCCGTCCGATGCGCCCGCCGATTCACCCAGAACCGTCCCTTCGTGGTGGCGCTGGGAGACAGCATCATCGGTCTCGAGTCGCCCACGAACGTCGTGAGCGCCATGACCCGGATCCATCGCGAGTCGGGGGCGGCCTGCGTCGTGGCCGTCGAGACGGTCTCTCCTCAGGACATCAACCGGTACGGGATCGTGGAACCGGGAGGCGACGGCGCCGAATTTCCCATTCTGGGCCTGATCGAGAAACCTCCCGTGGGATCCACTTCAAGCCGCCTGGCTCTGGTGGGACGGTATGTCTTTTCGCCTTCCATCTATGGAAAGCTGGACCAGATCCAACCGGGGGTCGGCGGGGAGATCCAGTTGACCGACGCCATCCAACTGCTTCTGGAAGAAGGAGAGACGGTCGTCGGGGTCCGCCTGCCGGGAACCGAGAGGCGCTACGACATCGGCAACTTCGAGAGTTATTTCGAGACCTTCGTCGAGTTCGCACTGCGCGATCCGGATCTGGGCCCCGGCCTGCGCAAGCGTCTGCTGGAGCGATTGGTTGAAGATCACTAGGGCCGCAGCGAACGCTCGCATCGGCCTCTTGGGCAACCCTTCCGACGGCTACTACGGGAAGACCATCTCCTGCGTCTTGAGGAACTACGCCGCCAAGGTCGTCGTCTACGAGTGGCCCGAACTGGAGATCATCCTGAGCCGCCAGGACCGGTGCGAGTTCCGGCAAATGGAGGACCTGGTGGACGATGTCCGGATCAACGGACTCTACGGCGGTCTCCGCCTGGTCAAGGCCACCATCAAGGTCTTCGCCGAATACTGCTGGCGGGAGCAGATTCGACTCCCGCAGCAGAACTTCTCTCTGCGATACGAGACCGACATTCCCCGCCAGGTGGGCCTGGGAGGATCCAGCGCCATCATCACCGCGGCCATGCGGGGCCTGTCCGAGTTCTACGGGGTGTCCATCCCCCGGGAGATCCTGCCCGGACTCGTCCTCTCGGTGGAGACGGAGGAGATCGGCATCGACGCGGGCCTCCAGGACCGCGTCTGTCAAGTCTACGAAGGCCTCGTTTACATGGATTTCGACAGGGAGGCCATGAGCCGGCTCGGCCACGGGCTCTACGAGCCGCTCGACCCCGGCCTGCTCCCCCCGCTCTACCTGGCATACCGGAACGACCTGAGCCGGATCTCGGGGATTTATCACAGCGATCTGAAGGGCCGCTGGAACCGGGGAGAGAGAGCGGTTCATCGAGCCATGGAACAGTTCGCCGAACTTGCCCGGCGGGGCAGAGAATGCCTGGTGCAAGGGGACGCGGAGGAGTTGGCGCGGCTGATGGACCGGAACTTCGACATCCGATCCGGCCTGTCCAGGATGGATCCCAAGAACGTGGAGATGATCGAGATGGCTCGAGCCCGCGGAGTCTGCGCGAAATACGCCGGATCGGGCGGAGCCGTCGTCGGAATCTGCGAGTCCGACGAGACCTTTCGCGGACTCCAGGAAGACTTTCGCACCATTGGCTGCACCGTCATCCGGCCCAGAGTGAGCTAATCGAATTCCAGGGAGTGTGGAATGACAACGGAAGACCAAAACCAAAGCTCAAAACGAATCTTCAAGCTGGTGATCTATCCCGCCGTGGATGCTCACCGACTCGCCGCGATCGCGGATGCCGCGGGTGATGGCGGCACCTTGGTGAACGCGCCCGACGAGGACGCCGCCGCGGCGGCCATGGTCGACGCCGACTCCTTCTTCGGCAAAATGACGCCCAAGGTGCTGGCCGCGGCAAACCGGTTGCGCTGGATTCAGGCGCCCAGCGCCAGCATGGAACACTATCTCTTTCCCGCCCTGGTGGAGCACCCCTCGATCCTGACCAACATGCGGGGGATCTTCTCCGACGTCATTACCGAGCACGTCTTCGGCTTCATCCTCAGCTTCGCCCGGAATTTCCACCACTACATCCGCAACCAGTCCAAGGCCAGATGGGAGGTCATGGGAGACCCCAGTTGGAAAGCTCCCAATTTCGTGCGCAGCCTGCGAGACGTCGCTCCCGCGGACCTGGCCCACATCCAGCTTTCGGACTCCACGCTGGGGATGGTCGGTTTGGGCAGCATCGGCGCGGAGGTGGCACAAAGAGGACTGGCCTTCGGGATGCGGGTGCTGGCGGTCGATCCCAAACGGGAGGATTGTCCGCCGGGCGTCGAGTCGCTCTGGAAGCCGGACCGGCTGCACGACCTGCTGGCGGAAAGCGATTTCGTTGTGATTGCGGCGCCTCACACGCCGGAAACGGTCAAGATGTTCCGGGCACCCCAGTTCCGGCAGATGAAATCGACGGCCTTTCTGATCAACATCGGACGGGGCGTCATCGTGGACCTGGACGATCTCGTCGCCGCGCTGGAGGCGGGAGAAATCGCCGGCGCCGGCCTCGACGTCTACGAAATCGAGCCGCTTCCCCCGGAGCATCCTCTCTGGCGGATGGAGAACGTCATCATGACGCCGCACTGCGCCGCCCGGTCCCCCAGGATCCCCGATCGATTCGCCCAGGTGGTCGTAGACAACGTCCGGCGCTACGCCGCCGGCCAGCCGGTCCGGAACGTGGTCGACAAGACCGCGTGGTATTGAGAAAGGAGTTCCCCCACCGCCCCCGGTCCGGCGAAATCTTGCGAGAAAAGGAGTGGGGGTTTTCCTACCCCCACTCCCACGGGGGGACTGAAAGTCCCCCCTCCTATTCTCCCAACTCCGGCCCCAACGGAGACCAGCGAAAGCAACCGCGGCGAAGAGGGGGATAAGAATGTTGTTCCCCCTCCGTGTGCCCCATGTTTTTCTCAGAAGTCCCCCACCGCCGGGCCTCCGGCATGATCCCCCGAGAAACCGGGCGGGGATTGTCCATCGGCGGCGCCCACCGCGTTGCCGCTGTCGAACGACTCGTAGGGGCGACCCTTG
>JAJDTT010000284.1 GCA_022827025.1 Acidobacteriota bacterium
TTGCCGGAGGGGACGGAGATGGTGATGCCGGGGGACAACGTGACGATCGAGTTCGATTTGATCACGCCCATCGCCATCGAGCGGGGCCTGCGCTTCGCCATCCGCGAAGGCGGCCACACGGTGGGCGCCGGCACCATCACCGAGATCCGGGAGTAGGCGGTACGGAGCATGAACAACGAGAAGATCCGCATCCGGCTCAAGGCTTACGACCACCGGGTCCTGGACCATTCCACCGGTGAGATCGTGGACATCGCGCGCCGCACCGGCGCCCGGGTCTCGGGACCGATCCCGCTGCCCACCCGCATCGGCCGCTACACTGTGCTGCGCTCTCCCCACGTGGACAAGAAGTCCCGGGAGCAGTTCGAAATCAGGACTCACAAGCGCCTCGTGGACATCCTGGAGCCGACGCCGCAGACGGTGGACGCCTTGATGAAACTGGATCTCCCGGCCGCCATCGACGTGGAGATCAAGGCCTACGGAGCCGAGAAGGAATAGCCATGCTCCAGGGGATGATCGGCAGGAAAGTGGGAATGACCCAGCTCTTCGACGAAAGGGGTCAGGTCATTCCGGTGACGGTGCTGAAGACCGGCCCTTGCGTCGTGGTCCAGAAGAAGACTCCCGAGAAGGAGGGCTATTCCGCACTTCAGTTGGGTCTTGTCGAGCGCAAAAACCGTTTCCGGCGCCTTACCCAGGGCGTGAAGGGGCATCTGCGAAAAGCAGGCTCGCCGCGGACCCGGATCCTGCGCGAGTTTGCGTACGAAGAGACTGCAGGGACGACTTTGAAAGTCGGTGATGAAGTTCTGGCCCACCAGGTCTTTCAGGCCGACGACACCGTCAACGTCGTGGGCACCAGCAAGGGCCGCGGATTCCAGGGCGTGATCAAGCGCCACGGATTCGGCGGGGGCCGGGCCACCCATGGATCCATGTTTCATCGGGCTCCAGGCTCCATCGGCCAGAGCGCCTCGCCCAGCCGAGTCTTCCCCGGGACCCGCGGGCCCGGGCGGATGGGCAACAAGCGGGTCACCATTCGAAATCTGCAAGTGGTCCAGGTGGACGAAGAGAACCACCTTCTGCTGGTCAAGGGCTCGGTGCCGGGCAGCCGGGCTCACTACCTCAACATCGTACGTTCGGGGAGGCGGAATTGACTGAGCCGGCGCCGGAAGTCCAGGTCAGGAACCTGAGCAACGAGGTGGTGGAAACCTTGCCCCTCTCCCGCCGGGTCTTCGACTACCAGGCATCCGAGTCCTTGTTGTGGGAGGCGGTGACCGCCTTTCTGGCCGGCCGGCGGAAGGGTTCCCACTCCACCAAGACTCGTGCCGAGGTGCGGGGAGGCGGCCGGAAGCCATGGCGGCAGAAGGGCACCGGACGGGCCCGCGCCGGAACCATCAGAAGTCCCCTCTGGCGATCGGGAGGCGTGACCTTCGGTCCCAAGCCGAGAAACTACGCGCAGTCGATCTCCAAGAAGAAGCGGAGAGGGGCCGTCAAGCTGGTCCTCTCGGACAAGCTGAAGAACGAAAAGCTCCTGGTTCTGGACTCCTTGGAGTTGTCCAGCCACAAGACCAGGAACTTCGTGGACCTCATGGGCAACTTCGACCTGACCCGGAAGCTGCTGGTGGTGGATTCGAGGGAGAACCGGAACCTCTTCCTGAGCACTCGAAACCTTCAGGAAGTCAAGATGGTTCCGGCCCTCGGGGTCAACGTCTACGACCTGCTGAACGCCGAGGTGCTGATGATCAGCAAGGCTTCATTGCTGGAACTGCAGGAGGTGTTGCTGAGGTCATGAGCAGATACGATATTATCAGGCTTCCCCACATTACCGAGAAGGCCGCCATTCAGAAGGACGAGCTCGACGGCCGGTTGGTGGTCTTCAAGGTTCGGCCCGAGGCCACGAAGGGGCAGGTGAAGGCGGCGGTCCAGGGAATATTCGACGTCCAGGTCGAATCCGTTCGAACCGCCAACTTCAGGGGGAAGGTCAAGAGAATGGGCAAATACCGAGGACGGCGCGCCGCTTGGAAAAAGGCCTATGTGACTCTGAAACCCGGCCAGGACATGCCGGAATTTTTTGACACGGTGTAGAACCGATGCCACTGAAAAGTTACAAACCCACATCGCCCGGCACCAGGTTCCGAACCGTTCAGACCGGCGAGGAACTGACCGACATCAAGCCGCTCAAGCGCCTCACCCGGGGCAAGAAACGGATCAGCGGCCGCAACAGCGACGGGAAGATCTGCGTCCGGCGCCGGGGAGGCGGCCACAAGCGACGCTATCGGACCATCGACTTCAAACGAAACAAGGACGGGGTGCCGGCGCGAGTCGCCGCCATCGAATACGACCCCAATCGGAGCGCCCGGATCGCCCGGCTCCACTATCTGGATGGAGAGAAACGGTACATCCTGGCGCCGAACGGGTTGAAGGTGGGCGACGAGGTGATTTCGGGACCGGACGTGGACATCATGCCGGGCAATTGCCTGCCCATCGCCAACATCCCGTTGGGAACCATGATCCACAACATCGAACTGACTCAGGGCCGGGGAGGTCAGATGGTGCGGTCTGCCGGTGGAAGCGCCCAGTTGCTGGCCAAAGAGGGGAAATACGCCCAGATCAAGCTGCCTTCGGGCGAAGTGCGCAAGGTCCATGTCCTCTGCCGGGCGACCATCGGCCAGGTGGGAAACGTCGATCACGAGAACGTCTCCCTGGGCAAGGCCGGAGCCAACCGGTGGCGGGGGCGGCGGCCCAAGGTCAGGGGCGTGGCCATGAACCCCGTCGACCATCCCATGGGCGGCGGCGAAGGGAAGAGTTCGGGCGGACGCCATCCCACCTCCCCCTGGGGCTGGAAGACGAAAGGCTACCGGACCCGGAAGAACAACCGAACCGGCAAGATGATTGTCCGGCGGAGAAAGAAGTAGGAGGCTGCATGCCCAGGTCGGTCAAAAAGGGTCCCTTCGTGGACGCCCACTTGGTCAAGAAACTGCGTCACCTGAATGAGACCAACGAGAGGGCGGTCATCCGGACCTGGTCCCGGAGGTCGACCATTACGCCGGAGATGGTGGGACACACGATTGCCGTTCACAACGGCAAGAAGTTCATTCCCATCTACATCACCGAGAACATCGTGGGACACAAGCTGGGAGAATTCGCTCCCACAAGAAATTTCAGGGGACACATTCGCAGATCCGAGCGCATGGCGCGGATGCGGTAGCGTCAGCGGGATGAAATTGAAGGGTCCGGCACCGGCCGGACCGGCGGCAAAGGTTGCGGAGCAGGACTTGTGGAAGCATCGGCCACGGCAAAATACGTGAAAGGGTCGCCCCAGAAGGCGCGATTGGTCATCGACCTGATTCGGGGCCGGAAGGTGGAGGCGGCGTTGGACATTCTCCGTTTCTCGGGGAGGAGAGCGGCTGGCCCCATCTCCAAGGTGTTGCGTTCGGCCATCGCCAACGCCGAGCAGAAGTCTACGATGATCGACGTGGACGACCTGTTCGTGAAGGAGGCCTACGTCGACCTGGGACCGACCAAGTGGCGTTTCAGGACGCGCCCCGTTCCCATGGGGCGGGCCTTCCGCGAGCGGCGGCGGCAGAGCCATATTACGATCCGGGTTTCGGACGGAGAATCATAGGAGGCGCACTTTGGGTCAGAAAGTCCACCCGTACGGGTTCCGCTTGGGTTACATCAACACGTGGCGTTCCCGCTGGTATGCGGAAAAGAACTACGGAGATCTGCTGCACGAGGACCTTCAGATCAAGAAGAATCTGAAGCGGCAGTTCTATCATGCCGGGATCTCCTCCATCGAGATCGAGCGGATGGCGGCCAACAAGCTCACGGTCATCGTGAGAACGGCCCGGCCCGGGATCATCATCGGCCGCAAAGGCAGCGAGATCGACAGGTTGAAGAGTGACCTCCAGGCCGCCACCGGCCGGGAGGTCTACATCAATATTCAGGAGGAACAGAAGCCCGAGACGGATGCCCAGTTGGTGGCCGAGTCCATCTGCCAGCAACTGTTGCGCCGGGTGGCCTTCCGCAGGGCCATGCGCCGCGCCGTCGAGACCGCGGTGCGTTTCGGAGCCCAGGGGATCAAGGTTCGTTGCGGCGGCCGGCTCAACGGCGCCGAGATCGCCCGAGCCGAGTGGTATCTCCACGGCCGGCTGCCTCTCCATACCCTGCGGGCCCGGATCGACCATGGCTTCTCCGAGGCCTTCACCACCTACGGCGTGATCGGCGTCAAGGTGTGGGTCTACAAGGGTGAGGTCTTCGGGGACGAGGCATCGTCCCGGTCCAATTGAACGGGAGTCATTGCAGTCATGTTGATGCCGAAGAAGATCAAGTACCGGAAGCAGCAGAAGGGGCGAATGACGGGCAAGGCCCTCCGCGGCAGCACCATGTCGTTCGGAGAATACGGCCTCAAGGCCGTGCAGCCCGGTTGGATCACCGACCGGCAGATCGAGGCGGCCCGAATCGCAATGACCCGCTATGTCCGGCGGGGAGGGAAAATCTGGATCCGGATCTTTCCCGCCAAGCCGATCACCAAGAAACCGGCAGAGACCCGAATGGGCAAAGGCAAGGGGGCGCCGACGGGATGGGTCGCGGTGGTGCGGCCCGGCACCATCCTCTATGAAATGGAGGGACTGCCGCGCGACATGGCCAAGGAAGCCATGCGGCTGGCAGCCAACAAACTGCCGTTGCGGACTCGCTTCGTGACCCGGCTGGATTCGGCATGAACGCATCGAAACTGAGAGATATGTCCGTGGAGGACCTGGAATCGGAGGGGCAGGAGCTCTCCGAGCAGATGTTCCGATTGCGGTTCCAGAAGGCCACGGGACAACTGGAGAACCGCACCAGGATCCGGCAGATCCGGCGGGACCTGGCCCGGGTCAAGACGATACTGACGGAGAGGCGGCAGCAACGGCAGTAATTCGAGGCGGGGCGGAGTTGTCCGGACCCATCCGCTCCAGGCATGTGTCTATCGAGGAAATGAGTCATGGCGACTGAGTCGGTGGAAAGTCGGGCACGAAAAAGGACTCGGAAGACCGGACGGGTGGTCTCCGCCTCCATGACCAAGGGCATCGTCGTGGCCGTCGACCGCCTGGTGGCCCATCCCCTCTACAAGAAGACCATTCGACGCACCAGCAAGCTCATGGCCCACGACGAGAAGAACGCGTGCCGACCGGGCGACAAGGTTCTGATCGAGGAGACCCGGCCGATGAGCAAGCGGAAGCGCTGGACCCTGGTGCGGGTCGTGGAGAAGGCCAAGGGGTAGGTGGATCATGATCCAGATGCAGACCGTTCTGAACGTTGCCGACAATTCGGGAGCCCGAAGGATCTCCTGCATCTCGCCCTTGGGTGGAGACGTGGGCCGCGGCGCCAGTCTGGGAGAGGTCATCACCGCCTCGGTGAAGGAGTCCAGTCCCAACGGCGCGGTGAAGAAGGGCCAGGTGGTGAAGGCGGTGGTCGTCCGGATGCGCAAGGAGAACCGGCGCCCGGACGGCTCCTACATCCGCTTCGACGAGAACGCGGCCGTCGTCATCAACAACGCCCGGGAACCGGTCGGAACCCGCGTCTTCGGTCCGGTGGCGAGAGAATTGAGGGAAAAACGATTCATGAGGATCGTTTCCCTGGCACCTGAGGTTTTGTAGCGGGAGAAGGGTTGTCTGATGCTCCACGTGAAGGCGAACGACCAGGTGCTGGTGCTGGCGGGGAAAGACCGCGGCAAGACGGGCCGTGTCCTGCAGGTGCTGTCCGACCGGAAGCGGGCCGTGATCGAGAGGATCAACATGATCTACCGGCACACCAGGCAGAATCCCCAGCAGAACGTGCAGGGGGGAATCCTGGAAAAGGAAGCCCCTGTGGCTCTCTCGAATCTGCAGGTGATCTGCCGGGAGTGCAACCAGGCGAGCCGGGTGGGTTATTCGCGGCTCTCCGACGGAAAGAAGGTCCGAATCTGCAAGAAGTGCGGAGGCACCATCGACAAATAGAGTCCCGACAGGGCGGCAGCAAGGGTAGAGACAGTGGCTCGGCTGAAACAGAAAATCAACGAAGAGGTAGTCCCGAAGCTGGTGGAGGAGTTCGGCTATGACAACGTCATGGCGATCCCCAGGCTGGTCAAGGTCGTGGTCAATCTGGGCCTGGGGCAGGCGATCCAGAACATCCGCCTGCTGGACTCGGCGGCAGCCGAGCTGACGGCCATCACCGGACAGAAGGCGGTGGTGACCCGAGCCAGGAAATCCATCGCCGGGTTCAAGCTGCGCCAAGGGATGCCCATCGGAGTGATGGTCACCTTGCGGGGGAACCGGATGCTCGAGTTCCTGGACCGGCTCATCAACATCGGCCTGCCCCGGGTCCGGGATTTTCGAGGAGTTCCGCCCAATGCGTTCGACGGTCAGGGCAACTATACGCTCGGAATCCGGGAGCACTTGATCTTTCCGGAGATCGATCTGGGCCGGACCGAGACCACGCACGGGATGAACGTCACCATCGTGACGACAGCCAAGTCGGATGAAGAGGCGCGTGTCCTGTTGGCGGGACTGGGCGTGCCCTTCGGCCGGGAGGAAGACCGCCAACTGATTTTTTAGCGGCCGGGGAATTCTCGCAGGCGAGACCCGGGTTCGTTGCCGGCGCGCCGGCAGGGGAGGTACAGGAGGATGGCCCGAAAGGGTTTGATTGCGAAACAAAAAAGACCAGCCAAGTTCTCCACGCGGCGCTACAACCGATGCCGGCTCTGCGGGCGTCCTCGCGGTTATATGCGCAAGTTCCAGCTCTGCCGGATCTGCTTCCGCCAGTTGGCCTTGATGGGAGAGCTTCCGGGAGTGACCAAGTCAAGCTGGTGAATCCATTCCGGCGGCGACCGCAGGCGGTTGCGGACGAAGGCGAAAGAAGAGTCTCATGTCAGTCACCTACCCCATAGCCGATCTTCTCACCCGGATCAGAAACGCCCTCCTGGCCAGGCACGACTCGGTCCGGATGCCACATTCCAAGCTGAAGGCGGAAATGGTGAAAATCCTCCACCAGGAGGGATACATTTCCGGCTTCACGACCGACGGAGAGCCGCCGTTCCAGAAGCTGACGGTCCGCCTCAAGTACGGGCCTGACCATGAACCCGTGATCCAGGTCCTGCGCTGTGTCAGCACTCCGGGGCGCCGCAGATACGTGGGCAGAAACGAGATCCCCCTGGTGCTGGAGGGGCTGGGCATCAACATCCTTTCCACCTCGCAGGGAATCGTGACCGGGAAGAAGGCCCGGGAGTTGGGTATCGGTGGCGAGTTGCTTTGCGAGGTGTATTGAGCCGGCGAGTCCGGCCGAGCGAGGGTCGTTTTGCGGCCGTGTTCAAGATTGTGAGTAAGACGTCATGTCGCGCGTAGGGAAAATGCCCATCCCCATTCCCAGCGGGGTAAAGGTTTCGGTGCTGGGTGGTCAGGTTCGCGTTCAGGGGCCGCTGGGAGCCATGTCGACCGTGGTGCCGCGAGGAATCACCGCCGCCGTGGAGAACGGCGAGCTCCGGGTCCGGAGGGGCGGAGACGACAAGACCTCCCGGTCGCTGCACGGGTTGGCCCGGTCGCTGCTGGCGAATTCGGTGACGGGAGTGACCAAGGGCTTCCGCAAGGAGCTGGACATCATCGGTATCGGTTTCCGTGCCGAGTTGCGGGGCAGAGTTCTGATCCTGACACTGGGATTTTCCCATACCATCGATTTCCCCATCCCGGAAGGCATCACCATCCGGGTGGAGCGGTCCAACCGCCAGATTCAGAATTACGTCGCGACGATTCTGGTCGAAGGGGTCGACAAGTACCGGGTCGGACAGGTTGCCGCCGACATCCGGGCCAAGAAGCGGCCGGATGCCTACAAGGGAAAGGGGATCCGGTACAAAAACGAGCAGATTCACCTGAAGGTCGGCAAGAAGGGAGCCTGACGGGAATGGCGAAGAAGACAAGTCGGGCTTATCGAAGGACGCGGATCCACCGGCGGATCCGGAAGGTGCTGTCGGGTACGGTCGGGCGGCCCCGCCTTTCTGTCTTTCGCAGCCTGAAACACATGTAC
>JAJDTT010000119.1 GCA_022827025.1 Acidobacteriota bacterium
CGCCCCCGGGCTGCCGGTGGTAGAGGACGTCGCCTTCCTTCAGCGTGCTCGAAATCATGACGGGAAGGACTTCCTGGTCTCCATCCCGGCTCAGAACCGTGAGGGAGCCCGTTCCAGGTTTCCCCGAGTAGAGTCCGTAAGGCAGGTGATCGCGCCGGTCGGAACGGATGGCCAGGTGGGTCTCCCCCTCCAGCAACTCCCATTCCCGTTCGACGGCCAGGCCGCCGCGGTACCTTCCGGCGCCTCCCGAGTCTCCCACCAGGCCGTAGCGCCGGATGCGTAGCGGGTACTCGGTCTCGGCGTGCTCGACGGGGATGTTGCTGGCGACGTTGATGGGATTGCAGAGGCCGTCGTTGCCGTCCCGGTCCGGACGGCCGCCCCAGGTGCCGGTCATCAGTTCGTAGTAGACGTAGGGCGACCGGTCCTGGCGCAAGCCCCCGATCACCACCAGCGTGTTGCCTCCTTCACCGGCGGCCAGGATCCGGTCGGGCAGCAGGCCGGCCAGCGCGCCGAAGATGGTATCGACCATGCGAAAGCCGGTCACGCCGCGCATGGAGGAGGCCCCGGGCATGACCACGTCGACCACGGTGCCGGGCTCGGTGATGATGTTCAGGGGCTTGAACATGCCGGCGGTATTGGGCACCTCCTCCCGCATGGCGCAGCGGACGCAGACGGCGACGGCGCCTTCGGTGAAGGAGAGAGTGCTGTTGAGCGCACCCCGGACTTGCGGGTCGGTGCCGGTGAAGTCGGCCGTCAGAGAATCGCCTTCGACGGTGATCGTCACCTGCAGGCGCACCCTGGGGCCGCCGACGCCGTCGCTGTCCATGTAATCGATGAAGGTGTTGCTGCCGTCCGGCCAGGCGGCGATCTCGGCCCGCATCAGGCGTTCCGTGTAGGCGATGAGATCGTCGGCACAATCGGCGAATGTCTCCGGACCGTGACGCTCCACCAGCGCCTGGACGGCTCGGGCGCCGATATTGCAGGCCGCGACCTGGGCCCGGAGGTCGCCGATGGTCTGTTCGGGAACCCGGACGTTGGTCCTCATCAACTCGAAGATCGCCACGTCCGGTTCGCCCCGGTGGAAGAGCTTGAGCCAGGGGATGCGGAATCCCTCCTGAAAAATTTCGGTATTGTCGCAGGCCGAGCTTCCGGGCAGACGCCCCCCCAGGTCGAGGTGGTGGGCGGTGCTCACGGCGAAGGAAACCCGGCGGCCCTCGATGAATATGGGTTTGACGACGTAGATGTCGGGGATGTGCATTCCGCCGCCGAAGGGATCGTTCATGATGAAAACGTCCTCCGGCTCCATGTCGTCGCCGTACTTTTCCAGCAGCGTTTCCATGGCGTGGGGGACCGATCCCAGATGCAGCGGGATCGTGACGCCTTGCGCGATCATCTCGCCCTGGGCGTTGCACAGAGAGGTGGAATAGTCGAGACAGTCCCGGACGATGGTGGAGTACGCCGTTCGATAGAGGGCCAGAGACATCTCGTCGGCGGCCGACGAGAGGGCGTTCTGGATGATTTCGCGGGTGATGGGATCGATCTCAGTCATCGACGAACTCCAAGTTCAGGTTCCCCTGCTGGTCCAGGCAGGCGCGCGCGTCGGGGGGCACGACGATGGTGGAGTCGTATTCGTCGATCAACAGAGGACCGTTCCGGGGATCTTTCAGGTCGCTGCGGCCCAGAACGGGCGTGTCCATCACCGTTCCGGAAAAACAGGCTCTGCGGCTGGGCGCCCGGGTGCCCAGATACTCGGCGGGCTTCAGGGCCCCCTCCTGGCGCGGTTCCCCGGCCCGGCCGATCAAGCGGACTGCCACCACTTCGATGGGATTGTCGGGGTCGGAACGGTGTCCGTAGAGTTTCTCGTGCTCCGCAACGAAGTCGGCGCACAGATTCCGGACGGTCTGGCCGCTGATCCGGTCCGCGGTGATCTCCAGCCGGATCTCCGAAGTCTGCCCCTTGAAGCGCACGTCGCAGGCGGCCGACAGCCGGACCTGTCCGGCCGGGAAGCCCTCGGACCGGAACTGGGCCAGCATCTGCCGGCGCATCTCGTCCCGGACGTTCCGAAGCGCCGCCGCCGTCAAATCCGGTCCGGAGAGCAGACAGCTCCGGACGTCGTGGTGCTCGATACCCGAAAAGAGCAGCCCCAGGGCGCTGAACAGGCCCGGAAGCGCCGGGACGATCACTCGGCTGATGCCCAGTTCCCGCGCCAGGCCCGCGGCATGGATGGGACCGGAGCCCCCGAACGCCATCAGCACGAAATGCCTCGGGTCCCGGCCGCGTTCGGTGGAGACGGCCCGCAAGGCCCTCATGGTGCGGGCGTTGCCGATGCGATGGATGCCCTCGGCCGCCTGGATGAGGTCCAGGCCCAAGGGGTTCGCGATCTGATCGGTAATGGATCTCTCGGCGGACTCGCGATCGATGCTGACCTGGCCGTCCGCCAGGTCGCCGGGCCGGATGTAGCCCAAGACCACGTTGGCGTCCGTCAGCGTGGGCGCCTGGCCGCCGCGCTGATAGCAGACGGGGCCGGGCACGGCGCCGGCGCTGCGCGGACCCACCCGGAGGCCGCCGGCCCTGTCCAGGTAGGCGATGCTTCCGCCGCCGGCTCCCACCTCCGCGATATCGATGCTGGGCGCCCGGATCAACTCGCCGCCGCCCCCCACCAGCCGGCTGACCACGGAGAGTGAGGAGCCCACCTCGTATTCGGGACTGTAGTCGATCTTCCCGCCGTCGATCATGGAGGCTTTTGCGGTGGTTCCCCCCATGTCCAGCGTGACGACGTTTTCGAACCCCAGACGGCGCGCGGTAAATCCTGCGGCCAGCACTCCGGCCGCCGGACCCGACTCCAGCACGAACACGGGACGCCGCGCCGCATTGTCGTCCGGCGTCAATCCGCCCGCAGACTGCATGATGTGGAGCGGGGCATCGATTTCCAGGTCGTGAAGTCCGTGGCGCAGGGCATTCAGGTACACGTGCATGATGGGCCGCACGTAGGCGTTGACCACCGTGGTCGCCGTCCGTTCGTACTCCTTCCGCTCCGGCAGGACCTCGTGGGAAAGGGAGACGGGCGTGCCGGGGAAGTGCTGGCGCAGAAACCGGCCCACGGCGACCTCATGTTGGGGATGGGCGTACGAATGCAGGAAACAGACGGCGATGGACTCGACCGCCTCGGCCTCGAGCCGCTCCTTGATCCGCCAGAGACCCGCCTCGTCCAGCGGAGTCAAGACGGTGCCGTCGGCCGCAATCCGCTCGTCGACCTCGAAACGCAGATACCGTTCCACCAGAATCTCCGGTTTGTCGAAAAACACGTCGTAGATCTGGGGAGCCCGGATGCGGCGCAATTCCAGCACGTCCCGGAAGCCCTTGGTGGTGATCAGGGCCGTCTTGGCCCCCCGATGCTCCAAAACGGCGTTGGTGGCCACGGTGGTTCCGTGGGCGACCTGACTCACTGCCGGACCGCCGGTCTCGCTCTCGCGCAGAAGGCTGGCGCTGGCCAGCAGGACCGCCTGCTCGAAGTCGGGGGGCGTGGAAGGCACCTTCTGGCTCCAGAGCCTGCCGTCGGCGTCCAGAAGGATCACGTCCGTAAAGGTACCGCCGACGTCGGCGCCGATCCGAATCTGCTCCTGCCGTTTACTCATGTTTCGATCGCATGAAAGTTGGTTGTTTTCTCGAGAGTCTTCGGTTTGCGAGGTAGCCCCTATCCAAGGGGTGTTCTCCGTGGTTGCGTAGCCTAACTTGCACCGGGAGCCGGTTCAAGAGGTGACCTGAAGGGGGGACATTCCTGTCCGCCAGTCTTCTCCGCTTCATTGATACCCCGGAGTTCGCCGGCTGGAAAGCGCGCCGCTCCTATTTGGCGGCGGTGCAGCGGCTGAAGTCACGGATCGCCACATCAGGAAAGTGTACGCCGCAACCGTGTAAACTTGCCGATGAAAAAAGTTGAGACCACCGTAGTCAGCTATCTGACTGCCCGTCCGGCGCGTGACATCGTTGTTGCCGGACATCATCGATGAGAAGCGACCCGATTGTGGATGAAGTTCGCGCAATAAGAAACAGACTTGCCGCTCAGTGCGAGTACGACGTCGATCAGATCTTCCGACGTATCCAGCGCCGCCAAGTCGAGTCGGGCCGGAATTACGTGCGGTACCCCGCCCGCAGAGTGACGAAAGACAAAGACACGCGAGAGTTTGGCGCGGATAGTCGGTAAATGAACTACGGTGGTCCGGAACGCGTGTCCGGTCTGGGCGGCGCCGGCAAGACCATTGTGGCGATCCACCGCGCCGTATTCCTCGCCCTCGCCAACCCGGACGCCAGAGTCTTGCTCACGACCATCTCCGACGCTCTGGCGCGGGTTCTCCGCATCAGGCTCAGACAGTTGATCCGTAGCCGGCCTCGGCTGGCGGAACAGGTGGAAGTCGACGCCGTCAATGCGGTGGGCGAGCGGCTCTAAGGGGCACAATTCGGACCTCCGCGAATCGCGTCTCGGCGCACGGTTCGGCTGCTGCCGGAGGAACCGGAGTTCGGGGCCTGAAAGTCAAGGCTCCCACAGGGCACCAGGCGGTGGCGGAAGTTCTGGCAGTCCTTAAGGTGTACGGGAACCAGACCCCGCGTAGTCGATCCGGGACCGTTGAGCTATCCTTCTGCCTTGAAACCATAAAGGTCCCGTTGGTTGGAATCTGACCGGACATGAAACAGATGGACAGACCACTGGCCCTGAAGGCCTACGAAGACATGTTGGTCATTCGGGCCTTCGAGGAGGAGGTGACTCGTCAGTTTCGGGGCGGAAACTTCCCCCGCCACGCCCATACCTATCAGGGACAGGAGGCAGTCGCAGTCGGAGTCTGCCAAGCCTTGGAGCCGGATGATTTCATCACCAGCACTCACCGGGGGCATGGCCACCTCATCGCCAAAGGGGCGGATCTACGCCGCTCCATGGCCGAGTTTGCCGGCAAAGCCACCGGATATTGCAAGGGCAAGGGCGGCGAGATGCACGTCATCGATCTCAAGATCGGGATGCTGGGAGCGGTCAGCGTGGTCGGCGGCGGAATCCCGCTCGCGGTGGGAAGCGGACTGGCCAGCCAGGTGGGCCGGGACAGCCGTGTCACCGTCTGCTTTTTTGGCGACGGCGCCGCCAACCAGGGGACTTTTCACGAGGGACTCAACCTTGCCGCGGCCTGGAAGCTTCCCGTCGTTTTCGTCTGCGAAAACAACGGCTATGCCATGACGGTGAAGTCGTCGAACGTGACTTCGGTCAAGGACCTGGCCGTTCGGGCCGGTTCCTATGGGATGCCCGGAGTCAGCGTGGACGGAAACGATTTCGCCGCGGTCCATGAGGCCGCCAAGAGAGCCGTCGGGGAGGCCCGGAAAGGAAAGGGACCGTCCCTGATCGTCTGCAACACCTTCCGCTACGAGCCGCATGCCACGGTCTTTCCGCCGGCCCTGCATCCCGCACCGGCGGATGAGGTCCAGGAGTGGAGGCATCGCGATCCCATCGAACTGCTCCGTCATGATCAGGCGGATGCCCTTACGCCGGAGGAAGACGCGGCGATTCGCGCCCGGGTGAGTGCGCGGGTTGGGGACGCTCTGCGCTTTGCCGTGGACTCGGAATGGCCGAGTCCGTCCGAAGCCGCGACGGAGGTCTATTCGCCGGCCTTTGCTCCCACCCGGCCTGAACCGCCGGCAGGCAGCCGCAACATCACTTGTACCCAGGCTCTCAACGAAGCGCTCCATGAGGAGATGGCAAGTGACGATGGCCTGATCGTCATCGGAGAGGATGTCGAAATCCTGGGAGGGTTGTTCGGAGTCACTCGAGGTCTGGCCCGCCGGTTCAAGGACCGCGTCCGGGATACGCCGATCTCGGAGAATTCCTTCACCGGAGTGGGAATCGGAGCGGCGGTGCGCGGGTATCGGGTCGTCGTGGAATTGATGTACGTCGATTTCACGACCCTGGCCATGGACCAGATCGTCAATCTGGGGGCCAAGTTGCACTACATGACCGGTGGGCAGGTGAAGGTGCCGGTGGTGATTCGAACCGCGACGGGCGCCGGCGGCAGCGGCAGCGCGACCCATTCCCAGAGCCTGGAGGCCTGGCTCTACCATGTCCCCGGATTGAAGCTGGTCATGCCGACCACGCCCTACGATGCCAAGGGATTGCTGAAGACCGCGATCCGGGACGACAACCCGGTCCTGTTCCTGGAGCACAAGCTGCTCTATCAGTCCAAGGGTCCGGTCCCCGAGATCGACTACGCGATTCCCTTCGGGGAAGCGGCCGTCCGCCGCCCGGGGCACGACGTCACGGTGGTGGCCACGGGTGCGATGGTCCAGGAAGCCCTCAAGGCGGCCGACGACCTGTCGCGCAACGAGGGCGTCGAACTGGAAGTGATCGATCCCCGAACCATCGTGCCCCTCGATCTGGAAACCATCGTTTCTTCGGCCAGAAAAACGCGCACGGTGGTGGTTTTGAACGAGGCTCCCCGCCAAGGGTCGTTTGCCGCCTGCTTGGCCAGCCAGATCGGCGAAGCGGCCTTCGATTGGCTGGACGCTCCGGTCGTCGCACTGGGAATGCAACATACGCCCATTCCGTTCTCACCCGCCCTGGAGAAGGAGTTGATTCCCGACGCCGAGCTGCTGAAAGCCGCGGTTCGGGAACAGCTCGACCTCTGAGCCGGATCCGGGAAACCCGGTTTGACTTCAAGGAAGCCGCTCATCAAAGGTAGTAGGGCATGACCGATCTCAGGATGCCCGCATACGGAATCTCCGATGCCGGAGGCACGGTCATCCGGTGGCTGAAGAGGGTCGGGGACACGGTCCAGGCGGGTGAATCCCTCGTCCTGGTGGAGACCGAAAAGGCGGCAGTGGAACTGGATTCCCCGGCCACGGGGATCTTGCGGGAGATCTGCGTCACGGAAGGTCACGTGGCGGTCGCCGAACTCCTGGCCGTCATCGAGGACGAGGCTGCCGCCGGCGAAACTCCAATTCCGCGTGGGGCATCCGCCGAATCGGCGGAGGTGCGACCTGCCGGGAAAGGCGTTCCGGAAGCTCCGGCCGTGCCGCGAGGCCCCGCCCGCCGGGGCAGGGTCTCGGCCGAGCCCAACGTGCGCGCGGCGCCCGCAGCCCGGCGTCTGGCGCGGAAGCATGGCATCGATCTGGGACGGGTCCGGGGGACCGGCCCGAGAGGCCGGATCGTCCGGGCCGATGTGGAACGGGAGATGGGGGCCTCCCAACCCGGCGCCGCCGCCGCGGCTCCCGGCAGCGGACCCTCGATCCAGCGCGAGGAGCTCACGCCGGTCCGGCGTGTCGTGGCTCAGCGAATGATCGAGAGCGCCACGACGATTCCGCAGTTCCATCTCACGGTGGACGCCGACGCCAGCGCACTGCTGAAGGCGTACCGGCAACGGCGGCAGACCGTCCAGGGGATCTCGATGACCGCGTTGCTGGTCAAGGCGCTTGCGGATTTGCTGAAGCGCAATCCTCGTTTCAACGCCTCCTGGAAGGAGGATCACATCGAGATCCACCGCGATGTCAATATCAACATCGCGGTGGCCACCGATCGAGGACTGCTCGTTCCCGTCTTGCGTGATTGCGCCTCCAGAACGATCGACGAAATCGACGAGCAACTGGTTGACCTGGTGAGTCGCGCCAGAGCGGGGAAAGTCCTTCCCGAAGACTTCGCCGGAGGCACCTTCACTCTGAGCAACCTCGGCATGTACGGGATCCGCGAATTCAACGGCCTGATCAATCCTCCCCAGAGTGCGCTGCTGGCCGTGGGAGAGATCCGGGAGCGGCCCTTCGTGAGCCAGGGAATGATCGGGATCCGGCCCGAGATGTCGCTCACGCTGGCGGCGGATCACCGCGTCGTCGACGGCGCCGAGGCCGCCCGGTTTCTGGACACGCTGCGAAAAAGCCTGGCTCGCCTGTGACGCCGGCCGCATCGGGACCGGCATCCACCGGAATTCGAATCAGTCGGGAATGACCGGCAGGACCACGTGGGATGGGTAGCGGTCATCGTGATAGATGGTCTGCGTCGCGATCTTCATCTCCGCGCTCTTGCCCAGCGGGTTGCCGGTGTTCAGATTCCTGGCGAAGCGGGGGAAATTGCTGCTGGAGATCTCCAGCCGGATGCGGCTTCCCGGTTGAAACTCCCAGCTCGTCTCCCAGATCTCGATGGGGATCTCGTAGACTTTGCCGGGTTCGATCAAGGTCGGATTTTCCAACGATTCCCGAAAGCTGGCCCGCCGGATCCCCTCGCTGATGTGAACCGCCGTTCCATCCGGCAACACTTCAGTCAGGACCGCAGTGAAATCGGTGTCGACGGCGCTGGAGGCGGCGTAGAGCTTCAACTCGATGGGGCCCGTGACCTCCAGTTTTTGGGTCAGGGGCTCGCTGCTGTAGATCAGGACGTCGTCACGCTTCTGGACGGGCCGGTGGTCCTGAGGGCCCCGCTGGTCGGGCGGAAACTCGGTCTGTCCTCCCACGGTGGGGACGGGATTGGCCGGATCGTACTGGAAGGTGTCCTGAGGAGCCCCGGCCGGGGGAGGTGAGGTCCCCAGCGTGCCGTCGCCCTGGCCGGTGTTGGCCGCTCCGCCGCTGTTGAGGTAGTACCTGGTCCACTGGGTGCGGGCCAATGGCCATTCGTGCTCGTCTCGCCACTTGTTGGCGCGCATCACGAACAGCCGGATGGGGGCTTCCTGGTCGATGCCGTTGGGGATGTCCTTGAGCCAGAAGTCATACCAGCGGACGTGCAACTCCTCGACGTCGAGGAGGGAGGACTCCCCAAAGTCGATCACCCAGTTGTCGTACGTCTGGTTGTAGGAATGGGACCAGGGCCCGACCAGGATCTTGGTCTGCTTCCGGGCCAGCTCCGAGCCGCCTTCTTCCCGAAAGCCGACGAACTGCCTCCAGATCTCGTGTTCCAGATTGTCGTACCAGCCGGTCAGAAAGTAGGCCGGGACCAGGATCTTGTCGTACTTTCCCTTGGTTCCGTAGGACTTCCAGTAGTCGTCGTAGGTGGGATGATCCAGCAGCGTCTTGACCCAGGCATGGTCCACCATTTCATCCAATGCCGTGTAGAGGGGGAGCCGCGAGAAGATTTCGTTCCAATCCATCAAGGGATGGTCGAAAATGCCGGGCCAGAAGGCCATGCCCCGGTTGACCCAGAGGAATTCGGCCACGAAGATCACGTTCAGTTGAGGAATGCCGTCGTTGTAGAGGTGGCCGAAGTTGGTCTCCTGGTTGGCGCTCGGCATCAGGGCCTTCAGGTTGGGATGCTGGTAACGGGCCGGCATCACCTGCGTGAAGCCGTCATAGGAATGCCCGAAGGTCCCGATCTTCCCGTTGCACCAGTCCTGTTCGGCCAACCATTTCTGAGTGTCGAATCCGTCCTGGGGATCATTGACGTAGGGGTGCCAGATCCCTTCGGAGTCGTGGCGGCCGCGTAGATCCACCGTGACCGCGGCATAGCCCCTCTCGGCGAAATAGGTCGCCCGGCGCACTACGTCCGGGCGCATGTTGTTGTAGGCGGTCATCAGCATCAGAGTGGGGAAGGGACCGGGTGCATCCGGCCGGTAGACGTCCGCCGAGAGCTGGACTCCATCGCGCATCGGCACCTTGGCGTCGAGCGAGAAAACCACCTTGTGATCGGGTTGGGAGAGCTCGGCCTGTCCACAGCCGAAGACCGTAAACAGTAGAGAGGAAAACACCCTGGTCACTATACTGGATCGTAGGCTGGTCTTCGCCTTGAACATCAAGCCGTCCTCCTGGAATCGGACCGGTTCTGAGTCGACTTCGTTCCGGGCGGGATGGAGCCGCCCAAGATGTTGCCCGAAAAGCTATTTTCCGGTTTCAGAGTCCTCCGAATATATCACCGGCGCCGGTCCGTTGCCGATGTCTGCGGGTCGGCGGTCAGGAGACGTCCCATGCATCGTTCAGCAACGCTTATTCTGGGCCTGACCCTCTTTGGCGCCGGCGGCATCGAGCAAACTCTGGCCGGAAAGCTGCGGGCCTCCTGCGTGAAGGTCGATATCACCCCGGACGAACCTGTGCTGATGCAGGCTTATCCGAGGCCGGGACCCTCGGAAGGGGTGTTGGACCGGATCTACCATCGAATCGTTGCCCTGGACGACGGCGAAACCCAGGTCTTTCTGATTTCCAGCGATCTGGCGCTGATCCGTTACGACGTCTACCGCGAATTCTCCCGAAAGCTGGCAAGGGAGACGGGGATCCGGCCGGAACAGGTCTGGTGGAATACCACCCAGACTCACTCCGGCCCGCAGGTCGGTCTTGATCCTGAGGATTCGGGCACGTTCAAGGCCAACCCGGACTACTCCGCCTGGCTCAAGAGAGCGCTGATCGACGCCATCGTGCAGGCCCGAAAGAAACTGGAGCCGGCGCGCCTCGGCGTGGCGACCGGCATGTCCATGGCCAACATCAATCGGCGTCCCCGGGAGATCGACGGAAGCGTGCCGTATGTCGGACTGAATCCCGAGGGTCCGGTGGATCGGCAGATCGGATTGATCCGCCTGGAGCGCGCCGGCGGTTCGCTTCTGGCCCTGATTGCGAGTTACGCCATGCACGGCACCGTCCTGTCCGTGAACGGTCCGGAGTTTCTTCTGATCAGCGGAGATGCCCAGGGGGTGGTCGCCGAGTACGTGGAAGAGAAGACCGGAGTCCCCCTGTTGTTGATGAGCGGCGCCGAGGGGGACGTCGCTCCCATCTACAGCACCATCACCATGCCCCATGCCAAGAACCAGGGGCTGAACCACCTCAGCCAGTTCAAAGTCCTGTTGGGGGATCGAATTCTGGAGGCCAATCGGTCGGTTGCGGCCAGGACGACAGAAGTCAGGCTTTGGACGGACCGAACCATGATCGAGACTCCGCTCAAGACGAAGCAGACCGTTTGGTACCAGGAGGCGATGCGTGGCCTGACGCGGGAAACGGAAGATGGGGTGGGGCTGGTCAGCATCCCGGTCGACTTTCTGAAGATCAACGAGGAGGTTCTGCTCTGGGCGGCCCCGCTGGAACTCTTCGGTGAGATCGCCATGAAGATCCGGGACCGGTCTCCATTTCCGTACACCTTCTTCTATGGTCTGAACAACGGATATCTCGGTTATCTGACCACCCGGAAGGCGTTCGCCGAGGGTGGCTTCGAGCCCCGCATCTCTCCTTATACGGACCAGGCCGAGGATGACTTCACGAACGGAGTCCTGAACGCCGTCTGGGCACTCCCCGGACGGTAGGGGCACGCCTTGTGGGTGCCCTCCGGCCTCAGCTCCGGGCCGGCGGGTAGTTGACGAAAAACGGCGACGACCAGGCGATCATGCTGTCTTCCTGCAGCAGGTGAACGTAGTAGAATGGCGTAGGAGATATGGGTGGAGACATGATCCGAGCTGGCGATCACTCCCAGTTTGTGGCCCCTCTTCCAAGCTTCTGAAACCATCCCGTCGGCCCGGATCCGGAACAGGTTCCGGATCCAGTCGGAAATCCGGCCCGTATCCGGCCGGACGCGGGCCACGTCCTCCTCGACCTGTGCCCGGATCCAACTGTACGGCGCGCCCACCTGCTCGAAGCTGCGCCGGGCGCCCTGGAAAATCTCGACCACCGGTTCCACGTCCGGCTCCGGCCGATGCCGCCAGTCGGTCCCCATCCCGGAACCCGATGTGTGGACGATGGTGATCCCGCCGTGGGCGCCGACTTCTTCGAAGAGAAGCTCCGTGTCGTTGGTGGCCAGGAAACCGGCCTCGTCGGCCAGCTCATCGCCTTCAGGCGTGAGTGGAAACGCATACAGAGACACGCCGTCCTTCAGGAAGAACGGAACCACTTTCGCTTGCGCCCGGTCGGAACAGAAGACGTTTCGATGACCGAAGGGATAGCTGGCGCTCCGTTCGTGGGCGAACAGACTGAC
>JAJDTT010000044.1 GCA_022827025.1 Acidobacteriota bacterium
GGGGGGACTGGCGGAAGGCCGGGAGGTGAGTGGAAGCCTCGACTGGGAGCGGCGCTTCGACCACATGCAGCAGCATACGGGCCAGCACATCCTGTCGCAGGCCTTCATCCAGGTCCTGGATTGGGACACCGTCTCCTTTCACCTCGGCCGCGAGCTGTGCACCATCGATCTGACGGGAGACGCGCTGACCCCGGAACTGATCTACGGAGTGGAAGACGTGGCCAACCGGATCATCGTCGAGTGCCGGCCCCTCCGCGTCCACCTGGTCGACGCCGCCCGCCAGAGCGAGTTTCCCCTTCGCAAGCCCTCCGGCCGGAAGGGAACGTTGCGGATCGTGGAGATCTCCGATTTCGATTTTTCCGCCTGCGGGGGAACCCATTGCCGCTCGGCGGGGGAAGTGGGCCTCATCAAGATCCGCCGCTGGGAGCGGGCCAAGAAGCGGGTCCGGGTCGAGTTCTACTGCGGATGGAGAGCTCTCCGGGACTACCGCTGGAAGAACCGGGCCGTCTATCGGCTCTCGCGCCTCTATTCCCGTCCCGACCGGGAAGTGGTGGAAGCCGCCATGGAGCACCTGGAGCGGGAAGAAGGGCTGCGCAAGAAGTTGGCGGAGGTTCAGGATCGTTACCTCGATTCGGAGGCCGCCCGGCTGCTGGACGGTGCTACGGAGGTGCGGGGCATTCGAGTGGTCCGGCGCGTCCTGACCGGGATGGATATGAAGGCGGCGCGGGAGCTGGGCCGCAAACTGGTCCAGGACGGCGAAAAGCGGTTGGCACTGTTGGGCCTGGAAGGCGAGTCTCCGGGTCTCGTCTTCGCCCGGTCGGAGGATCTCCCCTGGCACATGGGAAAGTGGATCCGGGAGGCCGCACCCCTGATCTCGGGCCGGGGAGGAGGCAGTCCCCGCCACGCCCAGGCCCAAGGCACAAATTCCAAAGGGTTGGAAGCGGCTCTCGATGCCGCGCTGAACCGCGTACGGGAAGAGCACTGATGCTTCGTTTCGGGATGCCCGCCTGTCTGGTTCTTTCAGCGTTGTTCTGGTCCTGCTCCGAGCCGGATCCGGTGTCTCCCGACGTTCTGGAGATCGGTTTCCGGCCCCAGATCCTGGCGGACGACTTCATTCTGGAGCGAACCGAGGCGCTGACCCGCCGCGTCAATCCCCTGGAAAAGCACCCGGCCAACCCGGTGTTGAGTCCTCAGCAGCCCTGGGAAGGACAGGCCACCCTCCCGACCACGGTCCTCTTCGATGACGCGGACCAGCGTTTCAAGATGTGGTATCAGTGCCGCGCCCGGCTTTCCGGACCCCGGCGGAGCCGGGATCGCTGGGCGTACGCCGTTTCCGATGACGGGATCGCCTGGGAGCGGCCCAACCTGGGACTGGCCTCCTTCTCCGGCTCCCGCCGCAACAACCTGGTTCCTTATCCGGTCAGCCGAGTGTTGCTGGATTCCAGGGAGACCGATCCCGACCGCCGCTTCAAGGCACTGGGAGACAGTCGATTCGAGGACGATCAACCGACCGGAATCCTGGTGGGATTTTCTTCCGACGGCCTTCGATGGAACGGCCGGTCCTCGAGTCCGATCCTGACCGAGACCAAGGGCCAAGGGACCCACGCCGGAATCGGGGACACTCATGCGGTCATGGGCTGGGACGAACGATGGGGCCGGTACGTGGCCTTCATGCGGCCCAGCCGCCGATTTCGCGACATCGGCGTCTCCCACAGCAAGGACTTCACCGATTGGAGGCTCCCCACCCCGGTGTTGACACCGGATCCGAGCGATCCGCCCGGAACCCAGTTCTGCGAGATGGCGGTGCTTCGGGACCGGGGCGTCTACTGGGGCCTGCTCTCGGTCTACCATCCCAACTCACTCATGGTGGACGTGCAGTTGGCCTTCAGCCGCGACGGTATAGGTTGGCGCCGGGTGGGCCGGCCGCATCCCATTCTCACGTACGGACTTCCGGATCAATTCGATTCTCATCAACTGAAGGCGCTCAATCCGCTGCTGGTGGGCGATGAGATCCGGGTCTACTATGCCGCCGAGAACGGGCCGCACGCGCTCACACCCGAGGATGCGAACCTCCTGACTCATGCCGTGGAGGCCGCTCCCGAGACGCCCGCCGAGCAGGAATGGGTCCGGAGGGGGCGCGGGTTCGGAGGTCTGGCCCGATGCCGGCGGGACGGATTCGTCTCGCTGGACAGCGGCTCTTCTCCGGGGTTCCTGCTGACCAAGCCGTTCACCTGCCGGGGAGACCGGGTTGTGGTCAACGCAGACGCCAGTCTGGGAGAGCTCCGGGTGGAGATCCTGGATGTTGGAGGACGGCCTCTGGAGGGTTTCGCCGAGGCCGATGCAGATCGCATCCGGGGAGATTCCCTGACCCACGTCGCGGGTTGGAGAGGCAATTCGGACCTTTCTTCTCTGAAGGGCAGGGCTATTCGGCTCCGGATCCATATGACCAATTCCAAACTCTACTCCTTCGCCTGTAGCGAATCCGGGAGGGAGAAATGAGACGTCTCTTTCTGCTCCCGATCACGGGCGCATTTCTTCTCGCCTCCTGCGGGCAGGCACCCATCGTAACCACGGGAGAGGCGACTCCCCTGGGTCTGGGCGCCTTGAGTCTCAACGGCGAGATCCATCCCAAGGGGATCTACACCACGTACCATTTCGAATACGGACCCACGCCCTCCTTAGGATTCCGAACCCGGGAACAGCCGCTGCCGCCGCGCTTGGCGGCGCACTACCGGGAGACCTGGGATGAGGGCTCCGGCGGTTGGGCAAGCTGGGGCCAGAAACATATCCATCATCCCGAGGGAGGAGCATCCGGGGGGTATATCGAGTGGCGGCAGCCGGCGGCCAACAACGACTTCAACCACATGGCTGCGGACGTGCTGCACTTGGTGAAATTTCTCCGCACCGGCCTGCTGCCCCAATGGCGGGAGGAGGGAAATACCACCCTGGGCGGGTCGGATCCCGACCTCAGGGATGCCCGCGTCTCCATCTGGGTCCGGGGAGACAATTGGGAGCCCAGGGGGTCGGAACTGACGTGGTGGCTTCAGAGCCAGAGCAACCCGCAATTGGGAGACGAGGTCGGCTGGCGCCGGGCCAATTGGGCCTACAGCGGAACTACTCTCACCGGCGAGCTCCTGGACGGCGAGTGGCACCAGGTCGTGTACCGTCTTGAGAACGACACCAACAAGTGGACCTACGGCGGCAAGAACATTGGCCAAGGCAGTTCGTCCAAGCGTTACGAGTACTGGTCCATCGACCAGACCCTCGGGCACAACAACAACAATTTTTTCCACCTTCTCTCTTTTGTGGATCCCCAGAACCTTCCGGCCGGAGCTCTTCACTTCGACGAGTTCGAGTTGACCTACCGCAACGAGTCCCTGCTTCGGGAAAGCAACGGCGGCCGCCTGGTCCATTCGCCTGATGGGAGTGGAGACGATCCTTCCACCCTCACGGACGGTTGGCGCCATGGCGAGGGGAAGATGTGGCGAAGCGCGCCGGATCCGTCCGCGCCCTTGGAGTTCGTCTACCGGTTCCAGGATCCGGTGACCATCGAGACGGTTCAGGTGCATCAGAATCCCGAGTGGCCGAGCCGGGACCTGGAGATTTCGGTCTCGACGGACGGAGACGCGTACGGGCCGCTCTGCCGTTTGGACTTGCCCCGGAAAGGGGTGCCGAACGCCAACTTCGCCTTCGACTTGGAAACCGGGCTTTCGGTACGGGCCCGGTTTCTGAGAGTCCGTGTACTGTCCGGTTATGACTCCCGACACTGGGGTCTGGGAGAGATCGAGGTCTTCGGCAGCGGCGCCAGGATGCTTCCCGACGACGATCTCTACCACGTGAACCAGGACGTCTGGGACCTGCGGCCGGGCGACACCGTTCACTACCGGCTGGTGGCCACCGGGGAGGAAGGCGTCTCGCGCGGCGAGACCAGGAGTTTCGTCCTCTCCCCGGACCGCCGCCCCCACCTGCGGGCGCTGGAGCCGCTTCGCCTGACCGGGACCACCGCCCGGCTGCAGGGAAGGCTCTCCCCCATGGGAATGGTCACCTACTACCACTTCGAATACGGCGCCGAACCCGGTTTGGGGAAGAAGACCCCGTTGGCCTACGCCGGCGCCGAGATCACCCCCCGCTCCGTCTTCGCCAGTCTGGACGGCCTGGAGCCGGCAACCCGCTACCACTATCGCCTGGTGGGCATCAACGGCGACGGCGTGGTCCGGAGCGGGACACGGTCGTTTGTGACGCCATGACGGGGAAAGGCCAGAAAACATGACGTATGAGGATCCGTATTCCGGCTTTCCGGCCAGGGCATCCGGGGCAGAACATTCGCACCGTCAGGCGGGGGGTCTCCGGTGAACCCGTCCCGGTTCCTGGAGGCCCGGCGACGCCTGGCGAAGGTGGCCCGGGTGACTCCGCTGGTGCAGTCCAAGCTCGATCCCGGGCTCCACTTCAAGGCCGAGAACCTGCAGGTGACCGGCTCCTTCAAGATCCGGGCCGCCTACAACCAGATGGTTCAACTGGACCAGGATCAGCGGGACCGGGGCATCGTCACCTCCAGCTCCGGGAACTTCGCCCAGGCGGTGGCCTATGCCGCCAAGCTGCTGGGAATCTCGGCCAAGATTGTGATGATGGAGAACTCCAACCCCCTGAAGGTGTCGGGCACTCGGCGCTGGGGTGGCGAGGTTGTCTTTTGCGAGAGCCGTTTCGAGGCGCGGGACCGGACGGTGCAGCGGATCCGCGAGGAGGAGGACCGCAGCACGGTCCACCCCTACGACCACGCCGCCGCGGTGGCGGGAAACGGGTCTGCCGGACTGGAGATTCTGGAGCAACTGGACCAGGTGGAGAACGTCGTGGTTCCCATCAGCGGCGGAGGACTCATCAGTGGAATCGCCGTGGCCGTCAAGGAACGGAAACCCTCGGTCAAGGTTTGGGGCATTCAACCGCGGGGCTCCAACGCCACGTATCTCTCCTTCCGGAAAAGGGAACCGGTGGCCCTGGAGCAGGCCGACACCGTGGCGGACGGCCTCACCGTCACCCGGCCCGGAAGCCTGACCTTCCCCCTGATTCTCCGCTACGTGGACGGAGTTGAGATAGTGGAGGAAGACTCGATCCTATACAGTGTGGGCCATCTCATGGGAGAGGAGAAGCTGGTGGTGGAACCCTCCGGAGCCGTTCCGCTGGCAGCAATTCTGGAGGGCAAGGTGCCCCTGCGAAACACGGTTCTGGTCCTGAGCGGGGGAAACATGGGGCAGGAGGTCATGAGCCGGTCTCTTGATCTCTTCTCCGAGGGAAGGAGTCCAAGAAGATGATGGGATCCATTCGAATGTCCTGCGGACGGATGTGCAAGGGAGGCTTGATCCTGGGAGTTCTCTGGTGCCTTGCCTGGGAAATCCGGGCCCAGGAGGCCTTCGTCATGGACGAGCTGGAGGCGGAACGGGTGATCGTGGCGCCGGGCGGCTATTTCCCGCGCATGGAGATCCTGAAGAACGGCGACCTGCTGGTTGCGGTGAAGGCGGGAGCCGCGCACGTGGGCAAGACGGGCCGGGTCGACCTGGTCCGGTCCACCGACGGCGGCCGAACCTGGGGCAAGCCGGTGACCGTGTTCGACCTTCCCGGGCGGGACGACGCCATCGACGCCATGGGACGGCTCTCGGACGGCACCTTGATCGCCGGCATCGTCTCCTATTCCTGGGCGGGTGAGCGCTACACCGGGGAGGGTTGGAGCGCCGACACCTGGCTGATCCGCTCTTCCGACAACGGGCACACCTGGACCGAGCCGGTCAAGCTGGAAGCCACGCCCCACGACTGGCTCTACCCCTTCGGGCGTCCCGTGGAGCTGGAGGACGGGACGGTCCTTTTGTCCGGATACGGTTCGGCGCTTCCCAGGGACCGGAAGACGCCAACGACATCGTGGGTGGTGCGGTCCCGGGACGGCGGCAAGACCTGGGGCGAGTACGCCGCGGTGGCGACCCGTTTCGACGAGCTCTGCATTGCCCGCCTGCCCTCCGGAAAGCTGGTCGCCGTCCTGCGTGCGACGGGCGGCTCCACCTCCCTCTCCTTCTCCTCCGACGGTGGTCGGACCTGGAGCGAAACGCGCCGCTTGACCGGGGCCGCGGAACATCCCGCGGACCTGCTGGTCCTGGCCGACGGGAGACTGCTGGTCACCTTCGGCGTGCGCCATCAGCCTTACGGCGTCCAGGCCATGCTCAGCCGGGACGGAGGAGAGACCTGGTCCGAGAAGAAGAGGATCCTGTTGGCGTGGGACGGCGAACATGGCGATCTGGGCTATCCGGTCTCCATCCAGAGGCCCGACGGCAGGATTGTCACCGCCTACTACATCGTCTACGGTGAACGGGACACCCGGGGCGAAAAGGGTATCGCCATCAAGAACTCCTTCACCAAGGCGGTCATCTGGTCGCCGCCCCGATGAGCCGGGCCCGGAGAGCCCGGCGGGCCCGGTCCCGAGCCGCCCGGCGGCGGAAGCCGCTACGCCCGCCGAGCCGATTCGACACTTCCAGGCTGTTTCCTCTGTTTCTCTTCCTGGTGGTGCTGGGCCTCTACGCCCCGTCGGCCGGAAACGAATTCGTCTACGACGACAACGAGGTGATCGTCAACCAGAAGGCGCCCGCCTCGTTCGCCGACGTGGCCGGGATCTTCGGCGAACGCCACTTCCCCAACCTCCCCTACTACCGTCCCGTCACCCGGACCACTCTGCTGCTGCAGAAGACCTTCCACGGGGACAATCCGGCGCCGTTTCACCTCTTGAACGCCGCCTTCATGGCCTTGGCCGCCGTGGTGGTCTATTTCCTGCTGCGCCTCCCCGTTTTCGGGGTGGCCCGGACGCCGGCGCTCCTGGGAGCGGCCCTCTTCGCGCTGCATCCCGTCGCCTCCTCCTGCGTCTACCCCACCGCCTCCGGCCGGGAGACCCTGTTGCCCTCGCTCTGGACCCTCCTGTCGGTTTACGCCTACCTGCGGCGAGGCGGGGGCTGGCGGGCACTTTCGCTGGTGGCCTTCACCGGCGCCCTCTTCAGCAAGGAGCAGGCGGTGGTGATTCCTGCTCTCTTCGTGCTGGCGGACGTTGCGGGAATCACGCCGGACCCGCCCCGGTGGGATATCCGCCGTTGGTTCGTCCGCTACCTGCCGCTGCTTCCGATCCTGGCGGGATATTTCTGGATTCGCCACCTGCTCTTCGGCGGGACCGAGTACGCCTTCGGCGAGTTCACGGGTCCGCTGTCCAGCCTGGGCTACGCCTTCCAGACGGTGTTCCTGCCCTCCGTGGAGCTGGTCTACGAACCCACCCTGCCGATCTGGCTCTCGTGGCCCCGCCTGATCGTTTCGTGTCTGGCCGTTGCCGGGTTGCTGGTCCTGGCCCTGCGCATGGAGTCCCGGCGCCGTCCCGTTCTCCTCTTCTGGTCGGGCTGGTTCCTGGTGACCCTGGCCCCCACCGCCAACATCATCCAACAGGAGGCCAAGTACGACGAGCGCTACCTGTTCCTGGCTTCCCTGGCGCTGATCGCCGTCGCCGCGGCCGTGGTCTCCCGGGGAGACTGGTCCGGGCGGACCGGCGGGACCGTGACCGCAGCGGGCCTTCTGCTGGCCGGCGTCGCCGGACTCATCAGCTTCCACCGCTCCGCCTACTTCCACGACAACCTGGCCTTCAGCCGCCAGTGGCTCCGGACCGATCCCCAATCGGTCAACGCCCACTACAACCTGGGCTTCGGTCTCGCCCAACTGGGACGCCACCAGGAGGCGGTGGAGGCCTATGAGCGGGCTCTGGAGATCGAGCCGGACTACGGTTTCGCGCACAACAACCTGGGGAACGCCCTGGAGAAGGTGGGGAAACGCCAAGAGGCGATCCGGCATTTCCAAAAGGCCCTGGAACTCGATCCCGCCTATGCCGAGGCGCACCATAACCTGGCCAACGTCCTGGTGGAGGAGAACCGGCTCGGCGAGGCGCTGGAGCATTCGCGGGAGGCCGTGCGGCTGCGTCCCGACTTCGCCGAGGCCCACAACAACCTGGGGAACCTTCTCACCCGAAGAGGGGACGCCGCGGAAGCGGTCTCCCACTACCGTTCGGCCCTGGAGTTGACGCCCGGGTATGCCGAGGCTCACAACAACCTGGCCAATGCGCTGGTGGCGTTGGGACGGCTTCGGGAGGCGATTTCCCACTACTCGGAGGCCATTCGGCTTCGGCCCGACTATCCCGAGGCGCGGCGCAACCGCGAGCTGGTCCTGATGGAGCTGACGAGAAGGGGAGGTTGAAGCCCATCCGGTTCCGGGGAGCTGGGCGGACGCGGAGACGATACTCGCCGCAGGCTGATATCATGGGGAAACGAATTTCAACCGTTTCGTGCGAAACGCCCGATCGAAGGGGAAGAGACAGATGCCATCGAGCTTGAGATGGAGAGGCGGTCCGATAGCGGTCTTGGTCCTTCTGGGTCTGGTGGCCGGGGGGTTCCGGCCCGCGTCGCAAGAAGACAGCGACCAGCGGGCGAAGCAGGCGCAGGAGGAGCAGGACTACTTCAAGAAGTGGCTCAACGAAGACGTGGTCTACATCATCACCAAGGAGGAGCGTTCGGTCTTCGAGAAGCTGGTCACGCCGGAGGAGAAGGAGCGGTTCATCGAGCAGTTCTGGGCCCGGCGCGATCCCTCCCCGGGGACCTCCTACAACGACTTCAAGGAAGAGCATTACCGGCGGATCAAGTACTCCAACGAGCGCTACGCCGCGGGTTTTCCCGGCTGGATGTCGGACCGGGGGAAGATCTACATCAAGTTCGGTCCTCCCGACGAGATCCGGAGCAGCCCCAGCGGCGGGATCCACACCCGGGAGTTCTACGAGGGAGGCGGCACGGCGGTCACCTTTCCCTTCGAGATCTGGTGGTACCGGTATATCGAGGGGATGGGACAGGACATCGAGATGGAGTTCGTGGACCGTCTCAACAGTGGCGAGTTCCGGCTGGCCATGGACCAGTGGGAGAAGGAGGTCGGATTCGAGATGGGGATCGGCCCCACCACCTTCGAGCAACTCGGGCTGGTGAGCCGGGCGGAAATGAACCGGGCGCGCTTCCTGGGCAACCCGGGCAACCCCTACATCCACAGCACGCGGATCCAGGACCAGCCCCTGGAACGCCTGAGCCGTTACAGCCAGCTCATGAAACCGCCCACGATCCGGTTCGATGACCTGCGGACGGTGGTGGAGACCCGGGTCCGGTTCCAGCAGATTCCGGTTTCGGTGGTGGCCCACATCACCCCGGTTCACGAAAGCCTGAGCCTGGCGCTGGTGACGGCCAAGATCCAGGTCAGCCCGGAGAACTACGCCCAGACCGGAGAGGTCTGGCGTTCCGAAACCCACATCTACGGGCGGCTGACCGACCTCACCGGGAAGGTGGTCTACGAGTTCGACGACGACGTGGTCAGCACGTTGCGCACCGCACCGTCGGGTCGGGGGATGGCCCAACGCCTGTATCAGAGGAAGATTCCCGTCAAGCGGGGACGCTTCAAGCTCCAGTTCGTGGTGCGGGAGGTGAAGTCGGAGAAGACCGGAACCTTGGACACCGTGGTCGTGGTGCCGGGTTCGTCGGAGAAGCTCCGGGGCACCCTGGTGCTGGCGGACCGGGCGGCTCCGGTCCGGCCGGGAGAGTCTCTGGTCGACCCCTTCGTGGTCACCGAGGACCTGAAGGTGTACCCCAGCATCGATGGACAGTTCGCTCCCTCGGACCGGCTGGGGGTCTACCTGGAGGTACACAACCTGGCCCAGGACATGGCGACCCAGACGGCCGACGTGAAGTTCCGTTACAGCGTCGTCTCCAAGGATGGAGCGCTCGTCGACGATCTGGCCAAGGAGCTGGAGCCGAGGCGGGTCGAGAACAACTCGGTGGTCAACGCCTTCTTCGCCTTTCCCCTTCAGACGCTGGCGGCCGGGGAGTACTCGTTCCAGATGGAGGTGACGGACCTGATCTCGGAAAACAGCCTGCTGCTCAAGGACAACTTCCGCGTCGAAGCCAACTGACCGGGCGGTCAGCTCTTCCCCAGCATGCGCCCGTTCATCGCCAGTCTGCCGGATCGGATCTCCGGGGCTCGATTGTGGGCGCTGATACTGCTGCTCGCGGGCGTGGCTTCACTGGCGGCGCTGGAGTCTTGGACCAGGCCCTCGGCCGCTCAGGGTCGCCCGGCCGCACCCGCGGGAATCATTCTGATCACGGTGGACACGCTCCGGGCCGACCGGCTCGAATCCTACGGCTACTCCGGGACTCCGAATCCGGCGGTCAATGCCCTGGCCGAGGACGGTGTCCTGTTCGAGCAGGTCATCGCCCAGTCGCCGCTCACTCTCCCTTCCCACTGCTCCATCCTGACCGGGTCGTTTCCCTACCACACGGGGGTCCGGGACCAGGCCGGCTTCAGCCTGAAGCCGCATCATCTGACCTTGGCCGAACGGCTGCGTTCCGCGGGATATGGGACGGCGGCCTTCATCGCCTCCTCGGTCCTCAACGCCGGCACGGGGCTGGATCAGGGATTCGATCTCTATTGGGATCTTCCGGAACAGGGTCCTCCCGAGCGGCTGGGCGGGGAAGTGATGAGCCGGGCGCTGGACTGGCTGTCCTCCCGGGGTGACGGCAAGTTCTTCGCCTGGATTCATCTCTTCGATCCCCATGCCCCCTATAGCGCTCCCGAACCGTTTGGGAGCCGCTACCGGACTCGACCCTACGACGGCGAGGTCGCCTACGTCGACTCACTGATCGGCGAGTTGGCCGGACATTTGAAGCGCCTTCGCCTTTACGACCGGACGCTTATCGTCTTCACCAGCGATCACGGCGAGAGCCTGGGGGAGCACGGCGAGTCGAGTCACGGCATGTTCCTCTACGACGCCACCGTGCGCATCCCGCTCATCATCAAGGCTGCCGGCTCCACCTGGAAGGGCAAGGTGATCCAGGAACAGGTGAGGGGCGTGGACATCGCCCCGACCATTCTCCAACTGGCCGGTTTGCGGGTGGACGACGAGATCCAGGGGAGGGGTCTCCTCTCCCTGATCCGCGGGCGCTGGAATCAGCCGGAGCTGGCCGCCTACAGCGAGACCTACTATCCGTACTACCATTTCCAATGGAGTCCGCTCTTCTCCATGCGGGCTCGCGGCTTCAAGTACATCGACGCGCCCAAGCCGGAGCTCTACGACTTGGCAACGGACGCCGGAGAGCGGCGGAACATCGTCGGACACCGGCCCTCCATGGCGGCTCATCTGCAGGAGACGCTGGAAGGGGAGTACCAGAAGTTCTCCGCCGGCCGCGACGAGCCTCCCCAGCCGGAGCAGATGGACCGGGCCACCATCGAGCGCCTCAAGAGCCTGGGATACCTGGGTTTCGCCTCCGGAACGGCGAAGCTTCCGTCCACCGAGGGACTGGCGGACCCCAAGGACCGGATCGGGATCTACGAACTGCTGCAGCAGGCGTTCCAGGATTCCGAGGAAGGCCGGCTCATCGAATCCAACAGCAAGTTGAGGAAGGTCTTGGCCCAGGAGGAGGGTCTGATCGACGCTCACCTCTACCTGGGTCTGAACTCGGTGCAGATGGGGCAGTTCAGCGACGCCATCGAAGCCTTCCAGGCCGTGCTCCGCCTTGATCCGGGCAACCTGATGGCCCTCTACAACCTCTCCCTCTCCTACTTCAATCAAGGCCGCCCCGAAGCCGCCGTGCCGGGTCTGGAACGGACCCTGCAACTGGACCCGGAAGACGTGACCGCCCGGGTCGCCCTGGGCAAGGCCTACCAGTTGGTCGGCAGGCTCGATGACGCCATCGAAGCACTGGAGAAGGCAGTCGCCGACCGTCCCGATTTCGCCGACGCCCTCGACTTCTTGAGCCAGGCGTATGCTCAAAGAGGATGGACCGCCCAGGCCGAATCCGCCCGCCGCCGCGCCGAAGCGGCGCGAAGCCGCTGAGGCTCCCCATAGAAAACGTTGGGCAGGAGGGGGGACTTTCCTGTCCCCCCTCTTCATATCCCTCTCTTCAACGCCTCCCTCTCTTCAACGCCGACTCGCCCGCGCCAACTCCAAAGCCGCCGGGACCCGATCCCTCGTTTTCCGCCAGAATCGCGACCGCGACCGCGCAGTGGAAGACTCTCCCCCTTGCGCCTGGTCTCACTTCCTTGACCGGCAACCCTCCGGCGGCTACCCTTTGCGCGTTGAAATCGGGGCCGCGGCCGATCCGTCCGCGAGCTTTCACGCTGTTCATGAGGAGGTAGGAATCGAATGTATCTGACCAACGAGAAAGTCGCCATTCTGGGCGCCGCCGGCGCCATTGGCTCCAACCTGGTGCAGTCGCTGCTGCAGACCGGAACCGCCAGTCGAATCTCCATGTACGACCCGCTGGAGGGTCCGCTCAAGGGGTCGGCCGAAGAGATCTATCATTGTTCGTTTCCGGGCGCCCAGGTGACCTGGACCATCGACGAAGCGGAGGCCCTCGCGGACGCCGCCTACATCATCACCGCGGGAGGCGCTCCCCGCCGTGCGGGCATGACCCGGGAGGACCTGCGCAAGGACAACTGCAAGATCGCCAGGAACCTGGGCCAGCAGATCAAGCGGCACTGTCCGGCCTGCAAGCTGGCCGTAGTCATCTTCAATCCGGCCGACATCACGGGTCTCACCACCCTGGTCCACTCGGGCCTGCCGGGGTCGGCGGTCTCCACTCTGGCCGCGCTCGACAGCACACGCCTTCAGAGTGCCCTGGCCCAGCATTTTTCCGTCGCCCAGGACCAGGTGACCGGTTGCGCCACCTACGGGGGCCACGGCGAGCAGATGGCCGTATTCAAAGGCAGCATTACCGTCGCCGGGACGCCTCTCGGCGAGATCCTCGATGGCGCCACCGTCGAGGGGCAGGGTCTGACCGCGGGCCAGTGGACCGACCTGCAGCAGCAGGTCCGAGGCGGAGGAGCCGCCATCATCAAATTGCGAGGGCGATCCTCCTTCCAGTCTCCGGCCCACCTGAGCACCTCCATGCTCCGGGGCCGCCTGGGCGCCGACGAGTTCCCGTGGCCCTGCGGCACCTACGTCAACCGGGGCGAGTTCCGCCACATCATGATGGCCATGGACACGCGCTTCGGACCCGACGGCCTGGAATACTCGATGCCGGAGGGTGACGCCGACGACATGGCCGCGCTCCGGAATTCCTACAAGCACCTGACGAACCTCCGGGACCAGACCATCGCCGATGGCCTTCTGCCGCCGTTGGACGAGTGGAAGGACGTGAATCCGAACCTGGTGTGAAGTGCTGTGGACGCTCGAAACCGGGCGATCTTGGCACCGAACTACTTCGCTATTGCCACTGCTTCTGAGTTGGTGGAGGCGCAGCAGACAGAGCATCGTTCATACGGCCACCAGCCCCTGGAAGAACTTCCCCGTGACCAGTCTGATCTGACTCGCCGCCACCCGGCCCAGTTTTGAGGCGGCAGACGCGTCGATCGTCGCTATCTTAGCGCAACGGATGAGGGATGGGACGGGCAGGCCCGCCATTTTCAGGTCGCCAACCGGAACGTCGTCGGGCCAGCCTCGGTTCTTGGCGCTGGTGATCATGACGACCCACAACAGTCCGTGTAGATCCTGAAGTCGAGCCGTGGATACCACCAGGGCTGGTCGCCACTGACGCGTCGCGCTGTCCGTGTACGGGAACGGAACCTTGACAACGTCACCTTGCTCAAAGGTCGGCATAGGCCTTGGTGTCCGCTTCCGATCGCCATTCCTCGAAGGTGCGGAACGGGTCGTCCGTGGTGGCGTCTCGCCTCGCCTTGGTGAGGATTACTTGTCCATCGATGATCTCGTATAACAGTTCGTCCCCGGGCTGCAATCCGAGCGCAGTGCGGATCGGAAGCGGGATGGTTGTCTGGGCTTTGGAAGTCAGCTTGCTGATGATCATGGAATCCCCTTCGCCTGATCTGTCGGACTTTCCCATTGTAAGGAAAATCCTTACTAGCTGTCACCCCTCCACGGCATTACCTCTCGCCGCGACCCAGACCCTGAGCGCAATTCGAAAGAGTAGCTACTAGTTGTTACTTTATTGCGTATGAGATCGGTTGGAATAAAGATGCTCAACAGCCGTTTGAGCGAGTACATTCGCCTGGCAGCGTCGGGGGAGACGGTTCTGGTGACAGACCGTGACCGAGTCGTGGCGGAAATCGGTCCGCCGAGACCAACCAGGAGCCCAATTCTTGCCGACGCGATTCTGGCAGAGGCGGCACGCAAGGGCTGTTTGACCCCGCCGGCGTTGCCGTCTGGTGACACGCCACCGCCACCCGAACCAGTAGCGCCGCTCCGGGACCTGCTCGCCGAGCTGGATGAAGACCGAAGCGAGCCATGATCTACCTGGATACATCTGTAGTGCTTGCCCAACTGTTGGCTGAAGACCGCCGCCCACCGGTCTGGCTTTGGACTGAGACCCCTCTCTCCAGCCGGTTGATGCAGTAAGAAGTATGGACCCGGCTTCACGCCCGCAATCTCGCCGATTCCCACGGTGAGGCGGCCCTTGGGCTCATTGGACGAGTTGCGTTTCTGGAAGTCACTCACAGGTCAAGCTGCTGGGCATGCGCGTGCCAGGTGACTCGCAGCTCACGTCCACAGAAAGGCCGATCCGTAGTGCCGCGCTGACCGTGGCCGATACTCCAGTAGCTCGGCCACGGCAGTCGTTCCAGTCCGTGTGGAGCAGCGGATGGCAGCGACGACCATGAGTCTTCGTCCTTTTTCCGCCAGAGAACGCCGCCGGGACCCATACTGGTGTGAAAAGCGAGTTGAACCGTGAAGGGTTCATTGGGCGAAAGCGACGGTCCGAGCCAGTAGCCGGGGCTGCGACCGGGAGCTCTGCTCAGCAGGACGGCGACACGGCGCTGACGACCAAGCAGTCCAATCCAGACCGGTGCAGGCACCGGGCGATCATCCCAACCACTGAGCAGTGTCTGCGCTTCGCCGTGGCGGGAAGGTCCAGTGATCCCCGAGAAGCACCACACGACCATGAACTCGCTTGAGTCGGTGCCGTCCATATCGCCGGGCAGTTTCTGAAATTCGTCCGCAGGACAGAACGGCACCCAACTCTCGGAGGGCGGCAGGTGTGGCGGCCACTCCAGCCACGCCTTGATCGCGCCCGTCGTGTCCAGGACCTGGTAACGCAGTCGGTCTGAATCGAGTGCCGCCTGAACGCAATGCCGGGACCCGCGTGTCCTCCCGGCGCCGCCGGTCAAAACTTGAAGGACACCTTGGTGAACCTGTACGTCAAAGGTCAGAAGGTGACTGCAGACGTACGCCAACACACGGTGTCGCACCAGCACATCCCAGAATTCACGGCCGTCTTCGGGCACGATTCCTAACTCATGGGGACCCAAATGCCCTTTGACCGGATGGACTGGATGATGGCCGAACACGAGCCGGTACCGTGCATCGGCATGGTCCGACAGGGTTTGATCGAGCCATGTGTTTTCCACATAGCCTTCGCCTCCGCGTCCGGACCAGAGGGTGTTGACGAAGACGAGAAGCAGATCGTCGCGGCGTACGAAATAGGTCAGTCCCTCCTGGCCTGGCGGCCCATTGCGGGGCAGGTGCGCCAGAAATTCCCGGAACACGCGCTCACTTGCCCGATCGTAGGCCGTATGGTTCCCCGTCGTGTGATAGAGGGGGATCTTGGCCCGGTCCAGCCAGTGCATTTCCCGTTCGAACCAGTAGCGCCATTGATTTCTCAGGGTTTCTTCATCAGTGGAGAGCCCGATGATCTCGTCACCCGGAAAGCAGATGAATTGAGGCTGGGGGCGAAGCCGGGCAAGGATGGCGTTCACCCGTGCAAAATTGGCCTCCTCCGGTTCTCCCGCCACTCCGGAGCAGCTGTCGGCATAGCAGACGAACTGATGGCCAGCACCGTCGCGCGGGGTGAGGGCAGCGATCGTGGGAGGAAGCGAATCCACAGGGTTCTCCGATGAGTGGGGGAACAGTTCGGTCTCGGACTTGGAAACTTTTCAGAACAAGGCGTGAGTGATCAGGTTCAGTGGACCCGGCCGGGTGAGAAGACGCTCTCCTCCTCGTAACCGTGGGCCAGGACGAAGAAATACGAAGGGCTCTGGCCCAGGTCCGACTCGATGACCAGTTCGAAGAGGTTCTCCTCGTTGCTCTCACCGGCCACCGCCTGGACGTAGCGAATCTCCTCGGAATTGATGAAGAGCTCTCCCAACAGGAGCTTGCCCCGGAGAACCTGAACCAGCAGAGTGCCGTCCGGCTCGCTGGCGAAATGCCAGTGAAGGTCGTCGTCGTCGTAGAGGACGGCGTTCATGGTCCCCGCCCTCAAGATGCAGTTGGGATGGGCGTTGAGCCATCTCCAGAAAGCCTCGAACGTCATCGTGAAAGGAGCTTCCATGCGGCTCATGGTAACAGCCCGTCGCGGAAGTCGTCACGGCCTCCGGCCGGGTCTCCGGCTACCGCCGGAAGGCCGCTTCGACAGCCAGATATCCTGCCAGCAGGAAAAAAATGAGGATGGAGGCCAGCGCTAGTGAGGTCCAGGGCCGGTTCCGGTAACCGCTGCCGATCCACCCGGCCTTTCCGTTCATGCGCAGCAACGCAGCCGCCAGCATGGGGACGAAGAGCACGCCGACGATGGCGTACGTTTTCTGCATCCGGGCGAACCCGACCCACAGACCCACCATCGGAATCGTGGCCATGGCGTACATGAAGCCGCGGTACAACCTGGAGTCAGGGTCCACACGCCGGCGCCTGCCTGATCCCTGGCTTCCCATCAGGGAGGTCAGGTCGGTGAACAAGTACGGAATGCTCTGCCACGCCCCCAGGAGACTGCTGAAGATGGCTCCCCAGGCTCCCAAGAGGAACGCCCAACCCCCCAACGGCCCCAGGGAGTCCGACAGACGTTCCGCCAAGCGAATCAACAGCGTGGCGCCGCCGCCCTGAACCTCGACCTGGCTGCCGATGATCACCATGGCCAGGCCGAACAGGGCCGTTACCACGTAGGCGGCGGCCAGATCGAGCCGGCAGATCCTGAGATCCTTCACGCTGGCGCGTCCCTCCTCCTGGATCCAGTAGCCGTAGCAGAGAATGGTGACCGTACCGCCCACGCCTCCCATGAGGGCCAGCGTCCATCCCAGTCCCTGCCCGTCCGACTCGGGGATGGCAGGCCACACCAGACCGGAGATGACGTCCCCCCAATCGGGTGCCAGCCGAACGGCGGAGATCACGACCGTGCAGAACATCAGGCCGATACAGACCTTCATGACCTTTTCGAAGAGCCGGTAGCCGCCCAGGCGGACCATCAGGAGTCCGATCAGACTCCACGCGATCCCGTGGACGATCTTGCCCGTCACCGGGTCGGAGTGAAGGGTCAGGAGGGCGTGGGAAGCCACCCCGCAGGCGCTCATCAGCGCCGCCGCCACCAGAAAACTCCAGACCACCAGGTATCCCAGGAAGACGTATTGGACAGGACGGCCCAGGCGTTCCACGGCGCCTTCCAGGAGGGTCTGCCCCGTGGCCAGTTGCCAGCGCGTGATCCCCTCGCTGAGGACGTACTTGAAGAAACTTCCGGCCAGGACGGCCCAGAGGATGGCGACCCCGAGTTTCGATCCGGCGAAACCGGCGGTGGCCAGGTCTCCGGCGCCGACGCCGGTGGCCGCCACCAGCAGGCCGGGTCCCAATATGGCAAGCGGATTTCTCATGGTGAATCGTGGTCCGGGTGAGGAGTCCGGTCCGTGGATCAGCGGCGGCCCAGGAGCCGGGACAACTGGACCATAGCCGGATGAGTGGTCGATGCAGCAGACGGCATGTTTTCGTACCGATCCAGCAGTTCCGACTCCGCAAATAATTGTGGCCAGTCCAGGTTGGCGCCGATTCGTCCTTGGTCCAAGATGATGGCGGACAGTTCCAACAGTCCGAAGAGATCTCTCACCATTGCGCGGTCAGGATACTTGAGACCCAGGTAAAGCGCTCGTCCCCGCACTATCAGGTCGGGCGGTTCCGTTGGTCCGGCGTCCAGCAGAATCTCCAGGATCTCCAGTTGTCTCTGGGCCAGAACCCGACGGCGGGGACTGCGTAGTTTCCCAAACAACGATCTGGCGAATTCCCGGAACAGCACTTGGCGATGGTTGGTGGCGATGGTCTCGGCAACCGCGTTGCATCTCTCGGCCACCGCCGGCAGCGCAAACTTCAGAAACGGTGTCAGATCGTGTCCGTTCTTGCGGGTTTCGTGCAGAGCGGTCAAGTACTCGTCTTTGTGTTCGTAGTAGTAGTTGGACAAGCTGACCATGATTACGTCGTTGACGCCAGCCCGGCGCAGCATGAACGCTTCCAGGGCACGAGCGGTGCGGCCGTTTCCGTCGCCGAAGGGGTGCATCGCGCCGATGTGGTAGTGAGCGGCAATGGCCTGAATGAGACGGTCGTGACGCCGAAACTCTCCGGCGATGGCGGCGGCGAGGCCGTCGAAGGCAGCGCGGCATTCACGACCGCCCTCGGCACCCCGGCAGCGTGGCGTCCCGAAGGTGACGTTCCACCCGTCAGGGCGTGTTCCGCCCGGTTCGCAATGATCATCGTCGCATCCGGTCACGATGCGCCGGTGGATTTCCCGGATGAAATCGGCACTGACCGGCTGTTCGGCAGGTCTTGAACGCAGCCAGCGGTAGGTGGCGTCAGCGGCACGAAGTTGACGCTGGGAATGGGTCAATCCAGTCGTCGCATTCAAGGTGGGGGCGAGGGCTTCGTCCTGTTCGCGCTGCGTGAATTGGGCGCCTTCGATGCGCGAGGTGCCGGCCGCTTCCAATCGCAATTGCTCCGCGTGCGCCTCCTCAATCCACTGAGGCAGATACGGCATCTGATTCAGGACGCCGCCGGCGGTCTTGGCTTCGATCAGCAGGTGAAAGATGTCAGAGGGATCGTAGTGCACCCATCGCTGGGGGACCATATAGCGACTGACTTTGTCAGCAGTCATTTCCGAATCATTTCCCAGTCATTTCAAGTTTATTTATTTGTAGAACACCTATTTTAATAGGTTTACATTCGTAAATGGTACAGTCATTTCCGTCTCGTTTCCAGTTCGTTTCGGGATCGTTTCCATTCTTCATCAGCGATCGATTTCGCGTAGCGAGCAGGGCTCTCTTGGAGACCGTTCTGTTGACGGTCGGCACGTCACTGAGATGATCAGCTTCGGAGAGGGACCGAATCAGGTGAGAGTGCGCCGCCCGACCCGGGCATGAATTTTCGGAATTGCAGCCGGACCGTCGCAGAATGTTTCCGTTACGAAGCTCTCGGATCGAATAGCTGGAAGCTCACGTTGTGCCCGGTTGATCGCACCAGCTTGCCGTCGCAGGTGACGATCGGTGCATCGAGTAACTCGGCGAGGGCCACGTACGCTGCGTCGTACGCGGTCAGGTGGTCTCTTAGCCGCCAAATGGCGGGGTGCAAGAGCAAGTGGCCGTAACGCGTTATCGGAAAATCAGCGAGATCTTCCAAGGCTTGTTTGCAGCGCTCGGTCGTCAGTAATCGCTGGCGGTGAAACCTGCGGAATACGTGAAGCACTTCGACATCGATCAAGTGTGGTGCTGCCAGGGGCTCACCCGATCCAAACACATACTCCTCGATGGCATGACCGCGCGGCGTCACCATGAGGATCTCGACAACCGCCGACGCGTCGATCACCAGCATCAAAATCGACTCATAGGCGGGCTAATCACGCTCGCGCAACTCGCGTACGATCTGGGCAGCGGTGGGATTAAGGTGGACCGGCTCCCTTTGACGCAAGCGTTGGCGGAGTTCCCGGAGAGTCGGTCGCTTGGCGATTTTCTCCAACTCAGTGAGCAAGAAAGCCGACAACGATGAGCCCTCGAGAGCTGCTTTCGCCTTGAGAGTCCGATGAAGCTCCTCTGGAACGTTGCGCACCTGAAGGTTCGGCATGCGATCAGGATACTTGCATGCAGTATGCATGTCCAGTGTCGATACGCTCCGCATCGGAAATGCCTCCGAATCGGAAATGCCTTGTATGCAAGCCGTTTCGTAATGCCTCGACGATTGATGTCCCGGCGAGTAACCTGATTCTCATAGGAGGTGCGCGATGGTCACCCCGGGCTCATGGAGAATATTTGCTGTTGCGGCGGCGTTGTTGCCGGCAACGGCCGGATCGGTTCAGGCCGAGGTCCGGTTGCCGGCCGTGATCTCGGACCACATGCTCCTGCAGCAGGGGGTTCCGGCGCGGATCTGGGGTTGGTGCAGTCCGGGTGAGACCGTCCAGGTCCGATTCCGCGGCCGGAGTTACACGGCGGCCGCGCCGTTGCCGGGGGAATCGGGAGACTGGGAAGTGTTCCTGGCCCCCTCGGAAGCCGGAGGTCCCTTTCGTCTGGAGGTCCGGGGGAGCAATACCATCGCTATTGAAGACGTCCTTGTGGGCGACGTCTGGGTGGCTTCGGGGCAGTCCAACATGGACTGGTCGGTCCGGCGTTCGAGGGATCCGGATGAGGAGATCGCTCAGGCCAACTTTCCCGGGATCCGCCTCTTCAAGGTCGCCCGCAACGTGGCCGACGAGCCGCTGGAGGACGTGGAAGGGGCATGGCAGCCTTGTTCTCCAGAGTCGGTCGAGCATTTCTCCGCTGTCGGCTACTACTTCGCCCGTCACTTGCACCGGAAGCTGGGTCACCCCGTCGGCGTGATCCAGACGGCATGGGGAGGGACGCCGGCACAGGCCTGGGTCAGTCGTCCTCACCTCGAGTCTGATCCCGCTCTGACCCCGGCTTTGGAGAAGTGGCAACAAGTGCTGGCCGAATATCCCGAGCGGCAGAAGGAGCATCTGGCGGAGGTCGCCCGCTGGGAACGGGAGGCCGCGGCCGCCAAGAAGAACGGGGAACCCGTGCCCCGCCGGCCCCGCCGTCCTCTCGGTCCCGGACATCCGTGGACGCCCGGGGGTCTCTTCAACGCCATGATCTCGCCACTCGTGCCCTATGCCGTCCGTGGCGCCATCTGGTACCAGGGCGAGACCAATGCGCACCTGGCGGAGGCCCATCTCTACCGTTCGCTGTTCCCTGCGTTGATCCAGGACTGGAGGGCGCACTGGAGAGTGGGGCCGTTCCCATTTCTGTTCGTCCAACTGGCCAATTTCCGCAAGACGCCTGAAGGCAGCGAATGGCCCGAGCTCAGGGAGGCCCAGCTCATGACGCTGGGCGTCAGGAACACGGGCATGGCGGTCACCATCGATATCGGCAATCCGGAGGACATCCATCCCAAGAACAAGCAGGACGTGGGAAAACGCCTGGCTCTGGCGGCCCGCGCGCTGGCCCACGGCGAGGACCTGGCCTACTCGGGACCCGTCTTTCGCCGGGTCACGACCGAGGGGACCGGACTGCGGGTCTGGTTCGACCACGTGGGAGGCGGGCTCGAGAGCCATGAGGGCGATTTGACCGGCTTCGAGGTGGCCGGGGCCGACCGTCGCTTCGTTTCGGCGTCAGCCCGGATCGATTCCGGGAACGTCGTGGCTTCCAGCCCTGAGGTGGAGCGAGCCGTGGCCGTCCGTTACGGCTGGAGCGCCAGTCCCGTCTGCAACCTCTACAACGCCGACGGACTTCCCGCCTCGCCCTTCCGGAGCGACGATTGGGAATAGTCGGTTCCGGGCAACGGCGGATCAACCGCTGGAAAAGGCGGGCATGACCCGGGTCGCGAAGAGTTCCATGGATTCCAGCATTTGCCGCTGAGGGATCCCCTGGTGCTGGCAGTGGTAGACGAGGGTGTCGGCCCCCATGTCGCGATAGACGGCCACCTGCTCGATGCACTCCCCGGGCGTCCCCAGGATGAGCCGGTCCTGGAAGTCGTCCAGGCACCCGTACCTGTAGCGTGCTCCCTCCGGCGTGTCCTTCATCCAGCCGGAGTAGCGCCGGTATTGCGCGAGCAGCGGTTTCTCCATCAGAGCTCGGGCCCGGGCCCGGCTCTTGGCCACGAACCCCAGGCGGGCCACCACCAGCGATCCCTGCTTGCCGAACTCGTCCAGGGCGTTTCGATAGACCCGGATCTTTTCCCGGAGTTCCCGCCGCCCGAGGCTGGCGCTGGGCAACCAGCCGTCCGCCAGCCGGGCCGAACGGCGGACGACCACGTCGGCCGTCCCGCCGATCCAGATGGGAGGCCGGGGTTTCCGGACCGGCAGCGGACCGATGCGGACGTCCCGACAACGGAAGAACTTGCCCTGGAAAGTGACCGACTCGCCGGCCCAGAGCCGGGAGATGACCTCCAGGTTCTCCAGGAACCGGCTCCGCCGTTGCCGCAACAGGACGTTTGAAATGGCCAGCTCCTCCTCCCGGTAACCCAAAACCAGCCCGAAGATGAGCCGCCCGCCCGAGATCACGTCCACATGCGCCGCCTGCTCGGCCAGCAGGATCGGGTTGTAGATGGGGAGGATGAATCCGCTGGAGCAGAGCTGGATCCGGCTCGTGACGGGGGCCAGGGCCGCCAGGGTCGTGAGCATCTCGTGGAAGCCGGAGGGCCAGAGGTGCCGGTCGCCCAGGCAGACCAGGTCGAATCCCAACTCCTCGGCCACTTGGACCCGCTCCCGGAGTTGGTTGAAGCTGGCCTGTCCGGTGTCGGTGAAGGTCTGCCCGAGAATGATGCCGAACTTCATGTCCTTCCTGACTGCCGAATGTGTTCTCCGCTTTGACATCCGGGATGCCCGGGGAGTGATGGGCCGCTATTCTACTGAAGGGGAGGCCAGGAAGGTATCCTGGCGGTTTGCGGCACGGTTTCACCAGGGCTGCGGGAAACTGATCGGGAAGACTGAGACCGGAGGATAAGCAGACAGGCCGTGACGGCAATACTGGGAATCTCGGCTTTCTATCACGACTCGGCGGCGGCTCTGGTCCGGGACGGCGAGATCGTGGCGGCGGCCCAGGAGGAGCGGTTCAGCCGCAAGAAGCATGACGCCTCCTTTCCTGCCCAGGCCATCGAGTACTGCCTGAAAGAGGCGGGGCTCACGCCGGGCGAACTGGACCTTGTGGGCTTTTACGACAAGCCCTTGATGAAGTTCGACCGGCTCCTGGAAACCTACTTGGCCTACGCTCCCCGGGGCTTCTCCTCGTTCGTGAAGGCGATGCCGGTCTGGCTCCGGGAGAAGCTCCATCTCCCCGGACAGTTGACGCGGGGGCTCGACCGGGCCTACCGGAAGCGGTTCATCTTCACCGAGCATCACGAGTCCCACGCGGCCAGCGCCTTCTTTCCCTCTCCGTTCCGGGAGGCCGCCATTCTGACCGTGGACGGCGTAGGGGAGTGGGCCACCGCCACGTTCGGCACCGGAACCGACAACCGGATCCGGCTGACCCATGAACTCCGCTTTCCCCATTCCCCCGGGCTTCTCTATTCCGCCTTCACCTATTTCTGCGGGTTCCGGGTGAACTCGGGAGAGTACAAGCTCATGGGCCTGGCGCCCTACGGCGAGCCTCGATACGCGGACCTGATTCTCCGGCGGATGATCGACCTGAAGGAGGACGGCTCCTTCCGCATGGACATGTCCTATTTCAACTACTGCCAGGGCCTGACCATGACCTCCCGCAAGTTCGATCGCCTCTTCGGCGGACCGCCCCGGGAGCCCGAGACGCCGCTGACCGGGCGGGAGATGGACCTGGCCGCCTCCATCCAGCGGGTCATGGAGGAGATCCTGTTGCGGATGACCCGTCACGTCCACGAACAGACCCGAAAGTCGAACCTCTGCCTGGCCGGCGGCGTCGCCCTCAACTGCGTGGCGAACGGACGGATTCTCCGGGAAGGTCCCTTCAACGAGATCTGGGTCCAGCCCGCGGCAGGGGACGCCGGTGGAGCCCTGGGAACGGCCCTCTTCATCTGGCACCAACTGCTCGGAAACCCGCGCCGTCCGCAGACGCCGGATGGTCAGGCGGGTTCGCTCCTGGGCCCCTCCTATTCGGAGCCGGAGATCCGCTCCTTCCTCGAAGAGGTGGGCGCCGACTACGAACGGATCGAAGATCCCGAGGCGCTGGTGCAACGTGTGGCCCGGGTCATGGCCGACCAGAAGGTGGTGGGTTGGATGCAGGGGCGCATGGAGTTCGGACCCCGGGCCCTGGGGAGCCGGAGCATTCTGGGAGACGCTCGCAGCAGCCGGATGCAGTCGGTGATGAACCTCAAGATCAAGTTTCGCGAATCCTTCCGGCCCTTCGCTCCCTCAGTCATGCGCGAGCACGTGGACGAGTATTTCCAGATGCGGCCCGAAGAAGACAGTCCCTACATGCTGCTGGTGGCTCCGGTGCAGGGTGCCAAGAGAGTCGCCTCGGACGGGAAGTCGAAATTGACCGGCCTCGACAAGCTCAACGTCGCTCGCTCCGTGGTCCCGGCCATCACCCACGTGGACCACTCGGCCCGGGTGCAGACCGTCGACTCGGAGAGGCACGGAGCCTACTACCGCCTGCTGCGGGAATTCGAGCGCAGGACGGGATGTCCCGTGGTCATCAACACCAGCTTCAACGTCCGGGGCGAGCCCATCGTCTGTTCGCCGGAGCAGGCCTACCGCTGCTTCATGTCCACCAACATGGATGTCCTGGTCATGGAGAATTTTATCCTGCTCAAGGAGCGGCAGCCGCAGGCCCGCGAGTACGAAGTCGGTGACTATTTGGCCCAGTTCGAACTGGACTGAGTGACCTTGATGCAAGCGTCGTGTCGTATGGTGAAATATGGAGCGGGACGAACAGACCGCAATTGCAGGGTCCTACACTGCAGCGGTTCGTGGCTCTGTTCTTGATCCCGATCAGGGACCCTATCGGCTCTGATCGACATAGGCGAATCTGATCCAAACCCGATTAAGGTGATCGAAGTCCTTGTCAGTGGACAGGAGCGTCGCCTTGGTTTCATGAGCCGTCGCTGCGATCCAGAGATCATTTTGCGTCGAACGGATCAATCGAGTTGGGCTAGGAGTTCATCGATGGACTCGTCGCCGGGCCACGAACCCGCGAGTAATATAGGGTCGGTGATTCGAACACGGCGTTTTCGCGGAGCGGGAACAGAGTGTAGTGCCTTTTCACCTTCCGCCGATGGGATCACTTCGAACACTCTGTCTCCTTCAGCAC
>JAJDTT010000249.1 GCA_022827025.1 Acidobacteriota bacterium
GCGACTGGAAGTCGCCCCTCCTGGCAAGGAACACGGGGCGCGTGAAACACGCCCCTCCCAGTCGGCGCGTGAAACACGCCGCTCCAAGCGGCGCCCGGAAGGACGCCGATCCCAGTCGGCGCCGAGGACGACGCCGCTCCGGACGACGCCGCTCCTGGCGGGCGTCCGGCATTGGAAGTTTCAAAGAAAAAGAAGAAGGGGGGACAGGAAAGTCCCCCCTCCTGATCCCGCGAGAAACACGGGGGGGCGATTCCGCCGCGGAACGATGCGACCCCGCAGGGCACCCACAAGGGGCGCTCCTACCGAATATTCGTCGTCAATTTACACATGAGTTCGAGATTCAGGAACCAACGCCTCGTCCTGATACTGGAGCTGGTAGAGCTTGTAATAGAGTCCCCGCAGCTTGAGCAGTTCCTGGTGGGTGCCCTCTTCCTCGATTCTGCCCTGGCGGAGAACGACGATCCGGTCGCAGTTCTGGATCGTGGAGAGGCGGTGGGCGATGACGATGGAGGTTCGCCCCTCCATGAGCGTGGTCAACGCGTCCTGGATGAGAATCTCGGTCTCCGTGTCGACTGACGAGGTGGCCTCGTCCAGGATCAGGATTCTGGGGTCGTGAGCCAGGGCCCGGGCGAAGGCCAATAGCTGCCTCTGTCCCACGGACAAAGACGTGCCCCTTTCGGTCACCGGCGAGTCGAGTCCCCGCGGTTTCTCCCGGATGAAATCCAGGGCATTGACGTGGCGTACCGCCTTTGTCACTTGCGACCGATCAATGGGAGCCCGCCACAGCCGGACGTTCTCTTCGATGGTGCCGCTGAAGAGAAAAACGTCCTGCAGCACGACCGCCATCCTGCGCCTCAATTCCCCCGGGTCCAGGTCCGCGATGGGGATTCCGTCGATGAGAATGTCTCCCTTCCGGACGTCGTAAAACCTGCAGATCAGGTTGATCAAAGTGGTCTTTCCCGCACCGGTGGGACCCACGATGGCCACTCGTTCGCCGGGGGCGATGCTCAAGCTCAGGTTCCGCAGGACCGGCGTGTCCTCCTTGTAGGCGAACGTCACGTTGCGAAACTCGATGGCTCCGCCGCCCGGCGGCAACGGTGTGGGTTTCGACGGAGGCCGAACCTGGGCCCGCGTGTCCAGGAGCTTGAAGATCCGCTCCGAACTGGCCATGGCGCTCTGCAGGATGTTGAACTTTTCGCTCAGGTCGCTGATGGGCTTGAAGAAGCGTTCCGAATACTGGAGGAAGGCCACGAGTGTACCCAGGGTCAGGACTCCGTCCAGCACGCGGCCCCCTCCGTACCAGAGGATCAGGGCGATGGCCAGCGCGCCCACCAGGTTGATCACCGGATAGAACACGGCGTAGTAGAAGATGGATTGAATATTGGCCTGCAGGTGCTCCCGGTTCCGTTCCCGAAACTGGCCGAACTTGCGGTCCTCCTGGACGAAGACCTGCACCACCGGCATGCCGGTGATGTTCTCCTGAAGGAAGGCGTTGATCTTGACCACGCAGGCCCGGACCCATCGATAGGATCCTCGAACCTTGATCTTGAAGATCATGGTCGCCACGAAGATGAGGGGCAGGACCGAGAAGGTGACCAGGGCCAGTTGCCAATCCTTCCAGAGCATGACCGTCACGATGCCGCCCAGCAGGAAGATGTCCCCGAAGATGCTGACGACGCCCGCCGTGAAGAGCTCGTTGAGCACGTCCACGTCATTGGTCACGCGGGTGATCAGGCGCCCCACCGGATTCCTGTCGAAATAGCCGACGTGCAGCGTCTGGACGTGACGGAAGATCTGGATCCTCAGGTCGTTCATGACCCGCTGTCCCGTCCAGTTCATCAGCCAGGTCTGTGCGAAAGTGCAGCAGAATTGCAGAATCAGGAGGCTCAGGTAGAGCAGCGCCAGAAGCGTCAGGCCGGTCCGGTCGCCGATGCTGATGTGATCGTCGATGGCGATCAGGGTCAGGAACGGACCCGCCAGTTGCAGGGCCGACACCAGCAGTAGCAGCGTCACCGACGCGCCCACTACCCAGCGGTAGGGATGAAGGTATCCGAGCATCCGCCGCGCCAATCGCCCGTCGTAGACCCGGCCCAGGATCTCGTCCTGGTCGTACTCGATCATGCGAGTCCCAACTCCTGTTCCAACAACTGCTTTCGGTGCATTTCGGCGTAGGGACCCGCGGTCCGCAGCAATTCGTGGTGCCGTCCCCTTTGTACGATTCGTCCCCGGTCCATCACCAGGATCTGATCTGCCCCCTTGACCGTCGAGATGCGGTGGGAGATGAGGATGGTGCTTCTTCCCGCGATGACGGGAGCGAGCCGCTTCAGGATCTCCTCCTCCGTGTAGGTGTCCACACTGGAGAGCGAGTCGTCCAGGATCAGGATCCTGGGGTCCGTCAGGAGCGCTCTCGCAATGGTCATCCGCTGTTTCTGTCCACCGGAAAGGGTCAGTCCCCGCTCTCCGACGAAGGTGTCCATCTGGTCGGGGAAGCGTTGGATCTCTCCCAGGATGTTGCTGGTGCGCGCAGCCTCCCGAATGGCCTGGTCGGGGGCGTCCGGTGTTCCGAACGTCAGGTTGTCCCGGATCGATTCGGAAAAAAGGAATGTGTCCTGGGGAACGCAGCCGATGCTCCTGCGCAGCGTGGTCAGGGGAATGTCGTTGATGTCCATGCCATCGACGAGGATCCGGCCCCGGGACACCGGGTAGAGGCGGCAGAGGAGATGCACCAACGTGGATTTTCCGCTGCCGGTGCTCCCCACGATGGCGAGTGTGTTGCCGGCAGGCAGCTCGAATTCCAGGTTCTTCAGGACCGGCGTCCCGTTGTAGGAGAAGGTGAGATTCCTGACCTCCACCCGGCCTTCGATGGCCTCGACCGGAAGGCCGCCATCGTCCGGCACGTCCGGTCGGGCCGCCAGGATCCGGTTGATCCTGCCCATCGAAGCCGACCCGCGCTCGAAGGTGTTGATGACCCATCCCAGGGCGATGGTGGGCCAGGTCAGGCGGGCCAGGTAGAAGATGAACGAGACTAGGGCGCCGAGAGTCAGCGCCCCGTCCATGACCTGCCGTCCTCCATACCAGAGGAGAAAGACGGCCGACAGGCCCAACAGGAAGGCGAGGAGGGGATAGAAGACCCCCCAGACTTTGACCAGGGCCATGCTCCGCTTCATGTATTCCCGGTTGGCGTCTCGAAACCGGCTCACGAATGCGGACTCCTGGTTGTAGGCCTTGACGACCCGGATTCCCGAGACGTTCTCTTGAACCAGGGTCGTCAGCATCGAGAACTGTTCCTGGATCTTTTCGAATCTCTGGTGGATCTTGCGCCCGAAGAACTTGACGCAATAGGAGACCGCCAGGAGGGGGGCCAGGGTGAGTAGCGCCAGGCCGGCATCGGTTCGAATCAGTATGGTGACGGTGAGCAGGACCATGAACAGGGTGTTGACCGAGTACATGATGCCCGGTCCCAGCACCATTCGAACGGCGTTCAGGTCGTTGGTGGACCGCGCCATCACGTCTCCCGTGGAATGCCGCTGGTAGAAGGAGGGCGTGAGCCGCTGCAGGTGCCGGAAGAGGTCGTTGCGCAGGTCGAATTCGATCCGGCGCGAGACGCCGATGAGGATCCACCGCATCAGGTATCGGAAAAGCCCCTCGGCGCAGCTCAGAGCCAGCAGCAGCCCGGCGTAGCGGAGCAGGAGGCCGGCCTCGGCTCCCCCGGCGAGATCATCGATCGCCGATCCCAGGACCTGTGGCGTGATGACCACCGCCACGTTGGTCATGAGGACCATCACCACACCGATCGCGATGCGGGCGCGGTATTGCCTCAGGTAGGGGATCAAGGTGGCCAGGGCCCACGCTCGACCGGATCCGGCTGCCTCAGGGGGCATCGAATCCCCGGATGTGCGGCGTCTCGACTCCGTCGGGATCGACGAAGGCCACCTCGTACCCGTAGAGCTGGGAGGGGGACTTCTGAGAGAACTTCATGCCGAAACTGCCCGAAGACTCGGGGTCCAGCACGTCCGGCTTCACCCTTGCCATGACTTCTTCCAGCAGTTCGTCGTCCCGTCCCCAGATCCGGACGCGCGCCGAGATTCCTTGGAGAGGAATCTGCCCCTGATTCCAGATTTCCCCCTTGAGGGAGAATCCGGTATAGAACCGGTCGTAGGAGAGGGCGGCCAGTCTCAGGGGCGCCGTTTCGATGGACTCGACCCCCGTCCAGTTCTTGAGGTAGGGGATGGGCACGAAGCTCACACCCACGAAGGAGCCGACGGCCAGGAGGATGGAGAGCAGCATGACCTGGAAGACGATGCGAAACTCGTTCCGGGCGGCGGTCCAGGGTTCGGCCGGGCGCGGCTTGCCGGACGTCTCCTCAAGCTGCTCCCGGTAGTACCGATCGAACTCCTCGCGGAAATAGTCCTTGAGACTGAATTTCCGGGCGCGGATGCGATATCGGACCACCAGCAGGAAGACCAGGAAGGAGACGAGAAAGACCCAGAGGGCGATCTGGAAGGGAAAGTCTACGATTCGCAGGACGGGATGATCCATCGGATTTCAGCAATCGTGGGAAAAGACCTTGAGCCGTTCGACCCGCCCGGCATTGCGAACGAAGATGCTGTCCGCGGCAACCTGCTTCCGGCGGAAACGGGAGGCCTCAAGACCGCACCGGCGTCTCTCGTCTTACGTCCTCTCAATTCCCGGGCGGCTTCGCAGGCGCCCGGCCCTCCCCGATGGGAGGCAGCCCCAGAATACCCTTGCGGCGCTTGTCCAGGGAGAATTCGGCGCCGTACAATTCTTGACCGAAAGCGGTCAGCAACTGCTTCTCCACCCGGCCCGTGGAATCGATGTCCACCCACTCCTCACGGCCCAGAAAATCGCGTTTGAGCGCCTGGATGTCGCTGTCGACGGTGACCGTGGTCTGACGCTCCCGGATCAGACTCACCGACAGATCGTAACGGTAGCGGACCCGAACCCACTCCCCGTCAGGCAGCCGGGGGCGGACTCCGATCTTGTCGAGATGACCGGGCGTCAAGGGACCCGACATGTAGTCCCGGTATCCGGTCAGGATCTCGCCCCTGGCCGTGTCCTTTTTGACCAACTCCCACTTGTCGCGCTGCAGGACGCCCAGCATGGCCTTCCACGCCGCCGGAAACGGGACGCCCAGGCGCATCGGGGGTTCGAATCTTTTTTGCGCCTCGACCTGCGTGGCGGCCAGAGCCAGGAGGGTCAGCGACGTCCAGACCAGCTTGTGTCCCATACCGCGTGTCTACAGTCTACCAGCCTGGGGCGGCTTCCCGTGCGTAAGGGCGACGGCTACGCCGGCATCGGCCCCTTCGGTGCCCAGGCTGCGGCTTCCCGTGCGTAGGGGCGACCCTTGTGGTCGCCCTCCGGGTGCAGGCAACCGAGATCGATCGGGGGACACCCCGTGATTCCGCCGCCAGGTCCCGGCGGTGGGCCGGGCCCGGGTCGGACCGGACCGGACCGAAGAGGGCACCCACAAGGGGCGCCCCTGCGGAATTCCAATGCGAGGCTGGACCCATTCCGATTGTCGGATCTTCCGATCTCTCCTGTCATCGATCACTTGCGGTATCTCCGCCTCATTGGCCACGGGCTGTCAGCGCTGGTAGCGGCGGACGGCCCGCTGGTGCTGCCGGTAGCTGGTGGAGAAGACGTGGCTGCCGTCGTTCCGGGAGACGAAATAGAGGTGCCTGACCGGGGCCGGGTGGAGGGCGGCATCGATGGAAGCGGTCCCGGGGCTGGCGATGGGGCCGGGGGGGAGTCCCGCATAGAGATAGGTGTTGTACGGAGAGTCCAGCCTCAGGTCGCTCTTGTGAAGCACTCCGTCGTAGCCGCCACTCTTCCGGAGGGCATAGATGATCGTGGGGTCGCAGTCCAGCTTGATGTTCCGCCGTAGCCGGTTGTGGAACACGGCGGAGACCAGAGGCCGCTCCGAGGGGAGCGCGGTCTCCTTCTCGATGAGGGAGGCCAGGGTGATCACCTCCCGGATGGTGAGGCCCAGGTCGTCGGCGCGCTTCTGCCGCTGGGGGCTCCAAACCTGCTTGAAGCGGGTCACCAGCGTGGAGACCAGCGTCAGCTCCTGGTCGGAACGGGTGAAGTGGTAGGTGTCGGGGAACAGGTAGCCCTCCAGGTCCGTGGCCTCGGGGTCCAGGCCGCCCAGGAGGTCGGTGCGGCCGGCGAGAGGCTCCAGTTCCCGCCGCTGTCCCAATCCCTCCCGGACGAAACGGTCGATGATCTCGTCCAGGGTCAATCCTTCGGGGAGGGTGATGCGATAGTGGTGCACCCGGCCCTTCCTCAGAATCCGCACCACCTGGGTCAGGCTGACGGGGTTCTCGAAAAGGTATTCGCCCGCCTGGAGAGGGCCGGGACCACTCCAGCGGACATGGGCCGCAAAGATGAGGCCGGACCGGATCACGTCCGCTTCCTGGAGCATTCGGCCGATGCCTCTCACCGAAGCCCCGAAGGGTACGGTCAGAAGCCGGTTTTCGGTCGAACTCCCCAGATGGGGTTCGCCGATGCGGGCTTCCCACCAGTTGGACGCGGCCCGGGCCGTTCCGGCCAGGATCAGGCCCGCGATCAGCAGCCGCCGGATCACCCTTTGGGCTCGGGAGCCGCCCTCTCTTCCAGATACCATTTCAGAATCATGGCCGCCGAGAATTCGTCCTTCTTCTGACGCCTCTGATGGGGCGGAATCCCCAGTTCCCGCATGACCGATTCGGCCTCCTTGGTCGACAGGCGTTCGTCCATCCACTCTACCCGAACCGTCCCCTGTCCGCGCAACCGGGTCACCAGGGGGATGGCGGCTTGCGCGATGGAGCTGGCCCGTCCGCTCAGATGCCGGGGTTGGCCCACGATCAGTCTCTCCACCCGGTATTCCCGCAGGAGTCCGGTGATCCGCTCCAGATCCTCCTCCAGGCTTTTTCGTTCAAAGGTGAGCAGGGGACGGGACGTCAACTTCAGGGGGTCGGTCACGGCGACTCCGCACCGCTTGGAGCCCACGTCCAGGGCCATCCATCGGGTCATGGCGCCTACCCTTCCGGTTTCCGGAAGTAGTGTTCCAGCGAGTCCCAGCTCAGCCAGTGATCGGGGTAACGGCGAATATCCTGCTCCAGCAGTCCTACCAGTTTCTGCATGAATTCCGCTCTGTCGGCGGCGGGACGGAAGGAGTCCGTCACTTCCGAGATCTCGATCTCCTGGTGGCCCGTCTCCGTGCTTCTGCGGATCCTCCAGTGGAGAAGGCGGGATGCGGTGGCGAAGAAGAGGCTGGCGATGCCGTTGGGGAACCAGGCGCGCCGGCCGAAGAAGGTCACCTCCGTCGTGTGTTTCGGGTTGACCAGGGTGGGCACCACGTCGGCCAGCATCATGACGACCTCGCCGGCCCTGAGCTTCTCCACGAGCCTGGAGTAGTTGCCGCGCCCGGTCATGAGAAAGGGGTGCCCGATGGCCGTTTCGATCCAGCGGACCCGTTTCCGGTTGTAGCGGAGCACGGACCGGTGCAGCGGGTTGTCCTCCGGTTCGATGGACCGTCCGACGATGTTCATGGGGACCCCGCTCTTGCCGGTGAAGACGAAGAAGAGCCCGGTGCTCCCCATGTGGCTGGAAAAGAGGAGCACGCCGTCCCCGGAGGCGGCGGCCTCCCGGAGGGTGTCCAGACCCGCGCAGCGGACGAAAGATTGGAGGTCGTCCAGGGGGTTCGGGTACCAGAACGCCTCCATCTCGTTGCGGGACTCGGCCTGGTAGTGGCCGATGACGATCCTCCGGTGCTCACCCGCGCTGAGATGCGGAAATGTGGACTCGACGTTTCGCGAGGCCCAGGCGAAAGAGTCCCGGTGCGCGCAGGCGAGCATCCTTCCGCGGAGATCGGCCAAGCCGTAGGCCAGAGCGCGGGGCAGCTTCGAGATGGCGGGCAGGGCCACGCCGTAGTCGGCCGCCTTGATCCAATCCATCAGACCCATGGCGAATCCAGGAGAGAGGACAGGAAGGTGCGGGTCCGGTCAGCCGGTTTCCCATCCCGAGTCGATGTTCAGCTCTTCGCAGACCTGGAAGATCTGACCGATGGTGGTGCCGGCCAGCGGGATTCCCTCCCGCGTTCGCCGCTCCGACGTGCGCACCTCCAACTCGCCGGGGACCAGGATCTCGCCGTCGGGATCGATGGTGCGGGAACTCTTCACGTAGCGGACGTACCGGTCGACCTCGTCGAAGAACTCGTCACGGTCGGCGAACCAGCTCCGGTCGATGACGATGGTGAACATGCCGTTGGCCAGTTGGTGGGCGTAGGCGGGATTGGTGCACGAGCCGCCGGTGAGGGCTCCCGCCAGAATCTCGATCATGAAGCTCAGGACGTAGCCCTTGTGTCCCGCAATGGGGAGTATGGAACCGGGAGGATGCCGGTAGAAGAGCTCGGGATCGTTGGTGGGCAGGCCCTCCGAGTCGATGAGGCACCCGTCCGGGACTCGCACGCCCTTGTGGAGAGCCACCCGGACCTTCCCCTCGGCGATCATGCAGGCGGACATGTCCATGATCAGGGGAGGCCCCTCGCGCTGGGGAACGCCGGCGGCGATGGGGTTGGCGGAGAGGCGCCGGTCCTTGCCGCCGTAGGGCGCCACCAGGTTGCCCATTCCGCTGGTGTTCACGAAGTGCAGGCTGAGCATTCCCGCGGCGGTCGCCATCTCCGGCCAATCGCCGATCCGGCCCAGGTGTCCCGTGTTCCGGAGTCCCACCATGCTGCAACCGTGGCGCTTGGCCCGGTCGATGGCGATCTCCATGGTCTGCTCTCCGGTCGACTGCCCGAAGCCGCTGTTTCCGTCGAGCACCGCGATGGGACCCCGGTCCAGGACGAACGTCACTTTCCGGTTGGGCAGGACCAGGCCCTTCTTGATCCACTCCCAGTAGCGTGGAATCCGGATGACCCCGTGGGAGTCGTGTCCCACCAGGTTGCTCTTTACCAGGCGGGTGGCGATCTTGAGCGCCTCCCCGTCGCTGCTGCCGGCGGCGGCGAAGATGCGCCGGGCCAGATCCCTCAACTCATCGGCCGAAAAGACTCGCGATTTCATCGATTTGCTATCCCTTTAGAACTTCATTCTCCAGTTTTCCGCTTCCAGGTAGACGTCCAGGGCGACCCCCTTGAGGTAGTCGCGGCAGAAGTAGTTGAGGACGCCCAGGGCTCCCAGATCGGAAGGGTCGCGTACGGCGCCGGCCCAGGACCGGATTCCCGTACCCAGGAGATCCACCGCCCTCTCCAATTGCCCGTGGGCTCCCCGGATCCGCTTCTCGAAGCTGCGGGCGTCCTTCTGGACGAAGGCCTGCTGGGAAAGGTCGTACTCGACCCGGGCCCGGCGGACCGTCTGAACGGCCTCGATGTAGTCGACGCCGAATCGGACCTGCCCCAGGAGCTGCTCCAGGTAGCTCCGTCCCTCGGGCCGCGTCTTCTCCAGAGCGGACTCCAGCAGGGGGACGGCCTCAACGTAGTAGGCCTTCAATTCGTCCCATTCCGGCACCGGACCCTTCTGGCTGTGCCAGTGCTTGCGCATCATCCGGGTGACCGGGAAGAGGAACCCCATGGCGATCTCGTCTCCCCGGGCCGTGGCCCTTTCCAGGGTCCGGTAGAACTCCAGCATCTCGGGGACGGCTTCGGAGCCGCAGACCCGTTCCACCTGGTCCCGGTAGACCGATTCAGGAGTCACCTCGGAAGACCAGGAGGCCTGAGCCAGGTAGGCCGTTCCCGCTTCCAGCTTGGTCACCAGGAACTGGCGGCCGAAGAAGCCGTGCACGCCGTAGCGTTCCATGGCCTGCAGAATGCGATGCAGCGGCTGCGTGGGGAGCTGGGGCAGGATGCCCACGTTGTCGTCCGCCAGGGTGGCCAGGGTGGCCACCTGTCCCGGATGCTCGCTGGCAAAGGAAAGCATCTCCGCGCGGCGGGCCGCCAGCGAGGTCAGGTAGTCCATCCGGACCAGGAGCAGCGACCTTTCCGGAAAGATCTTGAGCATGACCGGGTAGAACTCGTCGCTGAAGGTGGCGACCACGACGGTGGCGTCCGGATTGGCGGTCCCTTCCAGGATCCGCTCCTCGTTGAGGAGCTTGTCCAAGGTGTCGGCGTTGGCGATGGCCCCCTTGAGTTCATACAGGGGCCGGCCCGGGCTGCGGACGCCCACGGGCAGGGTATTGGTTCTGGCCGACTCCTCCATCCGTTCCAGGCTGAAGCGGGGCTCCAGATTGTATTTGCGGTCCAGGCGCTTCCACATGGCCTTGTAGTACTCGCCGCCTCCCGGATTTTCGGGCTGGGTCAGGCCGTAGAAATCCGCCTCCGGGTAGGTGTTGATGTGGGCCTCGATGATGGTCTTGTTCAGACCGGTGACCGCCGGGTTGTCCGGGGTCATGTAAGGAAAGGCCGTGGGGTCCACGCCGTACTCGGAGATGCCCAGCCGGCCGTTGTGCGTGCCCTTCATCAACTCCCGGGGGACGTATTCCCGGTCGGACCATTCGGGGAGCCGCCAGTTGAACTCGTTGGTGAACTGGTTGATCCGGAAGTTGATGCCGGTCTGCATCCCCCGGCTCTTGGCGTAGGCCAGCAGGTCGTGCAGCAGCTTCTGGGCGGCGCGAACCCGTTCCTGGTAGGTCTCTGCCCCGGCCATGTCCGGGTTCACCAGCTCGGTGCGGCCGCCGAAGAGCTCGCGCCCGATGGTCTCTCCGTGAATCGGCACCTTCCACCCGTAGTGGAACACGCCCGTCGTCTTGGGCTGGTCCCGGAACTGAAAATGGACGAAGGGCTGATGGGGATAGATCTGGCAGTACAGGACGTTGAACTTCAACTTGGCCAATTGATCGATGAGATGCCGGTAGTCGTCCATTCCGTAGAAGATGAGCGACGTGGCCAGGTTGTTGATGGCCCGGTAGGAGCGGAAACGGAAGCGGGGCTCCTGGACCTTGTCCAGCTCCGGGGGCGGGAACGGGGCCGGACGGGCGGGAAGCACGTCCTTTTCCAGCAGAAAACGGACCCCCAGGTGCTCCAGGAAGTCGTAAACGGCCCAGAGCGTCGCCACCGGGCTGCCTCCCCCCACGATCACCGCCGGCTTGCCGTCCCGGGAGACGGTCTTCAGCACCAATCCCTGGTCGCTGACCTGGGGCCATCCCGCTTCGCCCATCACCAGGGAGACGGACCGGTTCGTCCCGGGGCTGCCCAGAATCAGGTTGACGTCGGCCTGCGAAGAAATGGTGGTGAGGGGAACCGCCTGGATGCCGTACAGGTCGCTCAGGTAGCGGCGCAGTTCGCGGGCGGCGTAGCGCTCCAATTCCGGCGCCTGCGGTCCCAGGACGATGGCGCAGTTCGGAGCGTCAGTGGAGGCTTCTGCATGGCCGGCACGCAGCACCGCGAAGGCCAGGAACAGTCCCAGCGAAACCAGGACCCGGCTGTCCCGGACACGAGCGATCCTGGATCCATTCATGAGCCTCTCCCTTTCTGCGGTCAGGCGGAGGAGACGGATGCCTCCAACTCCACGTAGTAGTCAATGAGCTCGTCGGCGACACGGCGATTGTACCGGTCCCACCGGAAATCGCCGAACCGTGTCCGTTCGGTGGCGAAGATGCCTTTTCTGACCAGCAGCCGCTTTCCGAAAGCGATGGCCACCGACAGGTCCTGGTGGGTGAAACCGACGACGGGCTGGACGCGATTGAAGATCCGGATCGCTTCCTCGCGGCGGCCGCTGCGGTAACGGCGGTCGATTGCCGACCACACCCGCACCATGGAGCATTCGGGAATCATGGCGTCCACGCCCCGGTCCAACGCCTCGATCATCTGGGCGATGGCCCATCCTCCGGCCAGGAACATTCCGCCGCCGCAGATCTCCCGGATGGCGGTGTACTTGGGTCCGGCCGGATTCGATTCGATCTTGAGCGAGGACAAGCTGGGAAGCACCTGCGTGAGCCGGCGGATCATCTCGGAAGTCAGGCCCTCGCCGGTGAAATCCAGGTCCTGCAGCATCAGCGGAAAGTCCCCGGCGCCCTCGGCCACCTCCCGAAAGAACGGCTCCACCCGTTCCGGTTCCTGGTACAGCTCGGTGGGCACCGCCACCATGTAAGCGGCCGCCCCCACCTCCCGGGCCAAATGGGCCTGCTCGATGCAGACGCGAGGCCGGGCGTCGGAGGCTCCCACGATGATGG
>JAJDTT010000224.1 GCA_022827025.1 Acidobacteriota bacterium
CTGGCCTCCTTGCCCTACGTGGACGACTCCCGGGGATTCGCCGCCATCGGACAGTCGTTGGGAGGGCACAACGCCATCTATACGGCGGTGCTGGACCCGCGCATCCGGGCCGTGGTCAGCAGTTGCGGGTTCGATTCCTATCTGGACTACTACGGCGGGGACCCGGCCCGCTGGTACTTCGGGAAGGGCTGGTGCCAGATCCGTTACATGCCCCGGCTGTCCGACTACCGGGGACGGCTGGAGGAGATCCCCTTCGACTTCCACGAGTTGCTGGGCGCCCTGGCTCCACGTCCCATCTTCGTCAATGCCCCGCTGGGAGACGGCAACTTCCAATGGCGAAGCGTCGACCGTTGCGTCGCCGCGGCGAAGCCCGTCTACCGGCTTCTGGGTGATGAGAAGGATGTCATCGTCCGGCATCCCGACACCGGCCACGAGTTCCCGGACGAGGTCCGGCACGAGGCCTTCCGGTTCATCGATTCGGTGTTGAAGGAGAGGTAGACGAGGCCGTCGCCACCGCTGGACGGCGGTCTCCCCATGATCCGGTGTCCACGAGGAATCTGGAGAGGGACCGTCCCTCCCTCAATTCAGCGAGATCGTGACCCGCTTGAGGACCGGATAGCGGTCTCCGTTGTCGGACCCGAGCGTCACCCGGTATTGAAGGCAGCGGTCCGTCTCCTCCACTGCGGCATTCCCTTCCAAGGGTCTCCAGCCGATTCTCTGAAGCGCCTCCGGCGTGTCCGCGCTCCGCAGTTCGAAGCCCAGGCGGGTGCCTTCCGGGGCGTCGGCCTGATACTCGAGAGTCGCTCCGCCGGCGGTCTCCTCCCAGCGAAACACTGAGGACTCGTACGTCTGCTCCCAGCGTCGATGGGCGATGTGTCCCATGTCCTGGTCGCCCATCCAGTGGGTCCCCATGGTGGGCAGGAACTGGACCTGGGGATCGGTGAAGCGGTTGCCGTCGTTGAAAAAGACCCGGGAGAGGGTGTGGTGGTCGCCGTCCTTGGTATGGCACGCCACGGCCAGGTCCAGGCGTCCGTCCCGGTCGAAATCTCCGGCCAGGGCGTCGTGGGCGGAATCGCAGATGAGGATGGTCCGGTTCCGGGTTGCCAGTCCATCGGGACCTCCCCAGTAGAGGTAGCAGGGAAGGGACTCGCGGGTCAGATCCGCGTGGTAGTGAGGAGAGAAGACGTCCAGGTAACCGTCGCCGTCCCAGTCGGCCACTGCCAGGCCGATGGGGGTGAAGCCGGGAAGCCACTGGCTGTTCCAGGACCGGAAGCCCGCTTGTGAGCCCCAGAAGATGAGGCTCCCCGTGTCGTGGTGGCCGGACGGTTTGTCGTAGTAGCTTCCCACCAACAGGTCCTGGAAACCGTCCCGGTTCAGGTCTGCCGTCTCGATGCTGATGGGCATGGGCATGTCCAAGCTTCCGTGCCGCTCGGCTTCGAAGCCATCGGGTCCGCCCCAGAAGACGCGGACCCGGTCCGCGAGACTGGAGGTGACGGCGATGTCGAGCCACCTGTCCCGGTTGAAGTCGGCCACCGCGCATCCGGTGGACCGTCCCGGAGAGAGGACGGCGGCTCTGCGGCTGCCGTCGAATCCCCGTTCCGTCCCATAGTGGATCACCAGTTCTTCGGAGGTCTCCGGATCCCGGTCCTCGAAGGCGCCCAGCACCAGGTCCAGGTAACCGTCCCGGTCCAGGTCGGCCACGTTGCTGGAACCGAGATCGAGCTCTCGCAGCGTCGTCCGGCGTTCCAGGTCGAACCCGTCCGCTCCTCCCCAGAGGATATTGGCTCCCAGGATGGGTGAGGCCAGGGCCGCCGCGCCGCCGTGGCCCGAGTTCAGAACCACCAGGTCGGCGTAACCGTCGGCGTTCAGGTCGGCGCCGGTGGACTCGTATCCGCTCTGAAACGGAATCTCCCAGACCGACTCGGCATCGAAGCCCTGGGGGCCGCCCCAATAGACCTGAAGCGGCACCTTCTCGTCCACGCTCCCCTTGCGGCTGTTGGCGAAGGCGGCATGGGCAGGGCCCGAATCGCGGGCCGGGATGACGACGACGTCAGTCGCCCCGACGGTCTCAGCGCCCCGGCCCGATCTCTCCAGCGTTCGCCCTCCGTTGCCCCAGTAGATCCAGGAATCGGTGGTGAAGCTGTCGGCGCCCTGGTAGCGGGCCAGCGTCAGGTCGGCGTGGCCGTCGGCGTTCAGGTCGCCGATAGCGGAAGCCGAAGCGAACGGAGCCTCCAAATCGAGGCGCTCCTCCCTGGAAAACCCGGACGGCCCGCCCCAAAGCACCCGGACCAGGTTCATGTCACGTCCGGCGCCGGCGATTTCACCACCGCCGGCTCGGGAGAGGGCCAGGTCGACCAGGACCAGGTCGGGCCATTCGTCCCCGTCCAGCCGTCCGGTGGCCACGTGCGTGGCGGGAAACGCCGGGATGGAGACGGCCGTCTGAAACCGGCGACCCGGACTCCCTTCCGCCAGGTAGAGCTCGTCTCGGCCCGTGCCCACCAGAAGGTCGGCGAGCGAGTCCCCGTTCACGTCGTTCGCCGCCAGGGAGATTCCTGCGGTTCCCGGAAGGGTGATTCGGGTCGATTCGGGATCTTCCGTCTTTCCGCCGGCCGCCGACCAGAACAGTTGGACGCTTCCCTTGGCCAGGACCGCCACGTCCCGGCCTCCGTCCCCGTCCAGGTCCTCGGCGGCGAGGTCGATGCCATCGGGGACACCGAGGTCCAGGCGGCGCGCCAGCAGGTAGCCCCGTTCGCTACCCCAGAAGATGCGGACGATGTTGCCCTCCGGCTGTCCCGGAAGCCAGGCCTCCCGGTTCAGAGTCACGATCTCGGGCCAGTCGTCCCGGTTCAGATCGGCGATGGCCACGGCTTGCGCGCCGTATACCGGAAGGACTCCGTTGCTCCTCGAGGCCGGCCAGCCGTCTTCGCCTCCCCAGATGATGGTCAGCAGCCGGCGCGGATTCTGGATTCCGCCGTGGTTGGGACAGAAGACCAGGTCGGTGTGGCCGTCCCGGTTCAGGTCGGCCGCGGCGATTCCCTTGCTCCCCTCAACTGCCAGGGCCGACTCGCGGAGGCTTCCGTCCGAATTCACCGAGACCAGGGTTCCCGGCAGGTATCCGGTAGTGTCGTGGGTGCTGTTGAAGACCAGGTCCAGGAACCCGTCCTGGTTCAGGTCGAAGCGGTGGATGGTGCGGATGGAGCCGTCCCGGCTCACGTAGAGATTCTGGCCGGAGGCGTCCAGCCGTCCGTCGGCGAAGTCCTCAAACGAGTCTTCGACCCAAACTGTCTTCTGTGCCGCCTGCAACGGGGAAAGGGTCAGAACCAGGGCGAGGAAGAATCCGCGTGCTTTCATCCCGCGAGTATAGCAACTGCTGTGGCGATCGTAGCGTCACCGGACGCTTGGGCGATTCGCGTCACTGCTGTCGGTCCAGCCAAGCGCGCAGGCGCGCGGATTCCTCGGCCGCGGACGGGCCGAGTTCGGACGGCGCGCTCAAGCAGCGGCCGGTTCGTCATGGTTCCAATCTCAACTTACCCCCGGCCATGTCGCCGACGACCATGAACGGCTCACGGCCCGTCACCACTTATTCCGGCAACAGTGCGTCCGGCGGCTCGTGCGACAGATCCAACCCGCGGGCGAAGAACCGGAGATGGGCCCGGCGGCGGTGTGTCCCGTGGTCCCGGTTCGTGCCGCGCAATTATTCGGGACTGTCCCCATCACCAGGGACCGCCCGTTACGTTTTATTCGGGACTGTCCCCGTTATTCGTGACCGAACCAGTCGGTGTGCTGCGCCGCATCGATTCGGTTGGGATCGGCCGGCGATCCCTTGACGAAACACGCCGCGCCGACCAATGGACTTTCCCCAATATTCGGGACTGTCCCCATCACAAGGGACTGTCCCCATCATCGGCTGTCCCCCGCGCGGGTACGGGACTGTCCCCATCACCGCCCACGCAATGGACTGTCCCCATTACTCCAATGCCCATCACCGCCCACGCAATGGACTGTCCCCATTACTCGCGGATCATGGTTCCGTGCGGCGATGCCCCGGCCCCCCTCCGCGGTGAACATCTCCGCCGTCTCCTCGATGGTTTCGCACCGCCCACGCGCAACGGACTGTCCCCATCTGCAGTCCCCATCTGCACGAGACTCTGGTCAAGAGACGTCTGGTCTACAATGAAGCGCAAGTGGAGAGGCGTGTCGGGCTATCCTGACTCCGTTGAGTCGGCCGATTTGGTTAGTGAGTCCAGGAGGAGGATTTATGATGGTATTTGCAGTTGTCGGAATCGCAGTGATGTGTGCCCTTCTTTACAAGATAAAGGGAACTCTGGAGACGCTGGATAGACGGGTGTCGAGTATTGAGGAGCACCTTACTGACTAGGAGGGACGCATGAGACTCAAGGACAAGGTAGCGCTGGTGACGGGGTCTTCCGGGGGACTGGGCACGGGGATCTGCCGGGCCTTCGCCGAGGAAGGCGCCGACTGCGTCGTGAATTACCACAGCGACCGGGCGGGGGGACGGGAGACGGCCGACCTGGTGGAAAGCGTCGGCAGGAAGAGCCTCCTGGTCCAGGCCGACATCTCCCGGGAGGACCAGGTGCAGGCCATGGTGGATGCGGCGCTGGAGCGCTTCGGCCGCCTGGACATCGTTGTGGCCAACGCCGGCTACGGCCTGGCCAAGCCGCTGCTGGAAACCCGGGTGGAAGAGTTCGAGAAGCTGGTTCGGACCAACCTCATCGGTACCTACCTGACCGTCCGGATCGGCGCCGAGGCCATGAAGTCCCAGGGCAGCGGCAAGATCATCACCATGTCGTCAATCCACGGACTGGGCGGGACCCACTACTGTTCCCTCTACGAAGCCACCAAGGCGGGAATCCTCAACTTCACCCGCGGCGCCGCCTTCGATCTGGGCGACTACAACATCCAGATCAACTGCATCGCCCCGGGAGCCGTCCCCGTCCCCAAGGACCCGCCCCCGGACAAGGACGGTCCGCTGTATGCCGCATGGATGCAGTACACGCCCCTCTCCCGTTTCGGAACGCCGGCGGACGTGGCTGCCGCGGCGGTCTATCTGGCCTCGAGCGACAGCGACTGGGTCACGGGGCAGGTGATCCAGGTGGACGGCGGCATTTCGGCCGGACATCTCATCCCCTCCTTCAAATACTACGGCGCCAAGCCCCGGATGGACTGACCCGCATCCGGCGTGATTTCCGGCCAGGAGTTACTGGCGCCTCGCCACCACCTTGCGGACCAGCTCGTCTCCCGCGACGCCGGCCAGAATGACTCCCCCGATGATGGCGAATTCCAACTGAGTGGGAATGCCCAGGAGATTGATGGCGTTGTAGAGGACCCGCATGACCGCGGCTCCCAGCACCACGCCCAGAATCGAGCCTTCGCCTCCCCGCAGGCTGCATCCGCCCAGCACCGCCGCCGCGATGGCGTAGAGCTCGTAGAAGTTGCCGTGCCCCGACGGCTGTATGGAGTTGATGTCCAGGGCGAAGAGGATGCCACCGATGCCGGCCATGAGGGAGCAGATGACGTAGGCCAGGATCACCATGCGGTCGGTGTCGATCCCGCTGTAGCGGGCGGCCTCCCGGTTCCGGCCCAGGGCCAGGAGGTAGCGGCCGTAGATGGTGTGGTTCAGGAAGAGTCCCGCCAGCAACGCAAGCACGATCATGATCAGGAAAGGAGCCGGGACCAGGATCCGGGAGAGGGGTTGGATATCGCCGAACCGGATCGCGGCTCCGGCCAGAACCAGCAAGGCGCCCGCCGCCGCACCCAGCCAGCGCGTCTTCGTCCCCGGGGAATCGGCTTCGGGGCGCCTCCGGATTTTCCGGACCAGAGTCCAGATCAGAATGGCTGCTCCCGCCGCGGCGGCCAGAATCGCCAGCGTGACCGGCTTGCCGGTGGCCAACTGCTTGAGTTCCTGAAACCCGGTCCCGAATCCCTGAGTCTGGTCTGCCGTCAGGTAGCGCGCGTACCCGCGGTACAGAAGCAGGCCGCAGAGGGTGACCACGAAGGGCTGGAGCCGCAACCGGGTGACCAGGAGTCCATGAGCCAGCCCGACCAGGAGGCTGACGGCGAGGACCGCTCCCAGGGCCCCGGCGGCCCCCATGCCCTGGTTGACCAGGAGCATGGGAAGCAGACATCCCACCAGGCCCACCAGGGAGCCGATGGAGAGGTCGATTCCACCCGTGATGATGACGAAGGCCACGCCGATGCTGAGAATTCCGAACAGCGATGTCCAACGAATGATGTTCTGCAGGTTGTAGGGCGTCAGGAAGTCGGGGTTCATCAGGGCGCTGAAGGCGCAAACCGACAGCAACAGGAGCAGAATTCCCCGCGATTTGTTCATGCCGCTTCCTCCGCGGAGGTGGCCAGGCGGCCTACGGCTTCTTCCGTGAGCTCACCCCGAGAAAGCTCTCCGCTGATCCTCCCTTCGCGCATCACCACGACCCGCCGCGAGAGTCTCAGGATCTCCTCCATCTCGCTGCTGGCGAAGAGGATGGCGGTCCCTTCCTCGGAGAGCGCTTCGATCAGGTGGTAGATTTCCTGCTTGGAGCCGACGTCGATCCCGCGGGTGGGCTCGTCCAGGAGCAGCACCTTCGGTTTCAGGGAAAGCCACTTGGCCAGGACCACCTTCTGCTGGTTTCCGCCCGAGAGGTGCTCGGTGGCGGTTTCGGCGCCGGGCGTCCGGATGCCGAGTCTGGTGATCATCCGGGCCGTCTGGCGCCGGTGGAGAAGTCGGTTGATGAAGCCGCCCCGCAGCCGATGGTGTCTCAGGGAGGCCAACGAGATGTTCTCCTCCACTCCCATGCGGAGGATCAGGCCCTGTTGTTTCCGGTCCTCGGGGACCAGGGCGATGCCGTTCCGGATCCCCTCGATGGGGTTGGAGATCCGGGCGGGGGCCCCGTCGATACGAACGCTGCCGCCCAAAGCCGGATCGGTGCCGAAGAGGGCGCCCAAAAGTGCGCTGCGGCCCGATCCCAGCAGTCCAGCCAAGCCGACGATCTCCCCGGCTCCCACCTCCAGGTCGAGGCGGTGCCCGGGATGGTTCCGAGTCCGCAGGTTCCGGACCTCCAGGCGGACCGGACCCCTCTGGTCGGGGACCTGACCGTAATAGCTGGAGATGTCCCGGCCCACCATGAGCCGTACCATGCGGTCGTGATCGATCTCCTCCTTGGCCAGCTCGCCGGCGTTGGCGCCGTCGCGCAGCACCAGGACCCGGTCGGCCAGTTCCTTCACCTCGCCCAGCCGGTGTGAGATGTAGATCACCGCCACCCCTTCGGCACGAAGCTCCCGGACGGTTCGAAACAGGTTCCGGGTCTCGCCCTGGGAGAGGCTCGACGTGGGCTCGTCCATGATCAGGACCCGGGAGCGGGCCGCCAGCGCGCGGGCGATCTCCACCAATTGCCGCTGGCCCATGGAGAGCCGGGCGACCTTGGTGGAGGAAGCACAGTCGAGCCCGATCCGTTCCAGAATCGGCCGGGCCGCCTGCTCCAGCCGGCGATGGTTGAGAATGCCGAAGCGATGGGGCTCCCGGCCCAGGAAGATATTGGCCGTCACGTCCAGATTGTCCGAGAGGTTCAGTTCCTGGTGGATGAGGATCACGCCCAGACCGGTGGCGGTCGGGACCGAGTCCATCCGGACGGAAGATCCGTCCATGAAGACCTGTCCCGAGTCCGGGAATTCCTCGCCCGCCAGGATCTTGACCAGGGTGCTCTTGCCGGCTCCGTTCTCGCCCACCAGGGCCAGGACTTCGCCGGCGTGGACCTGGAGGTCCACCCGGTCCAGTGCCAGTGCCCCCGGGAATCGTTTGCTGATCGTCCGGGCTTCGAGGACCGGTGCCGCCATGGATTGTTTCGCCGCGGGGCAGGGAAATGCGCCGGATTCAGGGCGTGGCGCCCTTGGCCTCCGCCATCTTGCGGTTCAGATCGTCCCAGAATTCCCGGACGTTGTCCGCGCGGATCGTCTGGGCCGGGATATCCAGGAATCCATTCTCGGGAAGGACGCTGCGGTCTCCTCGGGCCAGGCCCGCCAGGATCCGCATCGATTCGTAGCCGTACTGGTACGGCTGCTGGACCACGGTGCCGTAGACTCGGCCGTCCAGGATGCCCTGCAAGGTCGCGTCGGCTTCGTCGAAACCCACCAGGTGGATCCCGTCCACCCCGGCTTGCTCCAGAGCCACCAGGCAGGCGGGCGGGTTGTAGGCGAAGAGCCCCACCATGCAGCCCAGATCGGGATAGCGGGCGATGGCGTCCTCGCAGTTGGCCTTGGCCTTGGCCTGGTCGAACTGGTCGGTACGGGTGTCAAGAATCGTGTAGCGTTCCCCTTTCAGAAGCTCGTTCGGGGGATCGACAGCACCCATGGTCTCTCCCGGACGGTCCAGCAACTCGTCGATCACCCCTTGCCTTCTCTGGGTGGCGTTGAGCTGTTCCAACCGGCCGACGAAGAGCATCACCGAGCCTCCCTCGGGCATGGCTTCCTTGACCAGCTTCCCCACCAGGCGGCCCGCCCTGTAGTTGTCCATCCCCACGTAGCAGAGGCGCCGGGTTCGGGGCGCGTCCGAGTCGTGGGTGATGACGGTCGTGTGGTCGCACGCTTCGTTGACCAGGTCCTCCTGGTTGTCCGGGTCGATGGGGCTGATGGCCATGCCGTCGATGCCCCGGGCCAGCAGGTCCTCCACGATCCGTTTCTGGTCCAGAACCCCTTCCACCGGCATCCGCACGTCCACGTCCACGTCCAGATCCCGGCCCGCCTTGAGCGCGCCGGCTTCGGCGATGGTCCAGAAGGAGGCGACGCCGTTGGTCACGTAAGCGAGTCTGGGCTGCTGAGATCCCGGCTCCGGACCGCCGCAACCGGCGGCCGACAGCAGGCAGAGAATGGCGAGCAGTATCTGGTGGCGCATCGGCTATTTTTCCGTTCGGGTGCGTGCCGGGCACTCTACTCGGAGTCCCCGGTCGAGGTCAATTGCGGCTCCACCCATGCGCCTCCGTTCCTGCCGGACCGGGCGGCGGCGTGGACGACGGCCAGCGTCCGGAGGCCCTCCTGCCCGGCCGGATACCAGGTTGCGGCCGGGTGCGGGTCCCGTCCTTCCTCCCGGGCGCGGATCGCCTCCGCGAGATCCGAGTAGATGTTGGCGATTGCCCCTGGGAATCCCTCGGCGTGGCCGATGGTGATGCGAGACGCCAGTCAGGCTTCTTCGCTGAGCCGGGCATCCTCTCGTTCCAGCGTCCGGGTCAGCTCCCTCAAGGGTGTCCGGTAGAGCTGGTTCGGATGCTCCCGGACCCAACGCAGCCCCGCGATTTTCCGGCAGGTTCCAAGCAGCCCCCCAGGTGAAACACGATCATCACCGCACCCCGCCGGACTGTCAATTTCCCCTTTTAGAAGGGGACAGTCTGTTTCCAGGACCCAGAAAAAGGCGGCCTGGGAATGGAGGCTTTCCAGTCGGTGGTTCCGATCCGGCGGCGAAGAGGAGGACAAGAATGTCCCCCCTCCGAGGGTGCCCCATGTTTTTCTCTGAAGGGGACAGTCTCTTTCTATGAGGGACAGTCCTGTTCCCCTCTCGGGTTTCCAGGAGGGGACAGTCTTGTTCCCCTCTTCGGCGCGGCGCCCCGCCCGATTGTCAATTTTCTCGACTCTTCCAAGAAACAACTCTCAACTCTTTTCTCTTTCCTTTTTCCTCTTTCCTCGGTGCTCCCCGCTGTGCTGTACTGACCCACGAGAACGGCGATAGGGAGGACTTGACATGAGAAGACCATTCGCGTCTCTGCTTCTGACTGCGATCCTGATAGCGGGACCGGCCGCGTCAGCAGCGGATACGGCGTTGGTGATCCACAGCACCTTCGAGGATTTCTCGGCCGGGCGTCCGGGAGACGGAGGGGTCAACCTCTACGCGACCCGCTCCGGGACCGTCCAGATGATCCACCGCTGGGATCTGAACAACGACGGTTACCTGGACATCCTGCTGGGGCAGGACCACGACGTCCTGGAAAACGCCGACATCCTGGTCTACTGGGGCCGAACCGGGGGGCCCGAATCCATCCTTCCGGATCTGCCCGACCACCAGCCGTTGGCCCGCCTGCTGCGGCAGATCCGGCTCCGGGAAAAGGGGGTGACGCGGTTGCTCAGCCCGGGCGGCGGCCGGTCCATCGTGGTGGATCTGAACCAGGACCTCTATCCTGAGCTCGTCTTCTGCAACTTCATCCACAACTACTCGGAGGACATGGCGGCCCTCATCTACTGGGGCGGCCCCAACGGCTACCAGCCGGAGCACCGGACCGAGTTGCCCACGATTCTCGCCGGGGGAGTGGCGGCCGGGGATTTCAACGGCGACGGATTCGTGGACCTGGCCTTTTCGAATCGGGGCATCGAAGGCGGCGAGCGTTTCGGCTTCGACCGGCACCTGGAGTCGTACGTCTACTGGAACGGCCCCCGGGGTTTCGATACGTCGCGGCGCAGCGTGGTGGAGACCGTCAGCGCCGCCGACTGCGCGGCGGGTGACCTTGACGGAGACGGTTACGCGGACCTGGTCTTCGTCAACAACAATTCCCGGCACCAGAGTGTCTATCTTTACCGTGGAACCCCGGAGGGCATCAGTGCCGAACGCGACGAGTGGATGGGCGGCGACCCGGTCGGCGCGCATCTGGCGGACCTGGACCAGGACGGCCACCTGGACCTGACCCTGAACCACAAGGATGATCGCGTGGCGCTACACCGGGGGGGCGAAGGGGGACCGGTCCGGGAGCCGTGGATCGAACTGCCGGCCCAGGGAGCCAAGCAGAGTCGGACCGGCGACCTGAACCAGGACGGATTCCCGGAACTCGTGCTGCCCAACAGCGGAGGCGCCTCCTCCTACGTCTACTGGAACGGCCGGCAGGGGTTCTCGGCCGGGAAGCGGAGCGAACTGCCGACGCTGGCGGCCACGGATGCCGTTCTGGCCGACTACGACCGGGACGGGTGGGTCGATCTGGTCTTTGCCAATGAATACGACCAGGAGACCTACGACGTGAACTCCTACATCTACTGGAACGGTCCCGACGGGTTCGACGCGGCGCACCGGAAAGAACTCCAGGCCTTCGGTCCCGTCAGCGCCAGCGGGGGAGACCTGAACCGGGACGGACACGCGGACCTGGTGCTGATCAGCCGCTCCAGCGGCTCCCGCGGGTCCATCGATTCGCTCATCTACTGGGGCAACCCCAGGCACCACTACTCGACGGCCTCCGTGACTGCGCTTCCCGGTACGGGAGGGCTCATGGCCAAGGCCGACCTGAATCAAGACGGCTGGGTCGACCTGGTTTTTCCGGCGGGCCGGGTCTACTGGGGAGATCCGGACGGCTACAGCTCCGATCGGACAGAGGAACTCGAGACCGGCGGCTATTCGGTCACCACGGCGGACCTGAATCGGGACGGCCACCTGGACCTGGTGGTGGGAGTCGGATCGGCGGACTCACACACGCCCGATTCCACTGGGCTCATTCGGTGGGGCGGGGAAGGAGGCTTCCACCCGGATCGCAGCACCCGGTTGCCGCTTCGTGTCCGGCGTCCCATGGTGAGCCTGCTGGCCGATTTCAACCGCGACGGCTTCCTGGACCTGGTCTTTACCGACGTGGATGCCCCCAACACGGAGATCTTCTGGGGCGATGAATCGGGGAGCTACGACGTGGCGCGCCGCCAGCATCTGAAGGTCCACTCGGCGTCCACCGCCGAGACCGCGGACCTGAATGCGGATGGATGGCTGGACCTGATCCTGGGAGCGGTCTACGACCCGGAGCGGTTCGGACGGCCCATGCGCAAGACCACGCTGCTGTGGGGAGGATCGGACGGTTTCTCGAACCGGAAGTCTCTGGTCCTGGAAGCGTTCGAATCGGAAGAGCAGGCCGTGGCGGACCTGAATCGGGACGGGTTTCTGGACATCGTGATGACCAACTATCATGGGTACACGACGCGCTCGTTGCCCGTCCTCATCTATTGGGGAGGACCGGGCGGGAGCTACAGCGAGTCCCGGCGCGCCACGCTTCCCGGGGAATCCACCTTGGCGCTTTCCGTGGCCGATCTGAATCAGGACAGTTGGATGGACCTGATCGTGGTGAACCACGTGGAGCGGGGCGATCACGCCGTGGGCACCAACATCTTCTGGGGCGGGGAGGAGGGGTATTCCTATTCCCGCCGCGACTGGATCCAGAGTTTCGGTCCCCACTTCAGCACCAGCCACGACGTGGGCAACATCTACCACCGGCGCCTGGAGGAAGAGTACTTCTCGGCGCCGCTGGAGATCCGGGAAGGAGTGCGCCCCGAGCGGCTCGAGTGGACAGCCCGAACGCCCCATGGAACCGCAGTCCGCTTTCAGATCCGGAGCGCTGTCTCGGCTCAATCCCTGGAGCAGGCGGACTGGAGGGGACCTGCCGGATCCGAATCCTACTTCGACCAGCCGGACTCGGAGATCAGGGTCGGAGAAGGGGACCGATGGTTCCAGTACCGGGTGCTGTTCACCACGCCGGACGGAGGCAGCACGGCCGTTCTGGAGGAGGTTCGCCTGTTGGCCGATTAGCGGACTGACGGGCGGGCGGGAACCGGCGCCCTCCACTCGCGATCTGAGATTCGTCTACTTGGTCCCCGATCCCTCCCGCTTGGCCGGCTTCATCGCGGACACCTTGACGTCGTCCTCAGCAAACTCTCCGGTCACCTCGACGCGGAAGTTCTCCCTGACCTTGGCGGCTTCCAGCAGTTTCAGGGCCTGCTCGTCTCCCGCCGGGTCGAACTTGAGGAACCGCCCCTCCAGGACCAGGCCGAAGCCGCTGGCCTTGCAACTCTCCATCAGCGCGCAGGCCACCGTGTGTTTGGCCGCCTTCTCCACGTTGGCGGCCACACGGGCGCCGCAGGCCGCGTCCATGAGCACGCCGGTCTTGGTGTCCGGACCGGCGAGGACCAGTATCGAACCGGCCAGCAGGACGCAGGAAATGGCGCAGGAAAAGCAGATCAGGTGAACTCGCTTCATCTTGGATTCCTCATGACATCGTTGGATGTTGCTGCCTGTCCGGATATTGAAACACAGCCGCAACGGCTCTGCACGATGGTTGCCCGCCCGGGCATGTCGCTTCATGATAGAGGCCGATTTCGGGGGCGAGCCGATGGAGAAACCATGTTGAAAATGCGAATGCGCTCTTTGTGGATCGGGGGATGGATCGTTCTCTCCTTGTTCTCGGAGTACGGAGCCGCCCAGCGTCCCGGAAGCCTGGTGCTCAAACCGGGAGTCCGCCAGCTCTTCCTGGACGACCATCTCCTGGGGAATCTCTACCGGGTTCGGCGCGTCATTCACCAGCCTCACCGGTACGAAGGAAGTCCGGTGGTCCGGGCGGACCAGCCCTGGGAGATCCGGCCCGGCCGATACGCCGCTCCCGGGACGACTCCGGTCGAGAGCCGGACAATCCAGGTGACCAGCGCCCCATCTTGGGACCCCGGTGAGAAGGTCTGGAAGATGTGGTACCACGGAGGTCCGGGGAAGACCGCGTTCGCCCGCTCCCGGGAGGGAATCGTCTGGGAAAAGCCGGCGTTGGGGGTCAAGGAGTTCCGGGGCTCCCGGGAGAACAATCTGGTGGCCGTTCGGGGAGAGCCGGACGCCCTCGTCCAGCATGTCATCCTGGATCCGCAAGGCACCGGCGAGCGCCGTTACAAGGGGCTCCTGGGGCCGAGGGACCGCCACCCCGTCGTCTCCGCCGACGGCTATGTGTTCACCCGGCTGGACGTGCCTCCGATCCCGAGCCAGGACACTTCCCAACTGACCTACGACGAACTGGGCAAACAGTACATTCTGACCGTCAAGCATCGGGGCCCTTTCGGCCGGTCGGTCTACCTCACCCTGAGCCGGGACTTCGAGCAATGGACCGATCCCCAACTCATTTTCCACGCCGACGCTCGCGATCAGAAGTTGGGCGAGCAGCGCATCCGGGAGCACCTGGTCGACCCCCGGCTTTACACCCCCGAGTTCAACCAGCCGGAGAACTACAACGCCGAGGTCTACAAGATGCCCATCTTCCCCTACGAGGGCATCTACATCGGTCTGCCCAACTACTTCGAGTCCAGCGGGATCACTCCGCCCCACCACAACAACCAGGACGGCGTCAATTCGGCCAAGCTGGCCACCAGCCGCGATCTGATCAATTGGGTGAAGGTGGGCTCCCGCGAGTCGTTTCTGCCCGTTTCCCGGCTGGGTGAGGGACGGATCGACACCGCCCAGGTGCTGCCGGTGTCGCGGCCCATCGTCAAGGGGGATGAGCTCTGGTTCTACTACAGCGGCGTGGACGTCCGCTACCCGGCCCGGGGAGCCTTTCAGGCGGCCATCCATCTGGCCCGCCTCCGGCGGGACGGGTTCGTCTCATTCTGGGCCGACGAAAAGGGAGGGTTCGTCGAGACCGGAACCCTGCGCTTCGGCGGGACCCAGCTCTGGGTCAATGCGGACGCCTCCCGGGGCGAGATCCGGGTGGAGGTCAGGAACCCGGGAGGGCGCAAGGCTCTGGAGGGTTGGACCCGCCAGGATTCCAGGCCACTGACGACGGATCAGTTGAAGGTGCGGATGCAGTGGGAGGGAAAAGACAGCCTGGAGTCCCTCCACGGCCAGGGGGTCCGCTTCCGTTTCCACCTCAAGGACGCCCATCTCTATTCTTTCTGGTTCGAGTGAGGGAGGTCCCGCGGGATGACCCCTGAGGATCGCGCCGTCGACGCGGTGGACGCCTTGGGTGAGGAGTACCTGCGGTTTCTGGCGGAGCTGGTCCGACGCCCCACGCTGCTGGGGCAGGAGGCGGAATGCCAGGAGTTGATCTGCCGGCGGCTCGTGGACCTGGGCCTTGAGACCCGGAAGTGGGAACCGGACCCTGATTTATTGGAGTCGCACCCCGATTTCGTGCCCGTGGAGCGGGAGTATGCCGGCCGGCCCAATGTGGCCGGTGTTCTTGTGCCCTCGGGAAGCGGCGGGCGGAGCCTGGTCCTGAACGGCCACGTGGACGTGGTGCCTCTGGGACCCCTCCACTGGTGGAGCTGCGATCCCTGGGGAGCGGAGGTCCGGGAAGGCCGGATGTACGGGCGCGGCGCCCTGGACATGAAAAGCGGGCTGGCGGCGGCCCTGCTGGCGGTGGCGGCGGTCCGGGAGTCGGGCGCCCGGCTGCGGGGGGCGGTCCGGGTGGAGAGTGTCATCGAAGAGGAGTGCACGGGTAACGGAATGCTGGCAAGCCGGTTGGATTCGGGCAGGATGGACGGCGCCGTGTTGACCGAGCCCACCGGCCTTCAGGCCTGGACGGCCACACTCGGCGTGCTCTGGTTCGAGGTCTGCGTCCGGGGACGGCCCGCCTACGTGGGAGAGCCGGGACGCCAGGTGAACGCGGTCGAGAACGCAGCGTCCCTCATTCATCGTCTCAAGCCGGCGGTGGTCGAGGCGCTGAATCGGGACTTCCGGCATCCGGCGTACGATCACCGGCCCCGTCCCCTGAGCCTCAACGTCGGGCGGATCGAGGGGGGCGACTGGCCTTCCAACGTGGCGCTGGAGTGCCGGTTCAGTTGCCGCATGTCGTTTCCCGTGGACTGGCCGCCGGAACGGGCCCAGGATTTCGCCGAGGAGCAGGTCCGCTCGGCGGCCGCGGACGATCCCTGGCTGGTCCGGAACCCGCCCCGGATCCGCTACAACGGTTTCCGGGCCCGAGGTTGGGTCGCGCCTTCCGTGTCGGGTCCTTCCAGCCTGGTCGACCTTTTGGAGGAGTGTCACCGCGGCGTCACCGGCGGGGAACTGGAGCGGGATGCGTTTCCTGGCACCGCCGACGCCCGGTACTTCAGAGCCGGCCTCGGGGAGCAGTCCATCTACTACGGCCCGAAGGGCGGAAACCTCCATGCGCCGGACGAATACGTGGAACTGGAGTCGGTCCTGGAGGCCGCCCGCGTGCTCTCCCGGCTGGTGATCCGGTGGTGTGGTTGAAGGAAAGGGACAGTCCCGTAGATAGATAGGAGTCCGAAGTGAAAGAAGGGGACAGTCCGGTGAAGGAAAAGGAAGGGGACAGTCCCGAATGGAGTGAAGGGAGGGGACAGTCCGCACTACTGAAGGAAGGGGACAGTCCGGTGTGTTTGGCGCTGACGGCCCGCAGACGGACGTCGCTTCAGGAGACCTGCCGCAAAAGCTGAAAGAAGGGGACGGTCCGGAATGGTGGTTCTGATCACGGGTGCCAGCCGGGGAATCGGGGTCGGATTGGCGGAAGGGTTCGCGGTCCCGGGAGCCCGTTTGGCGCTGACGGCCCGCAGGCGGAGGTCGCTTCAGGAGACCTGCCGCCGAGTCGAGGCTCGTGGGGCTCGTCCTCTGCCTTTAGCGTTGGACATGCGGCGACTGGAGGACATGCCGGCGGTCGTGGATCAGGTGGAAGAAGAGCTGGGTCCGATTCAGGTGCTGGTCAACAACGCCGGAGTCAACATCCCCCGGCTGGCCGAGCAGGTCACCGAGGAGCAGTGGGACGAGATTTTGGACGCCAACCTCAAGGGCGCCTTCTTTCTTTCGCAGGAGGTGGGACGCCGGATGATCCCCCGGCGCCAGGGGACCATTGTCAACGTGGCTTCGGCGGCCGGGCTGGTGCCCCGCGAGGAAAGAGCCGCCTACGGCTCCAGCAAGGCGGGCATGATCATGTTGACGCGGGTGTTAGCTCTGGAATGGGCCCGGCACGGCATCACCGTCAACGCCGTGGCACCCACCTTCGTGGAAACCGAACTCGCGGCGCAGACTCTGGATCGTCCCGGCATGCGAGAGAAGATCCTGGGCCAGATTCCTCTGCGGCGGCTGGCGACGGTGGAAGATGTCGCCGCCTCGGTTCTTTTCCTGGCCTCACCCCAGGCCGCATTCCTCACCGGTGTGGTCATCCCCGTCGATGGCGGCGCCACGCTCAGGTGAGGCGTAGGGGGGGCCTCGTGGGTGCCCTCTTTCTACGTGGACAGCGGCCGGGAGGAGAGGCCGGAGATGATGGTATCCACGTGCATGGTGAATTCCAGGGCGTTGTGGATCAGGCGGCCTCGAGTGGAAGGCCCGTCGGTGGGAGGCCAGTAGCCGTCCGGGTGCTGCTGCCGGGCGAACCAGTCGCCCATGCGGTAGGTCCACGCCTCATACCGGGGGTCTCCGATGATGAGGTAGAGCAACGAGCTGCCCCAGCCGCTCTTGCAGACCGGGTCGTAGTTGAACTGGCCGTCGGTGGCGGCCATGGAGAAGTCCTGGTAGCGGCATGCCAACTCCAGGTAGTCCGGATCGGGGTCGGCCAGATAGAGGCGGCAGAGGAATCCGGCGGCGATCCCACCCACGGTCCAGCGCTGGAGCCGAGCGACACGATTCTCCACCACGAACCAGAAGGCTTGGCCGGGGTGAAACTCGCGGTTGGGCTCCTGGCGGGCGCGGGACCAGTCGTAGTAGAAGCGGTCGGGAAGCTCGTCCTGGGCGTCGTAGATCCTTCGCAGGAAACTCGCCACCGACCGCGCCGCCTCCAGGTTTCCCGTTGCCAGGCAGGCAAAGCCGCCTCCGGCGGTGTAGGGGACGCTCTGATCGTCGCTCTTGGAGCCGTCCTCGCGACGGTCGTTGGCGAAGGCGCCTGAAGCGGGGTCCTGCCAACGCAGGAGCGCCGGCATGAGACCATGGGAAAGGTCGTATTGGCCCGCCATTTGAGCGCCCACGATCAGAGCCGAGTCCCGGTAGGCCCAGGCGTCGTTGAGTTTCCGGTGGGGGCCGCCGATGCGGCCGTCCGGTTGGAGCATGTGTTGCCGGATCCAACCGCACAGGCGGCTCGCCGCCTCGGTCTCCCCCACCAGGGTAAAGGTCCAGGGGCCGCGGTAGAAGAAATATCCTTCACTGACGTCGCCGATGGACCCGTCGGGATTCATCTGGTCCAGGAGCCATCGGGTCGCTCGTCCGCGGACCCGCCGGTAGCGTGCCAGGCGAATTCTCTTCTGTTCCGCCGTCATATCTCCGGGCGTGGACCGCATTTGGATGGCGATTCTAGCAGCCGGTCCGGTCGACTGCCGCGTCCACTTGATCCGTACGCCGCTTCAGTATGGAGACAAGTATCCTCGGCGTCATGGCCCGGGGGTAATCTTTACTCCCGGCGGGGAGATCTCGGAGACTCATGAACGACATGAAGAAAAGGCTGCTGATCGTTGCTCCGGTCGCGTTGCTGATCGTCCTGTCCCTTTCGTTACTGCCGGTGGACCGGGACTATTTGTCGTCCCGGGAACTGGACGTGAGCTGGCTGGCGCTGCTGCCGCCGCTCGTGGCCATCGTCTCGGTTCTCATCACCCGCTGGCTGGTCCCGTCCCTCTTCTTCGGAATCGCCAGCGCCGCCGTGATTCATGCCTGGCCCTCCCCCGGCGGCATGGCCGAGTCGCTCTTCGTGAACTACTTCTGGGATTCGGTGCTCGACTCCTTCCACCTCTCCATCCTCGGCTTCACGGCATCGCTGCTCGGCCTCGTCAGCGTCACCACCGCCAGCGGCGGGCTCCAGGGAATGATCAACGTCATCCTGCGGCTGGCCCGCGGACGGCGCGGGGTATCGGTGGCGACGGTGGGCATGGGGTTCTCCATCTTTTTCGACGACTACGCCAACACGGCGATCGTGGGACCCACGGTCCGGCCGTTGTTCGATCGACTCAAGCTGTCCCGGGCCAAGCTGGCCTATCTGATCGACTCGACCGCGGCTCCGATCGCCGGTCTCGCGCTGGTCTCGACCTGGATCGGGACCGAGGTTTCCTATCTTCAGGGAGCGGCCCGGGACCTGGGATTGGACGCCAGTGGGTACGGACTCTTCCTCTCGGCGATGGGATACCGGTTCTATTGCATTTTCGCCCTGTTCCTGGTGTTCGTGGTGGCGGCCACCGGCCGAGACTTCGGGCCCATGCTGAAAGTGGAGAGAAGGGCACGCCGAGCCGCCGAGCCGTCCGGCCTTCCGGGTTCGAAGGAGTCAGCGGCGATCCAGCCGCGCTGGTACAACGCGGTCGTACCCATCGGAACGGTGCTTCTGTTGATCATGATCCAGATCTACTACTGGGGAAGCCGGGACCCCGGGGTGGACCTGGCCTCCCTGTCGGGATGGAAGGACGTCTTCATCCGGGCGGCCGCTGCCCAGGACGGCGAAGCCCTCACCTTCGCCATGCTCTATTCGGGCATCACCGGAGCCGCTTTGGCGATCTTGCTGCCGGCCCTGCAGGGCGTGATGACTGTGCGGGAGGGGCTACTGGCCTGGTTGGGAGGTATCCGGCATATCTCGGGGGCCCTGGTGGTGATCGTCTGCGCTTGGGCCCTCTCGGCCGGATGCCGCGACTTGGAGACGGCCCACTATGCCGTCGCCGTGCTGCGGCAAGGCGTGAGCGTCGAGTGGGTTCCTCTGGCGGTGTTTGTCACCGCCGGACTGGTCGCCTTCGCCACCGGAACCAGTTACGGGACCATGGCCATCATCATTCCCACGGCCGCCCAGTTGGGTTACGAAGCGGGCGGCGAGGCGGTGATGATCCTGGCCATGGCCGCCGTCCTGGACGGCGCCATCTTCGGCGACCACTGCAGTCCCATCTCCGACACCACCGTCCTCTCTTCCATCTGCAGCGGATGCGAACACCTGGAGCACGTTCGCACCCAGATCCCCTACGCACTTCTCGGGGCGGTGGTAGCCGCCCTCGCCGGCTATGCCCTGGTGGGCGCCTGGGGGGCCGACCTCTGGATCGGAATGGCCGCGGGCATGACCGGCATCCTCGTCCTGATTCACGTCGCGGGCCGGCGTGCGTGACTGCGAGACTGGCGAGGTCGAGGCATTCCTGACCTCACCAATCCTCTCTCGCGTGAGGAGTCTCAACAAAGCAAAGGAACAAAGCAAAGGGACAGTCCCCAACCAAGCAAAGGGACAGTTCCGATTCCCGGAAAGGCACAAGGGCAACGAAAAGGGACAGTCTCAACAACGCAACGAAAAGGGACAGTCTCGATTTCCGGAATGAAGCTCGATTCCCGGAAAGGCACAAGGGGACGGTCTCGATTTCCGGAATGCGGAACGGGAACGCATGGTGCACCTTGGGAATCCCGCCCGGAAGCAGAGCAGTGAACCGTTGGCAAACGGATGGAAGTCCAGAGGACATTCCATACCCATAAAGGGGGAAATTCAGTCTGTTGGGGAGGCAGTGATCTGGGTCGTTCGGTCCCCCGGCGGCGGATTCGACGGTCGGCAATCAGGCGGGTCGCGGCGATCAGGCGAGCCTACGTGACAAACGTGTTCGAGCGCTGCTCCCTC
>JAJDTT010000160.1 GCA_022827025.1 Acidobacteriota bacterium
CGGACCGACCTTCCCTCCAAAGCAAAAAGCCAGGACGTCGAGCCGCCGAGCTTCGAGTACACCCAACGCTCGAAAGAGGGCGCCAAGAATGACGCCCCTCCAAACGAGCAGCGACCCTGAGGTCGCCGATTGGGAAAAGCGGCGTGTTTCACGCGCCGGTTCTCCAGAGTGACAATAGGGCGGAAGAATACGGGGCGCCCGGAAGGACGCCCTTCCCAGTCGGCGCCCGGAAGGACGCCGCTCCCAGCCGGCGCCTGAAAGACGCCGCTCCGCGTGAAACACGCCGCTTGCGGGAAACGTCCTCCCGGCATACTCTTTGACTTCGAATCTCCCGAACGAGGTTTCCATCATGAAGAACCAAGCAATCCGTTCGTTCCGGCTCGCATCTTGCGTTCTCGGCGCTCCTCTGACCTGTTTTTGCCTGATCTGGGCGGTGTTGATCCCGCAAGTCGTTCACGGCGAGGACTGGCCCCAATGGAGGGGGCCGAACCGGGATGGAGTCTGGCGGGAGACCGGAATCGTCTCCGAACTCCCTGAGGAGTTGAGCTTCAAATGGCGGATGGAAATCGGCCAGGGATATGCGGGTCCGGCGGTGGTGGGGAACCGGCTCTACGTCACCGACCTGGTGTCGGGGCCGGAGGACCCGTCTTCCGGCGGCAACCGGGAGCGGGTGCTCTGCCTGGACGCCGGCACCGGCGCCACTCTCTGGAAGCACGAATACGCCTGCGACTACGAGATCTCCTACCCGCAAGGGCCTCGCGCCACCCCCACCGTGGATCAGGGCAAGGTCTACACGCTGGGGGCCATGGGCGACCTCATCTGCCTGGACGCCGGCACCGGAGAGGTCCAGTGGTCCCGGAACTACATCCGGGATTTCGGCGCCCAGCCGCCCATCTGGGGATTTTCCGCGGCCCCTCTCGTGGACGGCCGGAAGCTCATCGTGATCGCCGGAGGAAGCGAGAACCGTTGCGTCCTGGCCCTGGACAAGGAGACGGGCCGCGAGATCTGGCGGTCGCTGGAAGCCGACGAACCGGGCTACTCGGCGCCGGTCATCTTCGAGTTCGGCGGCGCCCGCCAACTCGTCATCTGGAATCCAAAGGGACTCTACGGCCTCGATCCGGAAACGGGGAAGCCCTACTGGAGCCGGGAGTTCCCCGTCCGCAACGGACTCACCCTGGCCACCCCCATCTTCGATCCCGACCGGAACCTCCTGTTCGTGAGCGCCTTCTACGACGGCCCTCTCATGATGCGCACCGGTTCGGAAAGGCCTTCAGCCGCGCTCCTCTGGAAGGGCAGGACCACCAGCGAGATCGAGACCGACGGCCTGCACTCCCTCATGTGCACGCCGGTCCTGGACCGGGGGCATCTCTACGGTGTGGACAGCTACGGTCAGCTTCGCTGTCTGGACGCGCTGACGGGACAGCGAGTGTGGGAGACGCTGAAAGCCACGGGAAAGGGGCGCTGGTGGAACGCCTTCCTGGTGCGCCACCAGAACCGGTTCATCATCCTCAACGAGCAGGGTGAGATGATCTTCGCCCGGCTCTCGCCCGAAGGCTACCAGGAGACGAGCCGGACCACGCTGATCGAACCGGTGGTACCCGTCCGGAGGCGGCTCACCGTCTGGTCCCACCCCGCGTTCGCCAACCGGTCCATCTACGCCCGCAACAACCGGTCGATCGTCTGCGCCGATCTGTCCGCCCGTTGAGGCAGCGGACTACGTCACCAGCCTCGTCGACCAGTGGTCCCGGTACTCCCGGGTCAGCAGGGCGTTGGCCTCCGGGTCGTCCGTGATGGTCTCGGTGGCGGGATCGAAACTGAAGCTGCCCCGGGTCCGGGCGGCGATGTTCCCCAAGTGGCAGAGCGAAGTCGACAGGTGGCCCTCCTCCGCGTCGCAATTGGGAGTCTCACGGGTCCGGATGCAGTCGATGAAATTGACGTAGTGTTCCCGGCCGCGTTTGCCTTCGGAGAGTTCCTGGCGAACCAGCCGGTTCTTGGAATCGTAGATACGGAAGCCGTAACTGCGGTGTCCGTCGAAGTACCCGGCGACCGCCTTGCCTTCGGTGCCGTAGACTTCCACGCCGTTCTGGCCGTCATTCATCTTGTAGCTGTTCCAGAGCCTCATTTCGTACTGGATGACCGTATCCTCGTAATCGAAGACCACGGTCTGGGTGTCGGGTGTCTGCTGGTCGTCGTCGAAGTAAAGCTTCCGTCCGGCGCCTCGCACCCGCTGCGGCAGACCCGCCTTCATCACCCAACGCGCCACGTCGATCCAATGAACGCCGTCGTTCCCCAGGTCTCCGCAGCCGTAGTGCCAGTGCCAGTTGACGGTGCCGCTGTAGTGGTTCCGGTTGAAGGGGAGAACCGGGATGGGACCGTTCCAGAGATCGTAGTTGATGCCGGACGGGACCGGTTCGTCCTCCTTGTGGCCGATATTCCGGCGCATCTGGGTGTTCCAGACCTTGGCCATGAGCACCTTGCCGATCTTGCCCGAATGGACGTAATCGATGAAGCGGTGGGTGTTGGGGCGGCTCCTGGACTGGGTTCCCACCTGCACGATCCGGTCGTACTTGTTCGCCGCCTTCACCATGAGGCGGCCTTCCCGGACGTTGTGGGAGACCGGCTTTTCCACGTAGACGTCCTTGCCGGCTTCACAGCACAGAATGGTTCCCGGAGAATGCCAATGGATGGGGGTGGCGATGACCACGGCGTCCACCGACTTGTCGTCCAGGACCCGCCGGATGTCCTCCTCCATCTTGGGGCGTTTCCCCTGAGTCTCCTCCGCGATCTTGAAGGCGGGACCCACCACGTTCTGGTCCACGTCGCAGATGTAGGACAGGTCCACGTCGGGCATCTCGCCGAAATAGCGGGTCAGGACCGGACCGCGGCCCCGGACACCCATCATGGCCACGCTCACCTTGTCATTGGCCGAGACCCGTTTGCGGCCGCCCAAACCGGCTGCGGCCGCCGATCCCATCGCGGCCCCGCCGGCCAAACTCGCACCGAGAAAACTTCGCCTGTTCACGGAATCACCTCCTGTTCAGGATGGATGAAATACTACAATTTGGATACCATCCCCGGGCCGAGGAATCAAGGCGACGGACTCCCCGACCAGACGGGGACCGGCGATACCCTGGTAGAAGAGGGCACCCACGCTGCGGTGAATCGACCGGCGCCCCAGGCGATCCACGGCGCCTTCCAGGGGTGCCCCTGCGCTGCGGCGAATCGACCTGGCTCGAGGACGGGACAGGATAGTAGGGGCGACCCTTGTGGTCGGCCTCTCGCGGCCGGCGACTGTAGATCATGAAACGCGAGATCTCTGAAGGAGCCATCGTTCGGTGTGATTGGGCGGCGGGGCATCCGCTTCTTGCCGAGTACCACGACCGGGAATGGGGGGTTCCGGTGCACGACGACCGGAAGCTGTTCGAGTTCCTGGTCCTGGACGCCTTTCAGGCGGGACTGAGCTGGTTGACCATCCTCAAGAAGCGGGAGAATTTTCGGAAAGCATTCGACGGTTTCGATCCGGAGCGGATCTGCCGGTATGACGAGAGCAGTATTGCCCGTCTGCTCCAGGATGCGGGGATCATACGGAACCGGCTCAAGGTGGAATCCACAGTGGGAAACGCCCGCTGTTTCCTGCGGGTCCAAGAGGAGTTCGGGTCGTTCGACCGTTACATCTGGCAGTTCACCGGCGGGCGGACGCGCGTCAATGCGTTTGAGAGCCAGGACCGGATTCCGGCCAGGACCCGGGAGTCCGAAGCCATGAGCCGATCCCTCAGGAAGCGGGGGTTCCGCTTCGTCGGGCCCACCATCTGCTACGCCTTCATGCAGGCCGCAGGCATGGTGAACGATCACCTCACCGGGTGTTTCCGCTACCGGCAGGTCTGAGGCGGAACGGCCCGGACAGTTACTCGCCCAGCGTTCCCAGCGAGATCTGCGTCACCAGGTAGGTCCCGTAAATGAGCAGCAGCGGGACGCCGTACCATCTCTGGAAGTAACCCCTGGAGGAGGCCCGGAAGATGAAGATCCGGAACAGGACCAGGATGCCCAACATGAAGGGCAGGTGGACGTAGAGGAGGATCTGGGGCAGCGAGGCTCCCGCCTCCACCACCGGTAAGGGGGCCGCCACGGCCGAGAACCCCACCACGAAGAGGACGTTGAGCACGTCGGCGCCGATGATGTTCCCCACCAGCAGTTCGTTGTGCCCCCGGTAGATGCTGGCCATGCCGATCACCAGTTCGGGAAGCGAGGTCCCGAAGGCGACCAGGGTGGCGGCGATCACCACCTTGGGGATGAACCAGTGGTTCTCGGCCAACTCGATCACGCAGCAGATGAGGACCCGGCTGGAGAGCAGGACCAGGACCAGACCGGCCAGCACACTCAGCCAGAGCCGGAGCGTCCCCTGCGTGACCTCGCCCGCTTCGCTGCCCATCTGGGCGGCCAGCTCGGGATGGCCCCGGCTCCACCGGACCGAAAAAACGAGATAGGCGGCCAGCAACGCCACGAAGAGGAGACCCATGGAGCGGTCGATGACGGCCTCGTCTCCGGCCATCCTGTAGACGCCCCAGCAAATGAGCACCAGAAACAGACCGGAGCCGAATTGGACCCAACCCTGGCGGTTGAGGATGAAGCGGTCCGCCGGAAGCCGGGACAGCAGACACCCCAGGCCGAAGATCAGGCCCGAGTCGACGATGATGGAGCCGACGGCGTTGCCCAGGGCCAGACCCGGCTCGCCGGACCAGGCCGCCACCACCGATACGGCACACTCGGGACTGGTCGTCCCGAGGGAGACGATGGTGGCCCCCACCACGACCTTGGGAACACCCAGGCCCTGGGCAATCCCGGAGGCCCCCTCCACCACCAGGTCGGCCGCCTTGGCCAACACGGCCACGGACGCCACCGAGAGCAGCAGCAACGCCCACTGGGGCAGTCCGGAGAACCACGCTGCGGGAATCAGATGTTCCAAATTGCCACTCCTGCGTCGCCGCTTCCGTTTCGCAAACCGCCTTAACAGCCCGTGGCGAAAGTCCCGCGAGCACCGAG
>JAJDTT010000125.1 GCA_022827025.1 Acidobacteriota bacterium
GAGTGGGGGTTTTCCTACCCCCACTCCCACGGGGGGACTAAAAGTCCCCCCTCCCCCCCCGTCCTTCATCGTCAGTCGGATTCTACGATACCTCCTGACGCGTCCCTACTTCTCTCAAAGACGACCCGCTCCCTCCCCGCCAGCCGCGCCAAGTCCCCCAGATCGTAACGTCGAAGCACTCCATGAACCGTATTCTCAAGCTGGTCGACCGTGATCTCGGATTCCACGACCCGCCTCCAACTGTCGATGGAGTCCCGAACCTCGACCCGCCCAAACAACCGCGGCTCGACCGCCGCGGCGTGGAGCGCCGCAATCCCCGCCCTTCCCACAGCGACCACATTCACTCCATCCGCCTCCCCGCTTTGGCCCTTCAGATAACGCGCACAGACAAGCACGTCTTCCGCCCGCATTCCCACCATTGACCGCCCCAGCATGTACGCGATGAAGTACTCGGCCGAATTGTTCCCGATGTACTTGGGGTCGTACCGCCACGCCGTCGACTCCGTCTCTCCCAAGCCGGTCAGATCCACGGCCAGCACCGGATGCCCGCGGCGCACCAGCGACTCGATGGGCCCTCCCGGACCGGCGTCAGCCTGCTTGCCCCGCCCCTGAAGATACAGAGTCCACTTCCCGTTGGATTTCTCGGAAACGAACTTCAACGCCGGCAGAGGGAATCCGCCGTCGGATTTCAGGATCAGCTTTTCGATCCGGTAACCGCCGCGCCGGACCGTCCCCCTCCGCCGGACTTCCGGTCTCGGGATCTCCGAAAGCGGACGGATGCCCGCCGTCTCCCTCACCTTGGACCTTCTTTCCTCATCGTTCATCCGCCGCCACGATCGTTGACGCCGAGACCGGAGCACCGCTTCCTCTTCACGATAGAGTCGGAAAACCGATTTCGCGCCCTCCAGCAACAGGACCTGCCCCTGGGGCGTGCATTGAAGCTGCCGGTCGGAGAAGACGTCGAAAGCGGCCTCGGTCACCTCGTCGACCTGGTTCAGCAGCCACCGCCGCATCCAGCGGCAGGCGCCGGTGCGCAGATGCATGGAGAACCCGTGTTTCTCGTCCGCTTCCACCAGGCCGACCCGCTCCGGGACGCCCAACCTGGTGTAGAGCCGCTTGGCCTGCCGGTACGTCTCCCAGGCGCCCGCGATGGGCACGAAGTCCTTCGTGGCGGCGAGAATCAACGTGGGCTTCGGCGCTCTCATCAGGATGTAGTCCGCGTGGTCCATGCCGTAGGCGGTCTGCGCGTGGATGTTTTGCTCCGCATCGCCCGGACCCGGGTCGTCGTTCTTGCGGCGGGTGGTGGTGATGAAACAACTGGACGCCGCAGCCACGATCCTCGGATCGAGCGCCATCAGGTAGGCGGTCATGAGGCCGCCGCCCGAGTTCCCGGTGCAGCCGATGCGCGACTCGTCGACGTCGTCCCGGCCCGCCAGGTAATCGATGCTGCGGATTCCGTCCCAGATCCGATGGGTCGCCAGGTTCCGCCCCAGCAGAATGGGGGCGACGCCGGCCAGGTTGTGTTCTTCGGTGGGGCGGAACCGGCCCTTCGCCGTCTCCGATCGATCCGCACCGTCCCGCAGAATCTGCTTCCGCTCCCCTTGGCCGATGGGGTCGTAGCAGAGCACCGCCAGACCGTTCCTGGCCATCAGGATGGCCGCCCGCTGGTAGAGTTCGGCCGCCTTTCCGTTTTCGCTGTGGCCGCAGGGAAGCAGGACGCCGGGATACGGCGGTTCGGCCTCCGGCAGGTAAAGGACCGCCGTCACGTGGAAGCCGGGCCGGCTTTCGTAGATCAGCTTTTCGGCTCGAAACCCGTCGCCCGTCAACCGGCCCACGATTCGAGGACGCAGGGGAGTTCGTTCCGGGAATCCGCCCAGGCTTTCGATGAATTCGGCCCGCAGGCGTTCCTGGTAGTCCCGGATCTGCTGCCGGGTCTTCAGCGCTTCGTACGCCTGCAGGCGCCGGTCGAGCGCGGCGTGGACGAGTGGCCGGAGATGGTCCCGAAGCAACCGGATTTCGCCGTCCGGCCGCGACGCTGCCGGCAGCACCCGGAGGCCGGTCCCGGATGCGGTCTCGGGCGGCAGGATCCAGGCCAGAACGGTGATGAGTATGCGGGCTGTCCCGGGAGCTCGGCTGGAAGACACGAACCCGCATCCTCACAGGATTTGTGTCTGCGGTCAATCGACTTCAGAATGCGGTCCGCGAGGCTTTGCGGTCCTTGGCAATGGCCCCACGCAGAACCGGGACCGAGACTGGGACGAAGGAAAGAGAATGAATGCGGCCGGCGCGAATGCGCACGAAATCGACGTTCTCATCATCGGGGCGGGGCACAACGGGCTCGTCGCCGGCGGTTACCTGGCGCGGGCCGGCCTGGAGGTCCAGGTCCTGGAACGGCGATCCGTGGTCGGCGGGGCCTGTGTCACCGAGGAACTCTTTCCCGGGTTCCACTTCTCCAGTTGTTCGTTCATGCTCTACGCCCTGCACCCCAGGGTGGCGGAAGACCTGGAGCTGCACCGATACGGTTTCCAGGTCTTTCAAGTCGATCCCTTCGTGTTTCGTCCCTACCCCGACGGCCGGTACCTGGTGCTGCACCAGGACCCGGAGCGCAACGCGGAAGCCATCCGCGCGTGTTCCCGCCGGGACGCGGAGAGCTACCGGCGATGGAACCGGTTCTGGGAACGGTTCCAATCCATCGTCCACCCCTATGTGCTCACGCCGCCTCCCACCTACGCGGACCTGGTGAGGCGGGCCCGGGAGACGGGCAACCTGGAGATCCTCAGAAAAGTCCTGATCACCAGCCACGCCGATCTCGTCGAGGAGTTCTTCGAATCGGAGCATGTCCGGGCGGCGATGATCCATTCCGGCGACCATGGCGACCCCCGCACCGTCGGCAGCGCCCTGCCGGCGGCCTTCCTGCCGGGCGACGTGGAGCCCGACCGGCGAATCGTGGGCATCGTCAAGGGAGGAATGGGCGCGGTCACACGGGCCATGGCCGGTTCCCTGGAGAGCCGGGGCGGCGCCATTCGCACCGGCTGCGAGGTCCGCCGCGTCCTGGTGGAGGACGGCCGGGCCCGGGGTGTCGAATTGACCGGCGGGGAGACGATCCGCAGCCGCCTGGTCGTCTCCAACGCCGATCCCAAGCGCACCTTCCTGAACCTGGTCGGACCGGAACATCTCCCGCCGGACTTCCGCCGGCGGGTCCGCGGCCGCCGGACCGAGATCGGGTACTTCAAGTTCCACGCGGCCATGGATGAGTTGCCCGACTTCTCCTCCTGGTTGGGAAGGGACTACGATCCGCGCATCGCGACCCGCGTCTGGATCTGCCCCTCCATCGACCACGTCCGGCGCGCCTGGCGGGACGCCCGGCAGGGCCGTCCTTCGAGGCAGCCCGTCATGTCGATCCAGATTCCCTCCACCTACGACGACAGCATCTGCCCGCCGGGCAAGCACGTCCTGTCCATCTTCGCCGAGTACGCGCCGGTCCGGTTGGCCCGGGGCAACTGGGACGAGCGCCGGGAGGAGGCGGGAGAAGCATTGATCGATGCGGTGACGGCGTATGCGCCCAATTTTCGGCGAGCCATCGCGGACTGGATGCTCCTGACGCCCTTGGACCTGGAACGCCGCGTCTCCCTGACCGACGGCAACATCCACCACCTGGACATGACGCCGAGCCAGGTGTTCTCCCGGCGGCCCCTCACCGGCTGGGCGGAATACAAGACGCCGATCCGGGACCTGTGGCTCTGCGGAGCCGGGACCCATCCGGGCGGCGAAGTCTCAGGCGCCCCGGGTCACAACGCAGCGCATGCCATCTTGCGGGACATTCGAGGTTGAGGGCGGAGGGGGGACTTTCAGTCCCCCCGAGGGAGTCGGGGTAGGAAAACCCCCGCTCCAATAGGAGGGGGGACTTTTAGTCCCCCCGTGGGGAGAGGGGGTAGGAAAACCCCCTCTCCGTTCACCCGCCGACGTAGAGGGCGTAGATCCTGATGTCCTGTCTCTCCCCTTCGAAGTTGACCCGGATCTTGAATCCAGTCGAAAGTCCCGGGATTTTCTGCTTGCCGTTCCAGGAGACCGGTTCCCTCAAACCCGATCTGTGGACGGCCGCGGAGTCGGTGCCGGAGTATCCGGGAAGCGGCCGCTCTTTCCGATCCAGGAGCTCGACCCGGAGCCAGGCCCGTTCGGAGAGTCCCTCCGCGTTGAGGTGAATCATCACATCTCCCCGGGCCTGGATGGGGCAGGTGACGAACGCCGCCGGATGTTCCGGATTCTTGACTGACAAGGATCCGAAGCCATCTCTGCGCCAGCGCGCCAATCCGATCTCCCCGTAGGTGTCGGGCCGGGTGACGTCGTTGTCCCAGCCGCCGTACCAGATATAGGTCTCGTCCCCCACATTCTCGAATCCCTGCCCCTGGAGCAGCCCTCCACCCTCCCAACTCCCCGGGTCTCCCCGAGGCAGGAAAACGAAATCGGGGACCGGCTCCCGGAAATGGATGCCGTCGTTGCTGATGAGCAGGCCCAGATCCATGGGATGGGCCGGCGACCCGGGAGCGCCGTGGAACTGTCCGTAGGTGCCCAGAAGCACGTTGCCGCGGTTCCAGACGCTGGCGGGCTCGTGGGACTCTTCTCCCTCATTGGTCGGCATTGAGCGGTAGCCGTAGCGCACGAACGACAGGGACTTGGTATCCGACCATTCGACGAAATCGGATGACCGAAAGATGGACATCACCCGGCCGGAGGGTTGGCCGTCCCAGAGCCACACCCAGGGACTGACCTGCTGCCCGGCGATGTAGTACATCCCGTCCCACTTGTAGAGCCCGGCGTGTTCCAGGAACTCGGAAATCGCGAGATTTTCCTCCGGCACCCTCCAGGCGAGCCACTTTCCCTCGCGTTTCCGGATCAGCTTGGTTTCCCTGGCCGGCCGCCAGCGCAGGCCGTCGCCGCTGAAAAGCGGAACGGCCGTGGTCTTCGTCCGCTCGGCAGGGGCGGCGGCCATCATCTTGAATCGCCGGGAGGGATCGGGGTCCTCCGGCTCGTAAAGGACGGTCAGCCCCGCGATCACGCTCAACCCGGGCGGTTCCACCAGAACCAGGTTGTTGTCGCGGTTTCCGGCGTATTCGACCAGCCCCAAGTTGGGTTTTCTCCAATGGACGCCGTCCTCGCTCTCGGCGTACGCTGCCCGCCAGCCGGTCATGACACCCTGCGTGCTGAAGGCGCGGAAGCTCTCCTTGTCGGCGGCCACGTACCACATCCTGAATCTGCCTTCGTGACGCAGCACGGTGCCCAGGTATTGAGCCCTGCCTTCATCCGGCCGGCCTTCCTCCCGGCGGATGACCGGGTTCCCGGGGTGCTTCCGGCCGGGATGCATGGAGAGGTACAGGTTCCGGTGAAAGGGAATCGAGGCGTTGTCGAAGGCGAAGAGCGTGGCCTCCTCCACCACGTGAGGAACGGCGGTCTGCACCGAGATGCCTGTGGTGGCTTCCAAACCTGTTTGGGCTGGCGTTTCCCCGCCCGGAAGCTTCAGAAAGCCTGGCTTCTGAAGCATTCCACCGATAGCGATACCTGCCAGCAGGACCAGCACGAGGACGGCGGCCTGTTTATGACCTCTTGACAATCTGTCTCCTCCCGAAAGCGAATACGATATGGTAGCTTGCCCAACGGGAGGACGCTTGCCCCGACCCAATCTGCTGGTGCTGATGACCGATCAGCAGCGCGCCGACACGGTGGATCCGTCCTCTCCCTGCCGGACCCCCAACCTGCAGCGACTGGCTGCTCAGGGCACCCGATTCCGGCGTTGCTACTCCACCAATCCCATCTGCTCGCCGAGCCGGGCCAGCTTGATGACGGGCCTCCTGCCCCACAGCCACGGCATGGTCGACTGCACCCATACCGTGGAACCCTATCGCGCCGACCTGAAGCCGGACCTCCCCTTCTGGAGCCGGCGGCTCCGGGAGGCCGGGTATCGCACCGGCTACTACGGGAAGTGGCACATTGAGCGCTCGAACCGGCTGGAGGATTTCGGGTTCGATTCCTACGAGCTGATGGAGAGCTTCGAGGCGGCCGAAGTGGGGTGCCGGAGGGTTCCCGACACCGGTTTCCTGGAGCGCCGCCGGAGCCTGGGACTCCCGGAATCGGATCGCCGCTGGGAACGCAAGGGGATGGTTCGCCACCCGGGATACCGGGACCTGCTGCTGCACGGCGTGGTGGACGAGCCGGTGGAGGGAACCCGCGAGCACTACGTCTTCTCGCGTGGGATCGACTTCCTGAACGGAGCGGCCCGCGGCGATCGGCCGTGGTGCCTCTTCCTGAGCACCGCCGGTCCGCACGATCCCTACGTCGTGCCGCGCGAATACCGGCGCCGCTACGACGCCCGTTCCCTGGCGCCTCCCCCCAGTTTCAACGACGATCTGGCCGGCCGTCCCGGCATCTACCGGCGGATGCAGCGCGTCTGGGACCAGTTGGAATGGGCCGACTTCGCCGAGGCCACCGCCTGCTACTACGCCTTCTGCTCCCTCATCGACGACCAGGTCGGACGGGTCCTGCGGGTCCTGGAGGAGACGGGCCTGTCCGAGAATACGCTGGTCCTGTTCCTGTCGGACCACGGCGACTACATGGGCGCCCACCGGCTGATGCTCAAGGGAGTCCCCGCCTTCGAGGAGGCCTATCGCGTGCCCCTGATCCTGACGGGTCCCGGGGTGAATCCGGGACAGGAGGTCCCCGGGATCGTCAGCCTGCTGGATGTGGCCCCCACCCTGACGGAGCTGACCCTGGGAGAGAGCTTCTCCTGCCAGGGCCGTTCGCTGCGTCCGCTGTTGGAAGGGAACGGATCCGGCTGGGATTCGGAGGCCTACGCCGAAATGCAGGGCCAGAGGATGGCCTATACCCAGCGGGTCCTCTGGAGAGACAGCCACAAGTACGTCTTCAACACCTTCGATGAGGACGAGCTCTACGACTTGGACCAGGACCCCCACGAACTGCGCAACCTGGCCGGAAGCCGCGCGCCCCTGTGCCGGGAAATGGCGGCCCGGATGTGGGAGATCGCCCGAGCCACCGGCGACTACAACCTCTACGAGTCCCAGTACGGTTGCTTTCGCTGGGCCCCGGTAGGACCGGAGTTGTAGGAGGGGGGACTTTTAGTCCCCCCGTGTCAGTGGGGGTAGGAAAACCCCCACTCCTTCGAACATGGCCCCCCGGAGGGGGGACATTCCTGCCCCCCTCTTCGCCACGGTTGCAATCGCTGGGCCCCGGTGTGGCCGGAGTCGGGCGGATAGGAGGGGGGACTTTTAGTCCCCCCGTGAGAGTGGGGGTAGGAAAACCCCACTCCTTACCCCACCCTCGACTCGAAAAACGAAGGACGCAAAATGAGAAAATGAGACTGTCATGAAGAAATTCTTATGCCGCTACGGAATTTTCCTGGTCCTGGCGTTCGCCCTGCTTACACCGTCGGGCTGGAGCCAACGAATCGGGCCGCTGGTCCTGGAAAAACAACAACGGTCGAAGGCAGCACCAGTCCGGCCCCCCAGCCTGCCACTGAGTCTTCCGTCTCCAGCGACAGCCGTTCTACCGCCACTGGGCCCCGACGACCTGCAGCGTTCCCAGCCGCAACCGGGCCAGCCTCCCGTCATCGGCGTTCATCGTCAGTTGCCACCAGGGGTGGTCACGCTGAGCCACTCCGGGAGGACCGTCATGACAACCGCCACGGGAGCGTGGCAATCGACCGCTTCCGGCCGCCTCTGGCGCCTGAGGGTGACCTCTCCCAGCGCTCGCGCCATGCGCGTCCACTTTCGAGACTTCACCATCGGGGCGGGCAGCCTCTGGCTCCACTCGCAGAGCGGGCAGGTCGTCGGGCCCTACGGCGGCTCGGGCCGGTACGGGGACGGAGACTTCTGGAGCGGCATCGTTTTCGGCGACAGTCTGACAATCGAGTACCTGCCGGATGAAGCGGCGGCAACGGAAGCCGTGCCGTTTCAAATCGTTGCCATCAGCCATATCTGGGACGATGCTTTCGGAACCGGCGTCAAGACCAGGTCGGCAAGCTCAAACCGCCAGGAATCGGAAAGCCGGTTGCATGCCGGCCCGATCGAGGTTGCGGTGGGAACCGGGTCGAATCCGCCGTCGCTGGACGAGTCGATGCAGCCGTTCGAGCGGTCCGCTTCCCTGGACCCGTTGCGCCCGAAAGCGGCGAGGAGGCTTCCGCCCGGGCGGCCCGTCGAGTTCCGTTTGGGTCCGGTTGACGCCCCGACACTGTTCGCCGGAGCTAACTCGTTCCGGCTTGTCGTTCCCGACAACGCGACTCGAGTCACCTTCACGCTGGAATCCGCCGATCCCGATGTCGACGTGGACTTGCATGTCCGCTATGGCGAGGACAACGACGTGCAGGATGGGAGGATTGTCCATGACTACGTATCAGAGGGAGAGACGGGCAATGAGGAGATCATCGTTACACCTGAGTCCGACCCGCCGCTTCAAGCCGGATCGTACTTTGTCTCGGTAGCTCTCTTTGATACCGGCGTCACCGCCGAGTGCACGCTGACCGCGGTAGTGGAACGTGACGGAGAGGATCCGGAATCGACAAGCGGCGGACCGCTCACGCCCGGAGAGCCTGCCGAGTTCCGTTTGGGTCCGGTTGACTCCCCGACGCTTTTCTCCGGGAGTTACTCGTTCCGGCTGGCGGTTCCCGGGGACGCCACCCTGGTAGCCTTCACGCTGGAGCCAGATGCCGATGTGGCTTTGCTGGTCCGCCATGGGGAGGACAATGAAATTCGGAATGGGAGGCCTGTCTTTGACCACGCCGCCCGGAGCCGTGAGGGCAACGCACGGGTCGGCATCACATACCGCTCTGATCCGCCGCTTCGAGCCGGAACCTACTTCGTATCGGTCATAGTCTTTGATACGGGCGTCGTCGCCGAGGGTACGATCACGGCGACCGTGGATACGGACGCTGCGGACTGTCACCTTGACGTGACCTGCTACTCCGAATGGTCGAGCTCCGCAGCAGGCGTCGCGCAGATCGTCTTCGAGACGGGCGAAGGCAGTAGCAGATGTACGGGCACGCTGCTGAACAACAGCCGGCAGGACGGCACGCCCTTCTTTCTCACCGCCGCCCACTGCGTACAAACCGAGGAGGAAGCCCGGAGCGTGACAGCGTACTGGTTCTACCAGACGCGGACCTGTAACGGAGAACCGCCGGACCTGCGCAGCGCACCGCAAACCGAGGGGGCGCGTCTGCTCTCGACCACAGGGTTCACCGAGGTCGGGCAGGCCGACGGCGATATGACGCTGCTGCGGCTTGAAGGGGATCTGCCGGACGGTGTGATGTTCCAAGGCTGGGACGCGGACCCTCAACCTGGCGGCGCGCAGGTCACCGGCATTCATCATCCCGGGAGCGCTTGGGACCGATTTAAACGGATTTCATTCGGTCAGATCATTTCCGAGCCAAGTTCCGGCGACACTTACTTGCGTGTCTCCTACCCGGTGGGACGAGGCTACGTGGAGGCGGGCTCTTCCGGGTCCGCCGTTTTTAGCCATCCTGGGACTGTAGTGGGGGCATTGAGCTCCGCGAATTACCATGGAGTTGCCTGTCCGATCGCCGCCGTTCGAACGTCTGCCACTTCGTTTGCCTTTTTCTATCCCCAGGTCCGGCAGTTCATTGACACGGATTTCTTCCTGGAGTTTGCCCATTTCGCCAATGGTGCTTCCATCAGCTCCGATGTGGTGTTGCTGAGCGTTGCGGCCACGCCCATCCGTCCCACCCTCTACTTTGCTGATGAGGAGGGCAATCCGATTGACGCTGAAACGCTCGTGGAGATCACTCGGGACCTGGAGGTGCTTGAGGATGGGGCTCTGAGCGTACGAACCGAGATGGCGCCGCTTGGAGAGCTGACGATTTCGACCCACGGCCGGGGGGATCTTGCCGTCGGATCGGTGCGGGTGAAGTCGGACGGACCCATCGGCGGGGTGCTGCGCTTTGACGCACCTGGCATAGGAGTGGCCGGAGTCGCGGCGAGTGAACCCCTCAATGACGCCCTCTTCCCGGCTCGCCGCCGAGCGGGAGGCATCAATACTGGCGTGGCGCTCCGCAACCTGGAAGCGGAAGAGATGACGGTGTCCTGCACCTTGATGCGGAGGGGCTCCGTGCTGGAAGACGCGGAAATCCGGTTGGCGGCCGGCGGGCAGACCGCGCGGTTCATCAATGAGATCTTCCCCGGCACGAATACGTCCGATTTTGTGGGATCGGTGAGGTGCATCGCGCCTGATGGGGGAAGGGTCGCCGGGATAGCCTTGGAGATGGATCCCGACAACGGCATCTTCACCACCCTGCCCGTGGTGCCTGTGGACCCGGCGGGAGCCGGAAACGGGGAGACCACCCTGGAGTTTGCCCATTTCGCCAATGGTTCTTCCATCAGCTCCGATGTGGTGTTGTTGAGCGTTGCGACCACGCCAATCGGTCCCACACTCTACTTTTTCGATCAGGACGGCAATGAGATAGCGGCGGATTCGGTGGTGGAAACCGGCAACAGCCTTGATGTGCGTCGGGACGGAGGTCTTCGCGTGCGTGAGGCACTGCCGCCGCTCGGAGAGCTGACGATTTCGACCCACGGCCGGGGGGATACCGTCGTGGGATCGGTGCGGGTGATATCGGATGGGCCGATCGGCGGAGTCCTTCGCTTTTCTCTCCCGGGTGCGGGAGTGGCGGGCGTCGGAGCCAGCGAACCCGTCGCTGACGCCCTCTTCCCGGCTCGCCGCCGAGCGGGAGGCATCAATACCGGCGTGGCGCTCCGCAACCTGAACACGGAAGAGATGACGCTGTCCTGTTACCTGATGCGCGGGGGCTCCGTGCTGGAAGACGCAGATATCCGGTTGGCGGCTGACGGGCAGACCGCCCGGTTCATCAATGAGATCTTCCCCGAAACGAATACGTCCGATTTCGTGGGATCAGTAAGGTGCACCGCCCCCGACGGCGGAAGGTTCGCCGGGATAGCCCTCGAGATGGATTTCAACAACGCCATCTTCACGACGCTCCCGGTCGTGCCTGTGGAGGGGGGACTTTCAGTCCCCCCGTGACAGAGGGGATAGGAAACCCCCCTCTCCTTAGCCGAACGAGCTCCCATCTCGTCGAAACTCCACGGAGAACGTTGACAACTATGTGTCCGCCGATGTCGACAAGCAGGCGTTGCAAGCCTCCCACCCCTATGGAGGGGGGACTTTTAGTCCCCCCGTGGGAGAGGGGGTAGGAAAACCCCCTCTCCTTGGCCGGGCGAGCTCCCATCTCGTCGAAACTCCAGGAAGAACGTTGACAATGATGTGTCCCGCGATGTCAACAAGCAGGCGTTGCAAGCCTCCCACCCCTATCTCGACCACTACGGACAAATCGATGTCACGAGAAACCGGCTTCCCCACTGGCAGCAAGGTAACGTCTTCGTCTTCGTGACATGGCGCCTGGAAGACGCGCTGCCCAAGGTCAAGCTGAACCAATGGAGGCAAGAGCGGGAATCCTGGCTGAAACGCCATCCTCGGCCCTGGAATGTGAAAATGGCGACACGCTACCGCAAACGTTTCTCACGACGAATCGAAGACTGGTTGGACCAGGGGAGCGGATCCTGCATTCTGAAGAACCCGGCCCTGGCGAAAATCATGGCGGACGCGTTGCGTTACTTCGACGGCGAACGCTACGAACTGTTTTCGTACGTCGTGATGCCCAAACACGTCCATGTGCTGTTTCGTCCTCTCGGCTCCCACCGAATTCCGAAAATCGTGAAGTCGTGGAAGGGGTTCACGGCTTTGCAGATCAACAGGAGAACCGGAAAATCGGGCACTCTATGGCAGGAGGACTATTTGGACCGCCTGATCAGAAATCCGCGGCACTTCTGGACGTGTTGGGAATATATACGCCTGAATCCCGCGAAAGCCCGATTGAGCGGCGGAGAGTTCGTCCTCTTCGAGAAAAGGAGGGGGGACTTTTAGTCCCCCCGTGGGGAGTGGGGGTAGGAAAACCCCCGCTCCTTAAGATGTTCACTCCGGAGTTCGGCGATTAGCAATCGCCGAACCAAAGTTCGACGGACGCATTTCTCAAAAATCGATCGCATATTTTTCGCGACCGTCGTTGTATGTACTGAACGTTGGCAATCGCAGGCGGCCAACAGAAGAATGATGCGTACAGATCGAATTCATCGCACGACTTTGGCCGTTCCTGTTCGCCGGGATCCGGAGACGACGCCCTCGGGACTTCAGCGGGGACCAAATGATGAATGTTGAATTGATCAAGGTGCTGGTAGCCGTGGTGGCGGTGGGGATCAGCTTGGCCGGATTGATATTGGCCAGTTGGCGTGGGGTTCGGCAGGAAATGCGCGAAATGCGGCAGGAGATGCGGGACATGCGCAGCCACATGAGGCAGGTCGACTCCCATATCGGCGAACTCCGGGAACGCATGGGGCACGTAGAAGGGCTGCTGAAGGGATTGCGGGAAGTCTTCGTTCGCCAAACCGCGTCCGGCTAGGAGCGATTTCCAACCTCGAGGAGGGGCGATTTCCTAATCGCCCTCTTGGAAGACGCTCCTAATCGCCCTCTTGGAAGACGCCCTGCGGAGGGGACTGCCGTACCCCCTTACCCCCCTGAGTCGGCGGCTGGAAACCGCCTCTCCGGAGTCGGCGATTAGAAATCGCCGCTCCTTATGGCGCGCCGAACTGGAATGAGTACAAATTCGCGTCCCTCAGCACGAAGCGGAGGCGGACCATCTCCCCTTCCTGCCCGCTCAGGTCTTCGTTCTCACCCCAACTCACCACCCGGTCCAGCTCATCCCCGTAGATCTCGTCGCTGTCCTTCAGGTTGAAACCGAGCACCGGACGGGAGAAGTGGTTGAGCACCTCCACCCGTATCGAACCCGTGACCGACGTGGAGTAGTTGATCCGCAGGCGGCTTCCCTTGAATTTCAGCGGCCGGGTCGTGAACTCGCCGCCCAGGTCGGGGGCGTGCACCGAGATGAACCCGTCCTGCCGGAGCGTCACCCGCCGGATGTGGGCGTCGGGCGTCCGGTAGTTGTGGGTCATGTACATGGACAGCTCTCCCGGAGCGGTCCGGACCAGGCCCGAGCCGAAGGACATGGCGCGCTCGTGCCAGTTGTTCTTGTCCAGTCCCGGCCGAATCCACGCCTCCCGGAACGTCCGCTGCCAGCGCAGCCCGTCGCGGCTGCTGAGCAGGGCGATGTCCGAGAGCCCGGGGAAGGGCCAGCCCTCGCCTTCCCGGTCCAGGATGAAGCGCATGGGGAACATGAGGTAGACGTTCCGGGCCCAAGGATAGGGAATGGCGGCGCTGGTGTAGAACTGCTCCCGGGGCTGCGTCCCGAAGGGGATCTCCACCCACTCGGGGCCGTCCCAATTGCGGAAGTCCCACGAGGTGAACCGCCGTACCGTCCGATTGGCCTCTCCGCTGGTTCCCGAGGCATCCATCTGCTGCTCCGGGGTGGCTCCCCACCAGCCGCGCTTGTAGATGACGTACCGGGACTGCCAGGGATCCCAGAAGGCGGCGTGGGGGCCGTCGTTGTTCTGGTCCGGGAGCCGACGGATCAGGGGATCGGGCCGGATCGGCTTCCATCGCAGCCCGTCCGCCGAGACCAGCCCGTGGATGTCCCGGGTCTGGACGATGGCCTTGTACCTCTCTCCCTCCGGCACGCCGGGGTTCGGGTCCTTGAAGACGCACATGTTGATCCCCTGGTTGCCGGGGGTGGGCCAGATCAGGTTGTTGGCGGTGGAGCCCTGCGACTCCACCAGCCCCAGCGACGGGCGCTCCCAACGAATCCCGTCCTTGCTCTCGGCGTAGGCCGTCTGGGCCACGCCGTCATGGTTGCCTTGGGAGACCCGGTACCACATCCGGAAGCGGTCGCCGTCCCGGATCACGATGGGATGCCACGAGGTGTCCCCCTCCCAGGGTTTCTCGTATCGCAGGACCTCCTCGCGCAGAACGGGCCGGTGCAGCTCGAATTCGGCGCCGCGCATCTCGTCGACGAGATCCTGGTCCAGAAAGAGCTGACGGTCGGACCCGATGTCGACGAAGGACCCTCCCCCCAGCACGTGCAGCGAGACCAGCAGGCAAGCCAGAAGAACTCTTTTCATATCTCCTCCCCTTGGAGTCTGCGCGGTAGAAATGATCGTAGCGAGAAAGTGGAGAATCGAGGCCGGATTTTCACGATCTTGAGGTGCATAGTTATTCCATTCGCCGAGAAATCGCACGAATAGGGGCCGATTCTACGCTTTCGCAGCAGAACCCCCAATCTTACGGGGGGACTAAAAGTCCCCCCTCCAATTAATTTCTGCCGCGCAGGCTCCTGGGAAGGATAGGTTCGGGACGGCAGCCGGTCAACGAACCCGCGCGCTGCTCCCCGCCCCCGCTGGAGGCGGATCAAGCGCCGTTCGCGGAAAGGATGGCCGATGGGCAGAGGGAAACACCCAAAATCCACCAACAAATCACGATAGCGGCTTAAAATATCACCCTATGCTCACCGTGTATATGTAAAGATACTATCCTCTTTTACGCATTCCGGAGACCGGCACTGGAGGCGTTTGGTCACGCAGAAAAGTTGAACTGGGAGTCAGGAAGAACGTGGACCAGACATCCCAAACCATTCGATTCCGGCTCACGCTCGGGCGGATCGCAATTCCGCCGAAGGCGGACGCGATCCGGCGGCCGATGGTGAGATTCTCGATCGTGAGGAGATAATCCCATTTTACTTAAGACTTTATTGGCAGCTCTAATCAGAAAATTTACTATCCTCTTTTCAGATTCCTCACCCGGTTCCACGAGTCCATTCTTCCTGCCCTCCTTGATTCCTCCCTCGAGGTGGCGGACACGGCCGTCGAACGCCGGGCCGGCGACTCCAAAGCGTTCGCGGCCCTCCTGCACCCGAAGAGTCAAGACTCCAATTTCCGGCTGTTTCGTTCCCGCCTGGCGGGACGTCAACGCAAGTGTCCGTTCCCTGATAACGCGGTTTTTCGGTCTCACTCTCCCGGGAATTAAATTAGATAAACTAATACTGATAACTGGGCTGAACGGATGTTCCCGAGTGGAAAGAAACGGAGGCGATTTGCCCAACCCAAGACCCGCCAACGCCTGTCCGGCCGGCCGCCATTCCGGGGTCAAAACAGATTCAGTCGCCGTCCGGGCTGCGGAATCTTCCTTGGCCGACGCTCCCAGGAGAGTCGCCGACCTTGCCGCCGCGTCCCTGTCGAAGAACACGCGCCGCGCCTATCGAGGCGCCCTGCAGCGTTTGCAGCACTACCTGGACAAACACGATGCCAGCCTCACGGACGGCTGGCTGGCCAGCTACCTCGCCTCTCTGTTTCATCGGGGCCGCTCCCCCTCCTCGGCCAGCATGGTGGTCGCCGCCGTCCGCTTTCAGGCCAGGGCCACAGGCAAACCTTCGCCGGTGGGGCCGGCCACCGACCGGGTCCTGGCCGGGTTCCGGCGCGAGGGGCGTCAGAGGGGACGGGGTCAGGTCGAAGGGATCAGTTGGGAGATGGCGGACGTCATTGCCGCCCTCATAACGGCCGTCGGGACGGGCTCTCTTGCCGCGTTTCGCGACGCCGCCCTGATCTCCATCATGTCGGACGGCATGCTCCGGGTCTCGGAAGTCGCCGCGCTTCAGTGCGCCGACATCCAGGAGGCCGACGGTGGCTCCGGCTTGCTCACGATTCACAGTTCCAAGACCGACCAGGAGGGGGAAGGGACGATCCTGTTTCTCGGTGCGCTCACCATGCGGCGGATCCGTGTCTGGATCACCGCCGCCGGCTTCAATTCCGGACCCTTGTTTCGACCCATCCGGGTCGGGGGCATCGTGGAGGAGGGCGCCCTCAGTTCCCGGAGCATCCGGAACGTCATCCAGAAGAGGGCGAAGCAGGCCGGCATCGACGGCGTCCGAATCTCCGGGCACTCGCTCCGGATCGGATCGGCTCAGTCGCTGGCCCTTCGGGGAGCCTCCCTGGTGGAGCTCCAGCAGGCCGGACGCTGGACCTCTCCGCATATGCCGGGCCGGTATGTCCGGGGGCAACTCGCCTCCCGCGGCCCCATGGCCCGCATCCGGTACGGCAAGGGATCGTGACGGAAAACCATTGGAGGGGGGACTTTCAGTCCCCCCGTGAGAGTGGGGGTAGGAAAACCCCCACTCCTTCGAAAACATGGGTCCCCCGGAGGGGGGACATTCCTGTCCCCCTCTTCGCCGCGGATGCATTCACAGGGCTCCGTTGGTGCCGGAGTTGCACGAAAAGGAGGGGGGACTTTCAGTCCCCCCGTGGGAGTGGGGGTAGGAAAACCCCCACTCCTTTGGGGGAGCTCCTCAGGAACCCAACGGACTTAATCCCTCGGGTTGCTGACGACTCTCCGCCCCGGGTCGGGGGGCTCCTGTTGTTCCAGCAGGCGGCTGGCGATCTCGACGGCGGACAGATCCACCTTGAGGTTGCGGATCTGCAGCGTCTTCAAGACGCTGCCCTTTCGACCCCAGGGCCGGCCGTCGCGGCGGATTCTACGCGGTTTCATATGGTTGGTCCTCTTGATTGGCGGGATGGCCCGGCGTCAATTCCATCTGCCATCCCGGAACGACGCACCCGTTCTCGTCTCGCCGATGGTGGATCGGGCTGCGCCGATCTGCACAAG
>JAJDTT010000045.1 GCA_022827025.1 Acidobacteriota bacterium
CGTGAATGTGACGTTGTTCTCCCGGTTGATGGTCACCTCGTCCAGCAGCAGCCGCAGCACCTCCCGACGCTTCTCCTGGGGCAAGTCGTCCAATCCTTCGCCCATCAACTCCCCCCACTCCAACACCCGCTCCGCCAACTCCACCTGACCCGCTTGGGCTGACTCCCTGGCCTTGCAATCGTCCAACTTTCCTCGCAAGCTCTCCAGCCGCTCGGTGATGAACTTCCGCTGGTGGTCCAACTGGGCCTCGGTAATCTTCCCCGACACGAAGAGCCGGATGGCCCGGTCTTCCTCCATCTGAACCTTCTCCAGTTCTTTCTCCGCCCTGGCGACCTCTTCGCTCAACCCGTCCTCGCCCTTCTCCCCCAGGGACTCAATGCCGGCCACAATTAGGGCGGGATTGGCCAACACCTTCTTGACCTCCTCCCATACCAACCCCTCCAGCCGCTCCGCCCGGATCATGGTGTGCTCCCGGCAGCCGGTCTTGAAATGTTGCACACCGTAGCACTTGTAATAGCGGCGGGGTATTTCTAGGTCGTACTTGTACACCTTGTCCCCGTGCTTCACCGTCCGCTTCCGGGTGGCCATGCAGCCCATGAGCATCCCGCACTCGGTGCACCGCACCAGGTGCTGCAACAGGTAGAATATCTTGGTGTTGCGCCCGGAATAGGTCTTTCGCCTGGTGCGCATCTCCTGGCAGCGGTCCCAGGTCTCCTCGTCGATGATGGGAGGGAAGGGTACGCCGATCCAGTTCTCGGGGTCCTGGTCGTAGACCCTGATGCCGTCCTCGGTGGAAACGTAGCGGGCGCGTCCGTACCACCAGGTGCCCTTGTAGGCCTCGTTGGTGAGGATGCGGTGAATCTGTCCGTCCCACCAGCGCTTGCCGTCCCGGCCCGGGGGAACGTCCTCGGCGGTAAGCCGGTTGCGAATGACCGTGGCGCCCAGGCCCTCTTGGACGCACCAGCGGTAGATGCGGCGCACCACCTCGGCCTCCTCCTCCACGATCTCCGGTCTGCCGTTGTCGTTCACGCGGTAGCCGTAGGGGACGTTGCTGACCGGAATGCGGCCCGCCTTGGCGGCGCCCCGCTTGCCCATGGAGGACCGCTCCCGGAAGCTGTCCAGTTCCAGCTTGCCGATGGCAGCCATCAGTCCGAAGGTCTTCATGTCGATGGAGTCCATCACCGCTTCCAGGGTGACGTGGCTGGCTTCAATGACTTCCATCAGGGCGGCGGCGGGGTACATCCCCCGGCTGAGACGGTCGGACTTCCAGCAGACGATGATGTCGAAGCGGCCCTGCTTGGCATCGTTAAGCATCTTCTGGAACTGGCTGCGCTTCTTGGACCAGCCCTGTCCCACCTCCTGGTAACGGGCGACGATGGTAAGCCCCCTTCGTTCGCAATAGGCTTCCATGTCGCTGGTCTGCTCGGCGATGGAGGTCTTGTCCTCGCCGTCCTGGCTCTTGTCGGAGACCCGGGCATAAATGGCGGCGCGGTTGCCTTCGGACTTTCGCTTTTGCACTTTGGTTCCCGGCATAATGACCTCCCGTTGGTTCGTTGCTGCTGGAAATGAGACAGACCCGCCTCCTGCCGAAAGCGGGTCTGCAAGTAGTACAATGCCACCGCGTCACCTGTTCCGGCAGGTGGGGCCACGGCCCGGGGCGTTCGCAGCGCCGCCGGGCCAACCTCGTGTGTTCATGATACCCTTGAGTTGGCCCAGGGTCAAAATCCTTCCCGACGCTCGCAGCGATAAGACACCTGCCACAAGTATGGTCTTTGACCCGAGCCGTTCAGCCGGGCAAAATGTATAGAATTCCAGGGCAGGAATTCCGAGACTGGAGGGCGAATGAAAATTTACCAGATGGACTACATCCTTCACGAACCTGCGGAGGACCACGGCTGGATGTACCGGGCTGAGGCGCCTGCCCTGCAGGGCTGCGTGGCTTGGGGAGATACCCCGGAGGAGACTCTCGAAAGCCTGTTGGCAGTTGCCCAGGCAATAATCCAAGTTTGCCGGGAAGAGGGGCAGGCCCTGCCCCCGGAGTTATCTCCCTTGCGCAGCCCTGAGGGCACCTTGACCGTAGCCGTATGACCTATCGGGAACTGTGCAGAAAACTGGAAAGTCTCGGTTGCAGATTCAGGCGCCAAGCCGATGGATCCCACGAAATGTGGATCAATCCGGACAACGGCCGACGCGCCATCATACCCAGGCACGGGAATCGTGACCTGGCCACGGGAACTTTGCACCAGATACGAAGAGACCTGGGGATCTCCAGACGGGATTTCGACCAAGCGTAGGTCCATGGCGTCGGCGCGTCTCCCAAGAGCCGCCGGACCAACACCACCGTGGGTGTCGCGGCCGCAGGGAAACTCAAGACCAGCGGATGACCTACAGTTTCGCCAGACGGCGACTGGAAAATCTCGTGCCCGTCAGATGGAGCCAATATTCCAGACAATGACTGGAGAATCCGGTTGGGTTGATGTGAGGGATAGAACAGGCGCCTGTTCTGAAGGTTCTGGCGGGAGAAGCCCCGGCCAAATCGCCCGGTCAGGTCCTCCGCCAACCTTTCAATCAGCGCGGCCCCGTAATCGGCCCGTTCCGACCCCAACTGCTCGAACTCGACGATGCGGCGTCCGGTCAGCCAGTAGGCGGCGGTCATGGCGGCGGTCACCGAGCGGGCCGCCGACTCCCGGGCCGCGTCGATGACCGTGGACACGTCGTCAAACACGGCTTGATACGAGCGAGCCAGCTCGCCGTCATGGGCCATCGCGCTCACGTTTCTCTCCTCCATCTCTCGCATATTGTCCTCTCCCTGGCGGGGATAAATCAACCGGGACACGTCACTTCGCGCCCAGGTCGTACTCGTCGATCGCGCGGTCCTTCTGTTTCTCGTCCGCGTCCCGTTCGGCGAAATGGCCGGCCAGGATGGTGAACAGGCGGCGCAGGCGGTCCTGGGCGTCGGGGGCGGGGTTGAACTCCACGCCCGCGAACCGCAGGTCCGTGCCGTCGTCCGTTGGCTTGCGCTTTCCGTTCTGTTGCTTCGCGTCGCTCATGGCGTGGAGGGGATTACGGCGAATGGGCTACCGGCGCGGTCGATGGGGACGGGCGCCGGGTTGGGATTGGTCCGGAGCTAGACTGCGCCGTCCTCCGGTTCGCGTTCCTGGTCCTGGCCCTCGTCTTCCTCCTCCTCGACGTCATCGTCGGGGAGGTCCGGCTCGGTGAGCAGGCCCAGGAGGATGTCCAGGCCGCCGGGGATCCGGCTGGCGAGG
>JAJDTT010000158.1 GCA_022827025.1 Acidobacteriota bacterium
ATCTACTTTGACGGCAAGTTGGAAAAGTACGTGATGCTGATGCGGCAGAACTACCCTCGCCGCCGCAGCATCGCCCGGGCCGAGACCTCGGACTTCCGCCGCTGGCCCCATCCCAACCTGGTCCTGACCCCCGGACCCGAAGAGTCACCCTCCGACGACTTCTACAACAACACCTACCTCCACTACCCGGGGACGGAGAACACCCACCTCATGATGGCCTCCGTCTACCACCGGGACACGAGTCTGGTCGACCTGCGGATGGCCACAAGCCTCGACGGCATCGTCTGGAATTGGATGAGCCGAGAATCCATCGTGGAATTGGGCAAGCCGGGCAGCTGGGCGGGCGGCTCCATGTACGCCGTCTCCTCCCTGGTGCAACTGCCTGACGGGCGGATCGCGGTTCCCATCGTCGGCAGCAGTTGGTCCCACAACGAGTGGTGGAAAGTCCGGTTCCAGAAAGATCGGAAGTGGCCTCGGGGAATCGGCTGGGCCGCCTGGGAGGATGGCCGCCTGGCCGGTATCGAGGCCGGGCAGGAGGGCCAGTTCACGACCCAGCGGTTCCGCTTTCAGGGCAAGCCGGTGGAAGTCAACCTTCGCACGCACGGTGATTCCGGATCGGTCGCCGTCGAGTTGACGGTGGAAGGGGATCCGGACCGGAAGGTCTACCGGGCCCAACCCATTTCGGGGAACCGTATCTGGGTTCCGCTGGTCTGGAACGACGGCGGGGGAATCGAGGATCTGGCCGGGAAGACCGTGCGCCTGCACTTTCGCCTCTTCAACGCCAAGGTCTTCGGATTTCGCAGCGCAGGAATGGTCGCCGTCGACCCCCTCAGGCGGCCGAAGAGCGGCTAGGAGTCCAGGAATTCCCGGGAACCGGAAGCAGGACTCGAAAGGTGCTTCCCCGGCCGGGAATGCTCTCCACCGAGACGCTGCCGTTGTGGGCCAGCACCACTCTCTTGACGATGGAGAGGCCCAATCCGGTGCCGCCCAGTTCCCGGGAGCGGGCCGTATCGACCCGGTAGAAGCGTTCGAAGATGCGGTCCAGGTGCCGGGCCTCGATGCCGATTCCGCTGTCCTGGACCTCCAACAGGGCCTGGTCTCCCTCCTGGCTCAGGCTGACCGTCACCTCGCCCTCCCTGGGCGTGTACTTGAGGGCGTTTCCCACCAGGTTCGACGTGACCAGACAGAGTCCCTCCATGTCTCCGGTGGTCCACAGGGGACGGTCCGGGACCCGAATACGGAGCCGGATTCTCTTGACTTCCGCGGTCGGGATGGCTTCCTCCGCCGGAACGGCCACGGTGTCCCGGAGGTCGACGGTTTCGCGGGTGACTCCTTCTTCCGATTCCATTCGGGACAGGGTCAGCAGGTCGGACACGATGGAGGAGAGACGGAGGGACTGGTTCCGGGTCTTCCGAAGAAACCGCTCCCGGGTCTGGCCGGTCATCTCGGGGTCGTCCAGGATCGTTTCCACGAGGGCCTGGATGGCGGCGACGGGCGTCTTGAGTTCGTGGGAGACGTTGGCCACGAAATCCTGCCTCATGGTCTCGACCCGCAGCCGTTCCGAGACATCGTGCATCACCACCACGGCTCCCACCGGAGCCTGTTCCCCGTTTCGGAGAGGCGTGGCTTTCAACTCGATGGACCGGTCTCGGGGAGACGACCTGATTTCCAGGCTGGTGTTCACACCCGTCCCTTTCCGGAGGGTGCTGGAAATGGTCTCCGAGATTTGCGGGATCCTCGTCGTTTCCCACACCGGCTTGCCGAGACTGGTCGAGGCATCGGCTCCCAGGATCCGGCCGGCGGCTTCGTTCATATGCAGGACGCGTTCGTTCTCGTCGACGGCCACCACTCCCTCCGCCATGCCGCCGAGAATGGCCAGGAGTTGCCGGTGATCGGATTGAAACGTCTCCATGCGTCGTTGGCTGCTGCGCGCCATCCGGTTGAGTGCGTCGCCCAACTCTCCGATCTCGTCCGACCGCGCAATGGACAGGCGCTGGCCGTAGTCGCCTCCGGCCATGGACTCGGCGATGCGAGTCATGGAGACCAGGGGCCTGAGCAGGCGTCGAGCCACCAGCAACCCCAGAATCAGCGCCACCACCGCCACGCTCACGGTGCCCGCGAAGACCGCCTTTCCCGAACGCCCCAGCCTCTCGTCGATCGCCGAAAGCGGCATGGAAACCCGGATGTAGCCCAGGTTGCCGAGGTTGTCGCGTACGGGCAATGCCAGAGAGATCCCGGGGACGCCGCGAATTTCGCTCAATCTGGGACGGGTATCCAGACCGTGGGACCGAGCCCTCAGAATCTCCGGCCGGTTCAACTGGTTGTCCATTTCAGCCGGGTCCCGGTCTGAATCGGCCAGGACGCGGCCGTCGGTGGCGATGACGGTGAGGCGGGCTCCCATCTCACGGCCGAGGAGGCGGAGGCGGTCCTGCAGTTCCGACGCCGATTCATCGGCGGGACGCCGCCCGGCGAATTCCCTGAAGAAGAGGGCGTGAGACCTGAGCGAGGTCTGAATTTCCTCCAGCGAGTCTTCCCTGATTCGCCGGAAGACAAGTGCGCCCAGGATGGATGCGGTCAACACGATCAGGACGAAATAGCCCAGATAGAGTTTCCACAGCAGGCGGGAACGGAGCATCTACTGCATGTATTCGTCATGGAAGCGGTAGCCTACGCCCCGGACGGTCTCGACCAGATACCTGTGAGCCCCCAGCTTCCGGCGGACTGCACCGACATGGACGTCGATGTTGCGATCGTCAATGAAGGTATCTTCTCCCACCACCCGGTTCAAGAGTTGGTCCCGGGTGAAGACACGGCCAGGCTGAGATGCCAGGCAGTGCAAGAGGCGAAACTCGGAAGCGGTCAGATCGATCCGCTTGTCGGCGACTCGCACCTCGTGGCGTCCGGAATCGATGACGGCGTCTCCCACGACGATTCGTTCCCGGCTCTGCTGGTCCTGGAGTGGTCCCCTGCGGAGCACCGCCTTGACCCGCTCCATGAGCTCCCTGGGGCTGAAGGGCTTGCATACGTAGTCGTCGGCGCCCAGGCCCAATCCCAGGACGACGTCGCTCTCTTCCCCCCGGGCCGTGACCATGATGATGGAAACCGTTCGTGTACGAGGGTCGGTCTTCATGCGGCGGCAGATCTCGACGCCGTCCAGGCCGGGGAGCATCAGGTCCAACAGAACCAGATCGGGCTCCAGACTGCGGACCAGTTCCAGGCCCCGTTCCCCATTCGGAGTCGCGTCCACCTGGTACCCGTCTCTCAGGAGGTTGTGAACGATGACCTCCTGGATATCGGGTTCATCCTCGATGACGATGATTTTCTTGCCGTTCTTCATGACGTTGCTTCCATCTCGGCTGATCCAGTGCCGATGGAAGTTTACAGCGGCATTTTAAAGGAGGAATGAAGAGTCCGTTAAACCATTTGTGGGTCCGGGAGGATTCGAGTGTGGCGGAGACCTGTGACATGGAAGCGGCGGTTTCCAACCACCGGCATGGCGTTCAATTGTCTCTCGGCGCGGCCAGTTCCTCGGGGATCAGGTATCCCGCCTGCATGAACGAGATGACGTCGGCCAGTTCCTGGCGGGTCAGGTTCTCCTCGAAACCTTCGGGCATGACCGACACCTCCGAAGCGCGGATTTCGGCGATTCGGCCCCGGAGAAGGATTTCCTCCTGATTCGGCCCGCTCCGCAGGGTGAGGGTGCCGGGAGTCTCGGCGGAGATGATTCCTCCATAGACCCTGCCGTCACGGGTGGTGACGATGTAGTTCTGATAGCTGGACAGGATGAGCCCGCTGGGATTCAGGATGTCGAAAAGGAGTTGTTCGCGCGTATGGCCCTGGACCGCCGTCCTCAGCCCCGGTCCCACGCCGACGCCCTGATCGGGCTCATGGCAGCGGGCGCATTCCCTCCGAAAGACCTCCCTTCCATTGAGGGGATCGGCTTCCAGCCCCAGGATCGGCAGATACTCCTCGACCAGGGCATCCCGGTCCGTGGCGTCCGCTTGAAGGATCTCCTGGGCTCGCCGGCGGATCTGTTCTCCAGGATGGTTCCTCAGGAACTGCCTCTGCTGATGGTCCAGCGCGGCCCGTTCTATGGCGCCGGCCTCGACTGCGTTCAAGAGATCCTGCACCCGCGCGGGGTGGTCCAGGAGGATCGCCAGCGCTTCTGTCCGGACCTCCGGAGAGAACCTGCTCCACCCGTCGAGGACCAGGCGGCTGACGCCCGGATCTTCGAAATAGGAGAGGGTTTCCAGGGTGGCCTGCGACAACTCCGGATCCGAGCCGGTCAGGAGGCGCGCCAAGACCGGCTCAACCTCCCGGTAGGAGGCGGCGGCCAGCATCCGGACGGAGCTGATTCTCCGGGCTGCCGAAAGCGATTCGTTCAGGACGTCCTTCCTGGCGGCCGCCACCAGGGAGGGAACCCGGAAGTGCTTGCCGACCCTGGCCGCGGCGTCGCTCACCTCCTGTGAACCGCTCGCCAACAGGCTTCTCAGTGACCCGGCCGCGCCTGCCGGCTTCAGGTGAAGCACTTGCCCCAGCTCCAGGCCGCGAGCCAGTCCCGACAACCCCGCCGTCTGCCAGGGTGTTTTCCGCAACGGCCCGGCCCGGGCCAGCAGCCGAACCAGGCGTTGCACTTCCTGCCCCCGGTTGCGGGCGCCCACGACGGCGGCCAGGTCCTCCAGGAAGCCGGTCTTGTTCGGAGTCGGATGCTTGAAATAGCCGCGTTCGGCCACCATCGATTCCAGAAGCGGGAGCGAGGAGCCGGCGTCGGAACTGAGGACGGCGGCGCGCTGCCACGGGTCCTCTCCGTGGCGGGCGACCAGGTCCCGGAAGGCGCCGTGCAGGCGGGGACCGGCAAATTCACCCAGGCTCAGGGAGAGTTGGAAGGCGACCCGGGGGGACGGATCTCCCGTCATCTTCACCAGCCTGGTCAGAAGGCCGGGGAACCTCTCGGCAAGAATGACGGCCTGCTCCCGGACGCCCGGATGGCCGTCTCCCAGGGCCTCGCCGACGAGGGATTCCTCCAGGGCGGACAGGCCTTCCAGAGCGTAGAGGGCGTGGAGCCGGGCCCGCGGATTCTTCCGGTCACCCGCCATCTTTTTCAACGCGGGAAGAGCGGACCGGTCCTGCCGCTGGAGAAGCAGACGTTGGGCGGTGAGGCGCCACCACTGGTTCGGCGAGGCGAGATGCGCGACCAACTCCGGTGAGGCGGCTTTGTGGAGTTCCGGGCGGACGTAAGGCCGGTCGGCGGAATTCCGAGGCACGATCCGGTAGATGCGTCCGTGATCGATTCCGACGTAGAAGTCGAGGCCCTCCTTGATGGGCTCGGGGATGGAGGCCGGAGTCTCCACATACTGGCGGCAGATGTCGACCACGTAGAGGTTGCCGTCCGGACCCACGGTGAAACTGGCCGGGCGGAACCAACGAGAAGTGGAAGCCATGAACTCCCGGTCCCGTTCCTCTTCGGGCCGCTTGCCGACGAAGCTGACCCCGCTGGGGGTGACAACGTCGCGGTGAACGATGTTGGCGGCCACGTCTCCGGCAAACGCGTTGCCCGCGAAGCGCGGGGGAAACGTGTCTCCGGTGTAGATGGTGGCTCCCGTCGCTCCACTGAAGAATCCGGTGGAAGCCGTTTGCCGTTCTCTCCCCAGTTCCCGCGCGCGCCGCCGGCGCATCCGGGTGCGCGCCTCGCGCCAGGCCTCCGCGGGGGTGAGCTGGAAGATGCGCCGATTGTTCTCGGAGATGAACCGAGTGACGGGAGGAGCTGTCAGAAAGAGGTTGCGTTGGAGATAGCGCCGGGCCGCCACAACGTGGTGAAGGTGTCTCCCGGACTGGGAGAAGAAGCGATGGCCCCACTCGTCGAAGCTGAGTCCGAATCGGGTGGCTCCCGAGGCCGCCTCGAACAGATTCCGGTCCAGACGAAACCTGAAGTCGGCGTTCAGGACCGAGACCGGTTCGGCGCCGGGCCGGCGGGAGAAGGTGATCATTCCCGCCTGGCTGTCGTTGGCAGCGTAGATCCAGTTGTCGATCCCGAAGCGCAGGTTGCTGAGCTGTCCCTCCGGGTCCACCAGGATCGTGAACCCGCTGAAGAGCGGAGTCGTCTCATCCGCCCTCAAGTCTCCGTCCGTGTCCCGGAGATAGAGGATGTGCGGTGCCGAACTCACCAGCAGACCGTCCTTCCACGGAAGGACGCTCTTCACGTTGGGCAGCCCTTCGGCGAAGACGGTGGAGTGGTCCGCGCGGCCGTCCCCGTCCCGGTCTTCCAGGACTCGGACCCGGCTCAGGAACGGTCCTCCCTCAGGGGGTTGGTAGGGATAGTCCCTCATTTCGGCGACCCACGCCCGTCCCTGCTCGTCGAAGGCCATGTCCACGGGATCGGTCACGTCCGGCTCGGCGGCGAAGATCTCCACCCGGAACTCGTCGCTGATGCGAAAGGTTTCCAGCATTTCCTCCGGAGAGGGCGGTGTCGAGGCGGGGTCCGGTCCGCAGCCGGTGCTCGACAGAAGCAGACCGAGAATCGGGATCAGGAAGCGATTCATGTGGATTCAACCGAGTTTCCGACGCCCGGTCTACCAGCGGACGCCATGACGGTCCTTGGGGTAGCCGGGGTCCCATTGATGGAGCAGATCGTGCCGGGGCCGGGTGCGGGCCACGTTCTCGGCCAGCATGGCCTTCTTGTCCGGGTCGATCTCGACACCGAGGCCGGGACCGGGGGGGAGCGCCATCTTGCCGTCCCGGAAGCGGAGCATGCCGCCCCGGATGATGTCCTGGGTGGTCCACGGGTAGTGCGAATCCACGTCGTAGGTGATGTGGGAGATGGCGCAGACCATGTGGACCTGGGTGGCCATGGAGATGCCCAGGTAGTTGTTGCTGTGGCCGGAGCAGCCCCACCCCAGCGCCTCGCACGTCGATGCCCAGTGCCGGACGTTGTTGAGCCCGCCCATGTAATGCGGATCCAGCAACACGATGTCGATGGCCCCCCGGTCGTAACCGGGCCGGATGTGCTCCATGCGGGTGACGCACATGTTGGTGGCCAGGGGAATGGACGTCTGCCGGCGCACCTGGGCCATGCCCTCCTGACCCGGCGTGGGATCCTCCAGGTATTCCATCCCCAGCGGCTCCAGCCGGCGGGCGACCCGGACCGAGGTGTCCACGCTCCACGACGCGTTCGGGTCGATGCGAAGCTTGGCCTGGGGCATGGCCTCACGGATGCGGGTCAAGGCTTCGACCTCCAGCTCGGGCTTCAGAACGCCCCCCTTGAACTTGCAGGTCGTGAACCCGTGGTCCCGGTGAAAGTCCAGGAACTCCTGCGCCATGGCTTCGGGAGTCGTGATGTCCGGTCCGCCCTCCTCCGGGAGGACGAAAAAGTTGTAGGCCGAAAAGGGAGCCTCCTTGCGGAAGGGGCCGCCGATCAGATCGACGACCGGCCGGTCGATCACCTTTCCGATCAGGTCCAGGCAGGCGATTTCCACCGCGGCCAGGGTTTCCGCGTTGTGCCTCGGGGCGAATTCGGAACGATGGGAGAGGCTGCGGCGGAAATATTCGATCTCGAAAGGATCCCGGCCCAGTACGGTGTCGCGGGCGGCCTGGAGGGCCTGAAATGCCGCGCCCCCGATCTCGGCCACTCCCGTGTAGCCGTCGGTGGTCTCCAATTCCAGGATCGCCCGCTGGAAGTGGGTGTCGTGGACGTTCCAGGAATTCAGCAGCGCGGGGTCGGGCGACGCCACCAGGGTGGTCTCGAAGGAGCCGATCTTCATCCGGCTCCGGGGCCCCTCGGACCGGGGCCGGCCGCTTCGCCTCACGCCGTAGGCCGCCGGAGAGAAGGCCAGGGCCACGTCCTCGACGCCGGCCAGTCCCGTCACGCCCGCGGCGGCGGCCATCCAGCGCCGCCGGTTCCAGTCGCCCGTTCGATCTTCGGCAGTCGCCGTCATGCTGGTGTCATGTTAATGATGCCCCCGGTGATCCACAAGCGAGGGGCAGGGAAGAGGGTTCTGCCGGCCCGGGTTCAGATCAAACGAATATTTCGTGAATGGAAGAGCCGCTCGCAGGGTCGCCCCTTGTGTGTGGTCGCCCTCCCCGGGACGATCAGTCCGGGACGACGGCGGGCACCCGCAAGGGGTGCCCCTACGTTGCTGTGGAGAAAGTCCTGCTCCTTGTCAGTTGGCTGAATCGGATGGATTATTTGGTCCCGGTCGGGATATTCTCAAAGCCGGGAGGCGGGATCATGAAGCGCCGCGAATTCTTTGGACGCTCCCTCTGGGGGTCGCTGACGGCGGCCCTGGCCGGGGCGGCGCCGGTTCGGGCCCGGGAATTCCCTCCCGGCTACGATGCCTCTACCGAGTTGGCCTCTCCCGACTGGACACCCGTCTTCCTGGATGCCCACCAGAACGACACCCTGATCCGGCTGAGTGACCTCATCATTCCCGAGACCGACACGCCGGGGGCCAAGGCCGCTCTGGTCAACCGCTTCATCGACAGGCTCCTGGCCAGCGAGTCCCGGGAAACGCAGACCCGGTTCCTGGACAGCCTGGCGTGGTTCGACGGGGAGTGCCTGAGACGTTACGGCGCGGCCTTCGTCCACCTGCCCGCCGAGAGCCAATTGGAGTTTCTCAATTTCGTCGCCTATCCCCACAAGCTGGTGACCTGGAAAGACAACCGGTCCGAGTTCCCCGGCCACTCCCACTTCCTGACCTTGAAGGACTGGATCAGTCGAGCCTTCTACAACTCGGAGGCGGGTCTGAAGGAACTGGGATGGAGCGAAGACGCCATGTCCGGGTCATTTCCCGGTTGTCCGCATCCCGAGGGTTATCACAAGTGAGCTCCACCTTGGTCCAGGACCCCCACGGCGAACTCTACGACGTGGCCGTCGTGGGGTCGGGGGCCACCGGAGGCTGGGCGGCCAAGGTCCTCTCGGAGGCTGGTCTGAAGGTGGTCCTGCTGGAGGCCGGCCGCAAGGTCTCTTCCCGGGAATTCACCGAACACATGCCCGCCTACAAGCTGGAGTACCGGAACCACTCGCCGGAACTGGCGCGGACGCGTCCCATCCAGAAGGCCTGCTACGCCTGCACCGAGTACAACTACGACTGGTTCGTCAACGATCTGGAGAATCCCTACACCACGCCCAAGGACAAGCCGTTCACCTGGCAGCGGCTTCGTATCGTCGGAGGCAGGAGCATGGTCTGGGGTCGCCAGAGCTACCGTCTCAGCGACCTGGACCTGAAGGCGGCCAGCCACGACGGATACGGAGACGACTGGCCCGTCTCCTACCGGGAATTGGTTCCCTACTACGACCGTGTCGAGAAGTACGTCGGCATCAGCGGACAGGCGGAGGGACGTCCCGAACTGCCCGACGGACAGTTTCTGCCCCCCATGTCCATGACCTGTGGAGAACGGCTGCTCCGGAGCCGGGCGCGGGAAAAGTTCGGCCGCACCCTGACCATCGGGCGGACCGCCGTCCTGACGCAGCCCCTCAACGGGCGCGCGGCCTGCCACTATTGCGGTCCCTGCGAACGGGGCTGCGTGACCGCGTCCTACTTCAACAGTCCGGCCACCACCGTGGCCGACGCGCTGAAGAGCGGCAACTGCACGCTCCTCACCGACGCCATCGTCAGCCACGTGGAGATGGATTCGTCCCGCAACCGGGCCACGGGAGTCACCTATGTCCACCGCCACAGGCGCCGGACCTACCAGGTGCGAAGCCGGGCGGTGATACTGTGTGCCCAGGCCCTGGAATCGACCCGGCTGCTGTTCAACTCGGCGACTCGCGAACACCCCAACGGTCTCGGCAATTCCAGCGGACTGCTGGGGAAGTACCTCATGGACCATGTGGTGGGGGCCGGCGCTGCGGGGGAACTGCCCCAGTTCTCCGTCCGGAAGCGGGCGTCGGATCCGCGGCGCCCCAACGGGATCTACATGATCCGGTTCCGGAATCTGGCGGGACAGAAGAAGCACCCCCGGTTCATCCGGGGTTACGGCTTCCAGGGCGGCAGTTCACCCAGCTTCCGGTTCGACGCAGAAGGTTTCGGAGCGTCCTACAAGGCGGCGGTGAAGGAGGGCTTCTACATGATCCGGCTGAGCGGGTTCGGAGAGTCCCTGGCCCGGCTGGACAACTACTGTGAGATCGACCCGCAGAAGAAGGACGCCTGGGGGATCCCGGCTCTCAGGATCCAGATGACCCACGGTCCCAACGAGGCGGCCATGATGGAGGACGCCGCCGCAACGGCGGCCGAACTGCTGGAGGCGACCGGGGCCCGCAACATCAAGGTCAAC
>JAJDTT010000200.1 GCA_022827025.1 Acidobacteriota bacterium
GCGGCGTCGTCCTCGGCGCCGACTGGGATCGGCGTCCTTCCGGGCGCCGCTTGGAGCGGCGTGTTTCACGCGCCGACTGGGAGGGGCGTGTTTCACGCGCCCCGTGTTCCTTGCCAGGAGGGGCGACTTCCAGTCGCCCACTGGAAGGGCGGTTTCCAGCCGCCCTGTCGGACCAATCCCCGATGACCATAGGGGCACCCCCTTGTGTATCGTTGCCTGACGAAGGGGGAATGAATATAATGAGCCTTCGGCCTAGCGGGGCCGTAGTTCAGCCTGGTTAGAACGCCGGCCTGTCACGCCGGAGGTCGCGAGTTCGAATCTCGTCGGTCCCGCCAATCCCATCACCTTCCCCCTTGAACCCGGCGGCGAGCATGGGGCAACCCCTCCAGTCTCCCACCCGAGTCCGTTGGCTGGTCTTCGGCTTGGCCTCCGCCTCGTCGTGGATGCTCTACCTGCACCGGTACACCTGGAATTTCATCGGTCCCGAGTTGGAGCGGACCCACGGCCTCTCCAAGGCCGAGCTGGGCACCCTCTTCTCCTTCTTCATCCCACCCTACGGTTTGCTCCAGATTCCCAGCGGCATCCTGAGCGATCTGGTCGGTCCCCATCTCTTCCTGGGACTGATCACGATCCTCTGGTCGCTGACGCTTCCCCTGCATGCCGTGGCCGGCAGCTTCGCTGCGCTGGCCGCCGTCCGGGTTCTCTTCGGCGCCTTCCAGGCGGGCTGCTATCCCAACCTGGCCAAGGTCACCCAGGTCTGGTTTCCCCGCAGCCGGCGCACCATCGTCCAGGGTTGGGTGGCCACCTTCTTCGGCCGGGGCGGAGGCGCCATGTCCCCCATCCTCTTCGGCACTATCCTCATCGGCTACTGCGGCTTCTCGTGGCAATCCGCACTGGTGTTGTTGGGAGGAGGTGGGGTTCTTCTGGGCGTCGTTTTCCTGCACCAGTTTCGCAATTCACCGGAAGTGGACCCGAGAACCAACCAGGCGGAGCGGGACCTGATCCGGGAAGGATCGCCGAAACTCGAGCCCGGAGGGGCCCGAGTGCTCCCCTGGCGCCGGGTCGCCCGCAATCGGAGCATGCGCTATTTCGTCCTGGGCCAGATCATGAGCGCGGCCGCCGACACCATCTACGTTTCGTTCATGGGAGATTATTTCCTGAACGCCAAGGGGATCGAGATGATCCAGGCGGGCGTGCTGGTGAGCCTGCCCCTGTGGGGAGGAGCCGTGGGGGGCATGGTGGGAGGCTACTGCAACGACTGGGCCATCCGGTGGACCGGAAGCCGGCGCTGGGGCCGGAGCGTCATCGGTTTCACCGGAAAGTTCCTGGCCTGCCTGCTGATGCTCTTGACCATCCGCCAAGAGAGCGCGGTGGCGGCTGGAATCTCGCTGTTCGCGGTCAAGTTCTTCACCGACTGGAGCCAACCGACGGTGTGGGGAACCTGCACCGATCTGGGAGGAAGATACTCGGCGACTCTCTTCGGGATCGTCAACACGTCGGCGAGCGCGGGCGGCGTCCTCGCTCCTCCGATCTTCGGTCTGATCCTCGATTACAACACGGCCCGGCAATGGGTCGACGGCGCCTGGGTCCGGACCACCGACTACAACCCCCTGTTCGTCGTCGTCGCCGCCCTGTATCTGGTCAGCGCGCTGACCTGGTTCTTCATCGACTGCACCGAATCCGTGGAAAGCGAACTCGAACCGGAGCAGAGGGTCTCACCGCCAACGTAGGCTCCCGGAGGGGTCGATCAGAGCTCGGCCCAGATTCCGAATTTTTCCTGGGCCGCCAGGTCGTAGATGCGGCGGGCGACGGCCGCGTCCTGGATGGCCATGCCGGTCCCGTCGAAAAGGGTGATCTCGTCGTCGGAAGTGCGGCCCTCAATCGAGCCGTTGATCACCTGGCCCAGAGTGCCCCTGATATCGTCCCGGTCGATATGGCCTTTTTCCAGCGGCTCCGAGACCTCGCCCAGGTGGCAGATCTGCTCGATGTGATCGCCGAAAATGGTGCATCGGGCGTGGATCCCGTTGGCCAATTCCTGTTTCCAGGCCTGGTCCGCGCCCATGCAGGAGAGGTGGGTCCCGGGTCTCAACCATTCGTTCTGAACGATGGGGACGGTGGTGTTGGTGCAGGTAATGATGACGTCGCTCTTGGTGACCAGGTCCTGCGGTAGCCGAACCGGCTCCACCGGCCGGCCCAGATCCTTGGAAAGCTCGGCGACGTAGCTTTCCAGGGCCTTGGGGAAGGAGTCGTAGACCCGGATCTCCTCGAAGGACCGGACCTGGACGGCGGCTCGCAGGGCGTGCCTCCCCTGGAACCCGGCTCCCAGAATCCCCAGCGTCCGGACGTCGGTCCGGGCCAGGTGCTTGACGGCGACCGCGGCTGCGGCTCCGGTTCTGAGCCCGGTCACCCAGGACCCGTCCATCAGAGCCAGAGGCTTTCCCGTGTCGGGATCGAACAGCGAGATCTGGGAGAGGATGTTGGGCAGGTTCCGCTTGGGGTTCTCTTCCCGGCCCTGTCCCAGCTTCATGGCCAGGACGTCCAGGTCCGGGAGCATGCTGGCCATGCAGGCGCTGATCCCGCCCGGGACCTGGAAGATGAGTTTGCGGGGGAGGATGTCGTTCCCCTTCTCATGATTGGCGAAGGCCTGCTCCACCATGTCGATGGACTCCTGGATGCTGAATCGTGAGATGATCTCCTTCTGGCTGATGATCAGAATCGGGTAAGCCATTGTCGTATCCTCCTGAGTCCCTCCCGGATGGTGTCCGGACCCACCGCGTATGAAATTCTGAAGGCCCGGCGGCAGGAATCGCCGAAACCGGTTCCGGGAATGCAACAGACTCGCGCCTCCTCCAGGAGACGCAGGCAAAATGTATCCGCGTCCAGGTCCAGATCGTACCTGGGAAAGATGTAGAAGGCCCCTCCGGGCGTGTAGCTGGAGAGATGCGGGATGTCTTGAAGCAAGTCCAGGGCCAGATTGCGCCGTTCCCGGTACTCGGAAACCATGGGGGAAATGAAGCTCTGATCTCCGGTCAGAGCCTCGATTCCGGCCCACTGGCCCGGCGTGTTGGCCACGGTGGTGGTAAAAGTATGGAGCTTCTGCAGGAGCCGCCAATTGGAATGGCCCGTCACGACCCAGCCGACCCGGATGCCGGTCATGGCGTAGGTCTTGGACAGGCTGTGGAACACGAAAAGACGGTCCCGGTCGGGCTCCAGCGTGAGCATGGAGGGGTAGTTCCCCTCCTGGTCGTAAACTAACTGCTCATAGACTTCGTCCGAACCCAGCAGCAGACCGTGCCTCCGCGCCACCGCGGCCAACTCCCGGAGCACCTGAACCGGGTAGGTCGACCCGGTGGGATTGCAGGGGGAGTTGACCAGGATCATCCTGGTCCGGGGAGTGACGGCGGCTTCGACCTCGCCGGGGTCCGGTATGTATCCGTCCTCGACTCGGGTCACCACGGAGACGGGCACCCCTCCGATCATTTGAATGAACGGAGCGTAGACAACGAAAGCCGGTTCCAGCAGGATGACTTCGTCGCCGGGACTGATGAAGGCCTGAAGTGTCAGGGTGATGGCCTCCACGGCGCCGTCGGTGACCAGGACCTCTTCGGGATGGACTTGAATGCCCTGGGTTCTCTCATAGTAGCCGCCGATGGCCTCCCTGAATTCGGGAACGCCCGAGTCGAGGGCGTAGCGGGTTTTCCCCTCGTGAAGAGCCTGCACCATGGCCTCGATGACCGGGGCGGGGGTGTCGAAATCGGGTTGCCCGATGGAGAGATGGACCACGTCTTCCTTTCCCGCAGCCTCGTTGAACATCATGCGGATACTGGAAGGCGGAAGATCGACGACACTTCTTCTTGGCATGGGAGCGGTCGCTTAAACTAGACTGGAGTGGGTTTCCAGGGACGAAATTTTATGTTCCGAGCCACCGGATTTCAAGTGCCGACCGGGTCGAGGCAGCGGCGCCAAGTCTTTCTGCCTTGCCTGTGGGCTCTTTGTCTTTTGCTGCCGAACTCATTCGCCGCCGGTCAGGATCAGGAACTCAACGCGGCCCTGATCGGAGCCGCCGTGGAGGGCCGCACCGACCAGGTCGCGGCCCTGCTGGACCGGGGCGCCAGCGTGTTGGTCCGGGACCCGGACGGCTTGAATCCGCTCATGTACGCCGCCATGGGCGGCAATGAACAGACCGTCCGCCTGCTCCTCTCCCGGGGGTCGGAACTGGAAGCCAGGACCCGGGACGGCGCCACTGCCCTGATGATCGGTTCCGGCTCCGGTCACGCGGGTGCGGTTCGCGCCCTGCTGGAAGCCGGGGCGGACATTCGCTCCACCGACGCCAGTGGACATACGCCGTTGGTCTGGGGAGTCCTGGGAGGGAGCGTGGGGGTGGTCCGGACCCTGCTTGCGGCCGGGGCCGGGCCCGATGCCCGAGACAAGACGGGCTGGACCGTCCTGATGCGGGCGTCATCCCAGGGCGACTTGCCGGTGGTGGAAGCGCTGCTCGATGGAGGGGCCAAGGTCGGGACCCGGAGCCGGGACAACTGGACGGCTCTCGCCCTGGCGCTGTTCGAGGGACATGGACGAACGGCCGCCCTGCTGGTCCGCCACGGCGCGGACGTCGATGAGGTGGACGTCAACGGCATACCGCTCCTGATGCATGCGGCGTCGGGGGGGAAGACCGAAGCGGCCCGATTCCTCTTGGCCCACGGCGCCGCCACCGGTTTCCGGGACAAGGAGGGCAACGGGCCCCTGGTGGCGGCGGCGTACCAGGGTTTTGCACCCATCGTCGAGGCTCTGATCCGTGCCGGGGCCGCCGTGGACAGTCTCGACAGCCAGGGCCGGACTCCTCTGATGCAGGCTGCCTCACAAGGGAAGGCGGATGTCGTCAAGGCGCTTCTGGCGGCGGGGGCGGACTCCCAGTTGAAATCCAATCAGGGCCAGACCGCTCTGGATCTGGCCGTCTGGTACGACCACACGAAGGTCATCGAGGCACTGCTCCCGGCCGGGGAAGGGATCGATGCTCCCGACGAAGCGGGTCGAACCCTGCTGGTTCATGCCGCTCTGGAAGGGAACGAAGCGACGGTCAAGGTCCTGTTGGCCAGAGGAGCCGATCCGGACCGGATGGACCGGGAGGGGAGGTCGCCTCTCATCTACGCCGCCCTCCATGGACACGCCGAAGTGGCCCGGCGGCTCATCGACAGCGGCGCCCGGCTCGACGCCAGCAGCAACGAAGGTTGGACGGCCCTGGGGCTGGCGTTGAGCCAGGATTACGTTCCCATCATCGATGCCCTCCTGGAGGCGGGCGTGGATGTGAATTCGGTGACCCCGCAGGGCCGGTCCTTCCTGGGAATGGCGGCCTACCGGGGGCGCATCGAGTCGTTGCGGAAACTGCTGAAACGCGGCGCTCGCGTCGGACTGCGAGGCGCGGGCGGGCAGACTGCCTTGGCCTTCGCGGCGTATCAGGGATTTCCGGAGATCGTCAAATTGCTGTTGGACCGGGGAGCGGTCCCGGACCCAAGAGACGATTCCGGCCGGACTCCGCTGATGCAAGCCGCCTGGAACGGTCATGCCGAAGTGGCGGAACTGCTGCTGGACCGGGGGGCCGGGATCGATGCCCGGGACGGTCAGGGTGTCACCGGTCTGGGCCTCGCCGCGTCCCGCGGCCAGGCGGATCTGGTCCGGCTTCTGCTGAGCCGCGGAGCGGACCCGGGTATCCGGAACCACCAGGGAAGGACTCCCCTCATGCTGGCTCAGGCCGAAGGCCGAAAAGTCACGGCAAGATTGCTCCAGGAGCAGGAGTAGGAGAAGAAGCCGTCCGGGCGGCTTTTGTCGAAACCGGCGAACGCGGCCCGACTCACCTGGGCTGATTCGGCCCCGGCCGGGAAGAGGCTTTTCCCATCAGGTATTCGAGCACCAGGGTGAGGTCCCGGGGAGCGACGTTCATCCCTTTCTCGAACATGTACTCTTCCATTTTCCGGGTCACCCCCGGCCAATCCTCGCGGCTGTAGGAATCGGGGTGAGGCCGGGCATGGCAACCGGTGCAGGCCCTCTCCACCGCCAGCGCTCCGGGAGAGTCGTCCAGTGCGGCGGCCGGCATGGGACGGTGTTTCAAGGAAAGAGAGGGGACGGCAAACTCCGAATCGTCGCTGGAGATCCGGTCCCGATAATGGATCAGGGTCAGCGTCAACAGGTAGGTGTTGGCGCCGTCCATGCTGCCCAGCTTGATCCCGTCGGCCGGCGGCTTGTCCAGCCCCCATAGACTGAGCGCGCGGGGAAGCGGCCAGGCCCCGGATTCGCTCTGCGACTCGACGTAACCGTTCACCGCGGCGTCCAACTGGGGCGATCTCCGGCCGGCGGTCATGAGCGCCCGGACCAGGAGGCTGCGGAAGCCCGGGAACTCCATCAGGGCGAAATGCGTCTTCCATCCGCCGTCGAGGGTCGTCTCCATCATTTGAAGGCACCGCTCGTAGGCCAGGTCGGGTTCCAGGTGGAAGTCGTGGATCACGAAGACGTACCAGGCCAGTCCCACGTAGTCGGCGGCGATCATGGGGGGAGCCAGGGCCAGAAGCCGGTTCGCCAGTCCCCGGCGGAGATCGGTCAGACGAGCGTGCGTGGAGGGAAACCCGGCCTGCAGGAGCGCGTACAGCAGCTTGGCGCTGTTCTCCAGGTCGGGGACCGGGCTGCCGTGCTCCCAGCCGTGCTTGCCGGTGAGGGAGTTTCGGGCGTTGCCCAGGGTCTGGATGATGTTGCCCGATTGCATGATGGTGAAGATCCGGTCGGAGACCGGCAGGGAGCTGGGGGGCAGATAGGGCAGCGAAAGCGGCGACCTGAGCGCCCAGTCGTACGCCTTCCGGACCAGGGAAGAGCGGCCCAGATTGGCAAGCGCGATCATGCCCTTGGCATGGAGGCAGCCTTCGTGAGACCAGAGCCAACTCCCGCTGCGGCCATCGAATTCCTCCACGAACCAGTCCCTGACCTTCCGGAAGAGCTCGCTCTCCGGGTCGACGCCGAAGTCCTGGTAGTACATGAGGAAATGGGTCAGCAGGTAGAGCTGGTAGGCCACGTACGCCTTCGGTCCGTAGCGTTTGACGGCGCCTTCGGCGTTCTTGTAGTCGACATAGCCGCCGTTGGAAACGGCGGCGTAGGAAGGTTCGACGAAGTCCCGGATGTAAGATCGGGTCCCCCGGTCGATGGCACGATCCAGGTCCGCCCGGCCGGGCTGTCCCGGCACCGGCGGGGAGGGGATCTCAGCCTGTGAGGGGAGCGCGCCGGCGCCCTTTTGCGGGGCTGCCGCGAGGTTCGGCTGGGCCAGCTGCAGGAGAATCACTGCCGTCACGAGTCTCGACAGCAAGGGTTTGAAATGGACCGGCATGTTGCGGAATTCCCAGGCGAAGTCTAGCATAGCATCCTGTGGCGAAAGTCATCACGCCATTCGACCGTCCCCGCATCCGGCGGACTGTTTCCATAAATCCCGTAACCTAATGACGGCTCACAAAGAGATGGCTTCGGAGGAATAAGCGGCCATGGGGACGGTCGTCGCCGGCGACCGTAGTCACGACATAATCATGCCGGGTTCGGACCTCCCATGGGGCCGAACCCAATGCGAAGAGGAGTAAATGTTGTGAAGCGTTCAAGATCGATGCTTCTCTGGGGAATATTGCTGAGTTCGACCGCCGTATTCAGCACCATGCCATTTGTTCCGGCTCAGGACGAGGGCGACCGGACCACGGCCAGCGAGGTGGTGGACCGGGAGACTCTGAAGAAATTTGTCGAATCCGCGAGGGATCATATTTTGAGCCTTGCTGACGTCAATCAGTGGGCGGCGTTCGCGGCAGAAATGCGGGAAGAAGGAGGCGATTGGAGAGACGGAAACATGTATCTCGTCATTCTCACGCCGAGCGGTACCGTGTGGCGTCACGGCACCGACGCCAAATTGGAGGGAATCGATGTTTCGGATGTGATGGACGACGATGGGGCCGCCGTCGTACAGAAGATACTCACTGCAGGCCAAATGGAAGGCGGAGGCTTTGTCGAATATACCTGGGACGATCCCTCGGACCCTGACGACACCAATCCCAAGGTCTGTTACGTCGTGCAATACGCATCTCCGCTGAATCAAAGGGATCTCTTGCTGGTGGGCGGCTACTACCAGGATATTTCCGAAGTCTCGACCGACATCGGCGAGTTTCCCGATCCTCCTTCAGTAACAGCCGGCGACGTGGTGGACAGGGAGACGCTCAAAGCTTTCGTACGTGGAACGATTGCATGGGCTCTCGAGGGCTTTGCCACGTTCGGGTTGGAACTTAACCAACTGTTGGATGAAGCTCGCAGAGAGGGAGGACCTTGGAAAATGGGGTCCACTTACCTCTACGCCCTGACGGAAGAGGGCTTTGTCATCATGCACGCGGCTCGACCGGACCAGCAAGGCAAAATTCAGATCGACCGCGAGGACCGTAACGGATTCAAATTCGTGAAAGCCCTCATCGATGCGGCCAACTCGGGAGGAGGTTACGTCGAATATTATTGGGACGATCCGTTGGTCATAGGAGATGAGGATCTCGGCTCGGCCAAGATCGGTTACGCTGAGTTGATGCCCGGCTCGCCGGTCGTCGTCGGCTCCGGATTCTACAAGGGAAACCAGATGGCTCTGGATTTCGCCCATTTCGGCAACGGGAATTCTTTCAGCTCCGACGTGGTGTTGGTCAACCTGGCCGCCACGCCGATCCAACCTCTCGTCTATTTCTATGGCAAGGACGGCGACCTCATCGATCCGGAATCGATGGTGGATGTCAGGGGGAATCTGGAAACCACGGAGTTCGGCGCTCTGACCCTCCAGTCCGAATTGCCGTCCCGGGGAGAAATCACCATTTCGACGAACGGTATGGGAGACTTCACGACCGGATCGGTGAAGGTGGTTACGGAAGGCCTCGACAGCCCCATCGGCGGAGTGCTTCGCTTTGACGCCCCCGGCGTCGGTGTGGCCGGTGCCGGCGCTAGCCAGGCGGTCCGTGACGCCATCATCCCGGTACGCCGTCAGATGGGAGGCATCGACACGGGGGCGGCGTTCCGCAACCTGAGCGAGTCGGAGCTGACGTTGACCTGCCGCTTGATGATGGGTGGCGAGATGGTGGAGATGCAGACGGTCACGCTGCCCGCCAATGGTCAGACGGCCATGTTCATCAGCGAGCTGTTCGAGCACGACACCTCGGACTTCGCCGGGTCCCTGCGTTGCACGGCCCCGGCAGGAGAACAGGAATTCACCGGCGTTGCCGCGGAGATGGATGCCAACAACCGCATCTTCACCACGCTGCCGGTGATTCCCTTGAGCGGAGACGTGAGTTCGGACGGGACAGCGACGGCTCCCTCGCCGGCTGGCGGCGTTGTCGTGGCGGGCGCCGACGCGACGTTGGGAGACGACGACTACGTATTGAACAGCGCGACGATCACCGGTGACAAGCTGACGGTCTCGGTGTCGTACAGCGGCGGCTGCAGGACGCATGTGTTCACCCTCGTCATCGCCGCCTCGTTCGTCGAGGGCTCGCCGGTGCGGCTGCCTGCCGTGCTCCGGCACGACGGGAACGGAGACACGTGCGAAGCATTCCCGACGGAGTCGCGCGTCTTCGACCTCGCCCTGGTCAGGTCACGGTACCGGGAGGTCTACGGGCCGGGCGCGGGCCGGGTTGCGCTCCAGCTCGAAGGTGCTCCCGAGAACGGCCTGATCTACGAGTTCACGGAATAGGCCTCCCAATCGTCCATGAGCTGCCCCCGCCGCTCGAACAGGTCCCTGCGCCGGTAGGCCGCCTCGATCGGGTTGCGCACCTTGTGCGCGAAAGCCGCCTCCGCCACCTCGCGCGGGTGTTCCGTCTCCTCCGCCACCCAGTCCCGGAACCTCGACCGGAAGCCGTGCGGCACCGCCGCAATCCTCAACCACCGGAGAAGTTCCGACATGGCTGTCCTCCCGAGTGGCTTGCCGCTCACTCTAGTCGGAACTTCACTGCCCCCTCAAGCCATAGCAAATCATTGAAATAGCGCCGGTTACGGTTCGCTAGACTTACTCTCTAACTGGATATTTGTTTCCATGTATCGGATTGGGTGTTGTGTCAGTACTGTCCTGTATCATTTGAC
>JAJDTT010000008.1 GCA_022827025.1 Acidobacteriota bacterium
GAAGTCGGCGTGGTCGAGGAACTTGCCGTGGATGGCTCCGTAGGTCATGCAGCCCAGGAAGTCCAGCTCGCGCACCGCGTATTCGAGCTCGTCGGCGGCGGCCCGCGGCTCGCTCAGCGGCAGCGTGGCAAAGGCGCGGAAGCGATCCGGATAGGCCGGAATGACCTCGTTGGCGACCCAGGAATTGAGCTTGCGGGCGTATGCGACACCCTCGGCTCCAGGCAGGTTCTGGGCGCCCGGCGTCAGGGGCGACAGGACCTGGAGGTCGATACCGGCCGCATCCATGTCGGCGATGCGGCCGGCGCCGACGTCGTTGATGTCGAACCGGGGCACGCCTTTCGGAAACCGGATGTCGTTGAGCCGTTGCAGCTCAGCGGTCGCAAAATGCTCTTCCAGTCCGAGCAGGAACAGGTCCCCACCTCGCCTGCGGCGGCGGACGCCATGCCGGCAGGTCGTGCCGTTGTCGCGGCCGCGGCGACACCGACACCGGCAGCACGGCCCAGAAACCCGCGCCGGCTCAAGATCCTGCGAACCGTCCCGGAACTGGGCTGAGAGTGTGCGCCGGTCATGATGTGAACTCCTTTTTCAAGTGTGGGAATCGACGAGGGGAATCATCGTCGGGCCACTTGCAATACGTCACTGTACCTCAGTTGGACCGAGCAATGGATTTCCAGTCGCCGACTGCCTCACAGTCAACAACTACCGAAGGTTAACATCTTCAATGGATTACCGGGTTCTTCGCCGAATCGGTAAAGTGTTTGACTCCCAACATTTGATATCCTGAACAGGCAGCAGAATTCCGGCCTGAAAGCCAATGCACTCTACCCATTCTGGCTTGTTTCCCAGCTTCGGAACACATGGTGTCTGCGCTTTGTCGATCCAAGGCAGGACGACCACTCCATGAAGCAGCCGTATGCTGTTCTCATTCTGGCGAGTACGGCGGCAGCCGTTTAACTTTCGAGCGCGTTGCCGACCTGCTCGCCCTCAATTCGTACGTCCCCTGGCTGTCTTTGGCTAGGCATACCCGGTCCCGCTTGCGGACGCCGATCCCGAAACTGTTTCCTCTCAACTGGTGAGAGCGGGCGATCTAGTGGGTGGGCCGCGCCGTGCGTCCAAGGGCAGTATTCAAGCCTGTGATGCCGGTCAGTTACTTTTCCCTCTGCGGTATAGGCTCGCCGCCGCCAGATCCACTTTGACTGAGGTCGGACGGTCGGACTCAGTTTTCCGGCCCTTCCACGTTCGTGCGATTCGCCAAGACGGTGTGCACGAAATCAATCATGTGTGGTCGAATCTCGTCCCACTCTTCCCGTGTCTTGAACGAGAGGTAATAGCCGCCATGTTGCCAATCTTTGAGAGCGACCGACTCGCGGAGCCTCGCAAAGGCAACGTCGCCGCCCCAGCCAATCGCCAGCGGCAAAACGCTGATGCTGTACACTCCACTCCCAACATATCCGGCTTGCACCCCAAAGTAGACCTTCCAGACTTTGGAATCTTCGGACTCGGTGAGCTGAAATCCGACGCTCTTGCTACCTGGATGCTCCCAAACGTCCTCGTCCTGCTCTGGCAGACATTGGCGAAGGTCGGCACGGACTCGGTCAAAGAGATCCTTGTATCCCTTGTCTACCAAATATTTTTGCAGGGCTTGTCGCTTTTCGGCGATGGTTGGGGTACGACGCTTTCGGCTGAGCTCTGTTCGCCTTGACTGCACTTCCAATTGTCGAGCCAGGAGTCGTTCCCCTTCACGTTGAAACCCGTGGAATGTCACCACGGACATATCCACCGGCCCTGCAGAAATGAATCGCGCCATCCGTTCGGCTACAGCGTCCACGCCCAATCCGACCAGTACCATGCGGGGCGGCAAGAGGCGTGACAGGTCGTCCCCACCGTAGTTGTCGGCGTACCACTGCTCGAAGTCATCAATCCGTTCGATACCGTGATTCCCGGAGCGTTCGGAAATATGCTCCGCGAGGTCCGCGGTACTCATGGCATCCAAGTCCGAAGCGTAGTCCAAGACTTGGGTCACAGCCTCCCGGACAAGCATCCCGCGTTTCAGTTCGTAGACGACCAGACGCCCGTCCGCGTCGACGGCAAGCAGGTCCAGCCAACCGGTTTGAGTGGGTGTCTGGCGTCCCACCAAACGGAGGCCGGGTTCAAGCATTTCCGGGTTGCGAACGATCAGCTCCTCAAATCGCAACTCTGTTGGCATCTGCTTGAGCGGAGACAAGGGCTCCACCGTCCCCGACCCGTCGACCGCCCAGATACACAGTTCCTCAGTCATTTCTGCGTCCCAATGCTGGATATCTCAATCGGCCCTCCAAGCTCCACGTTTGTCGCTGTCCGATTCAATCAATCGCCTATCATCGACTGATAGACACTCCCGCAGATGGGCTAATACTGGTCCCATCTTCCTCGCAATTCACGCATGCGGAACAAAGCCATGATGCTTTGCCACTGATGGCTCAGTCAATCACTGTCCGTCATCGCCGTGGGCAACTTGGTCGCACGGATTGGCCCCTCTCCTTGTAGTCTCCGACCCCTTGCGATCCATTGCGGTGGGGAAGACCCTACGCGACTTCGCGCTCAAGCCGCCGATTGCCGTCGAGGCCGACCGGACCGTCTTCGCCCTCGTCGATCCGGGGCACTCGACCGACCAGGGCCTGCTCATCTCCTGCGTTAAGGTGACGGCCGCCCTGAAGCAGGCGGTCGAGGTGCAACCAGTGGCGGAAGGACGCTCCTTCCAGGTCGTGATTGACGATGAACGCACTTGGCACTCGCCAAGGCTGATGGAGGCTGATTTTAACCGCTGAAAAGGGGGGCTCGTGGCCGATCCGGGAGTGTAAGTGAGACATCGTGGGTCACTTACATCATGAGAGCTTTCCACGTTACACAGGTGATTTCCCCGATCTCCCTTTCCTGCTTGTGGTTACGACCAGATTCCCGAACGGCGGCGCCCGCACGGGGAAAGTGGAGGTGGACGGGAGCGCCCCCCCCTTTTTGGCGCCCGTATCGGGCGCGGGGGCGTTGCGCAATTCACATTTGCGCAACGCCCCCTGG
>JAJDTT010000013.1 GCA_022827025.1 Acidobacteriota bacterium
CTGCGCGGCAGAAATTAATCTACTGCGAAAGCGTAGAATCGGTCCATATTCGTGCGATTTCTCGGCGAATAGAACAACTATGCACCTCAAAATCGTGAAAATCTGGCCTCGATTCTCCACTTTCTCGCTACGATCATTTCTGCCGCGCAGACTCCTAGGCCCCCGTCAGCCGGCGCCGGAGCCATTCGAGCCCAGGACCTCCCCGAACTCGCCCAGGTCCCCGTAGCTCCTGCCCCGCCACTCGGAGAACAGCTCCTCCGGTTCCGTGTAGAACAGGGAATGACCCAACCGTTGAGCCAGGCCGCACAGGATCTCCAGGTCGGGCCGCGACTCTCCCAGCGGCGGCAGCGCCTGGGCAAAGTGCTGAACCCGGCCCTCGAAATTGGTGAACGTCCCTTCCTTCTCCATGTGGGTGACGCCGGGAAGGACGGCGTGGGCCATGCGGGCGGTGGAGTTCCAGTTGGCCCCCTGGAACACCACGTACTCGGCCTGGCGGATCAACTCCCGGGCCCGGTCCGAATCGAAGTCATGCCCGAAGACGTAGAGGACCTTCACTTCGCCGGCCGCGGCGGCCTCCACGGTCCGCTCCGCGTCCCCCTGCAAGCCCAGATCGGCGGCCCCGCGGCCGTTGGGGTTCCGGTCCTCCAGCAGCAGGATTCCGTCCCCGGCCGACTCTTCCTCCCAGGGATTCCGGAACGGGATCCGGGCGACGCCGAGCAGCTCCCGGAACAACTTCCGGACCAGGTAGAGCTCCTCGTTGGATTGCTGGGGAGAAGCGATGACGCCCAGTCCCTCCGCTCCGAACTTCTCGACGGCGGTCCGTAGCGCGGTGGCCACCTCCTCCAGGACCTGGTCCCAGGCGCGGGGCTGGAGTTCTCCGCCAACCCGCAGGCAGGGGTTCTCGATGCGGCCCCGGTCGACGAACCCGTAGCCGAAGCGGCCCTGGTCGCACATCCACCAGCGGTTCACCAGCGGGTTGAACCTGGGCTTGAGCCTCTGCACCCTCCGGCCGTCGGCCTTGTAGCTGCGCTGCGTATTGGAGTGGACCGCAATGTTGCAGCCCCGGGAGCAGCCGTTGCAGATGGAGGTTTCCTGCGAGAGGTACCAGACCCGGCACTGGAAGCGGAATTCCCGCTCGGTCAAGGCCCCCACCGGACAGATGTCGATGACGTTGCCCGAGTAGTTGTTGTCCAGCTCCCGGCCCGGAAACAGGTCGATGACCGACCGGTCGCCCCGATCCAGAACCCCCAGCTCGTGGCTCTCCGAGACCTCCTCGCAAAAGCGGACGCAGCGGGTGCAGAGGATGCACCGCTCCTGGTCCAGCATGACGTGGGGGCCGATGGGAAACGCCTTCTTCCGCTTGATCTTGTCCTCGAAGACCCGGCTCTCGTGCAGGCCATGCTCCATGTAGAAGTTCTGGAGGTCGCACTCTCCCGACTGGTCGCACACGGGACAGTCGAGCGGATGGTTGACCAGCAGGAACTCCAGCATGGCCTGGCGCATGCGGACGACCGGCTCCGAAACGGTGGAGACCTTCATGCCGTCCCGGACGCGGGTGTGGCAGGAGATCTGGAGCTTGGGCATGCCTTCGATCTCGACGGCGCACATGCGGCAACTGCCGGCGACGCTGAGCCCCGGGTGGTAGCAGTAGCGGGGGACCATCACGCCCAGACGCTCCGCGGCCTCCAGGACGTTGGTGCCCGGTTCGACCTGGATGTCCTGCCCGTCGATATTGAGTGTCACCATGGGGTTCATCGTATCGGGTCGGAGCCGTCTTGGGGTTTTGGTGCTGTTGGGGGGGGTGGGGGAGTCGCGCGGCTGGGAAGCCGCCGCTCCTGGTCGGCGCGTGAAACACGCCGCTCCAGCCGCCCCTCCCAGTCGGCGCGTGAAACACGCCGCTCCAGCCGCCGCTCCCGGTCGGTGCTTGAAAGACGCCGCTCCAGGCGCTGGTCGAATTCGTTTCTGAATTTGAGGAGGAAACTTCTGAGAGGCATGGCGGCGCCGTCGCAGAGGGCGCAGATGGAGGTCCCCGACATGTTGTCCGCGATCTGCAGGAGGTCCTCCACCGAACGGCGCGGCGCCCGGCCCGCGAGAATGGCATCCATCGTCCGGGCCACCCATCCGGTCCCCTCGCGGCAGGGGGTGCACTGGCCGCACGACTCGTGGGCATAGAAGTGGCTGATCACCCGCATGGCCTCCACCATGCAGACGTCCTCGGCCATGACCACGATCCCGGCGGACCCCAGCATGGAGCCGATCCGGGCCAGGTGGTCGAAATCCAGGGGCACGTCGATCTCGTCGGCGGTCAGAACCGCTGCCGAGCTGCCTCCGGGGATCACCGCCTTCAACTTCTTGTCGCCGGCTATTCCCCCTCCGCAGTCGTAGATCAGTTCCCTGAGGGGCGTCCCCATGGGGAGTTCATAGACCCCCGGCCGCTTGACGTCGCCGGAGAGAGAGAACAGCCGCAGGCCGCCGTTGCGCTCCGAGCCCAGGTTCGCGAACCACTCCCCGCCGTGAGTCACGATGTGGGGGAGATAGGTCAGGGATTCCACGTTGTTGATGACCGTGGGGCATCCGAAGGCGCCCACCACCGCCGGAAACGGAGGCTTGAGCCGGGGCCATCCCTTCTTGCCCTCCAGCGACTCCAGCAGGCCGGTCTCCTCGCCGCAGATGTAGGCCCCCGCTCCCACGTGCATGTGGACGTCCAGAGCGAAATCGCGGCCCAGCACCCGGCTGCCCAGAATACCTTCCCGGTAAGCCTCTTCGATGGCTTCCCGGAGGATCCGCTCGGGATGGACGTACTCGCCGCGGATGTAGATGTAGGCGGTATGGATGCCCACCGCGCGGGCGCAGATGATCATCCCTTCCAGGAGCCGGTGGGGGTCCCACTCCATGATGTAGCGGTCCTTGAAGGTCCCCGGCTCTCCCTCGTCGGCGTTGACCACCAGGTAGATGGGTTTGCCGGTGTCGGAGGGAACGAAACTCCACTTCCGCCCCACCGGGAAGCCGGCGCCTCCCAGGCCGCGGAGATTCGACTTGATCACCTCTTCGGTGATCCGTTTCGGGGCCATCTCGTCCAGGGCCTTGAGCGCCGCCTGGTAGCCGCCGTGCGCGCGGTAGTATTCGAGCTTTCGGGCCTGGGGATTGCCGAAGTCGCGGGAGATGAGTCGCAGCCGGCCCATCACGCCTCCTCCCGCGAGGTCTCGCCATCCGGGATCCGGTCCGGAGGGGCGATTTCCAATCGCCCGTTCCGCTCTTGTGATTTCTCTCCATCCAGGATCCGGTCCACTTCCGCCCGGTCCAGCGGGCCATGGTAGTCGTCCCCCACCTGCATCATGGGAGCCAGTTCGCAGGCGCCCATGCACTGCTGGACCGCTTCCCAACTGTACTCGCCGTCGGCCGTGGTTCCTCCGCTGGCGACTTCCAGTTTCTCCTCCAGGTATTTCTGGACGCCGCGGCAGCCCCGGATCCAGCAGGAGATGCTGGTGCAGAGGCGAATGTGCCGCCGGCCCATGGGACGGGTCCGGTACAGGGTGTAGAAGGTCAGGACCTCGTGGACGTCGATGACCGGCAGACCCAGAATCCGGGCCACGTGCTCCTGCCCCTCGGGGGAGACGTATCCCAACTGCTCCTGCACCAGATGGAGCGCGGGAAGCAGGGCGGCCCGCCGGGTCGGATAGATCTTGAGGAGGGACTCCAGGCGTTCCCTCCGCTCCCGGGTGAACTCGAAGCTCAACGGTCCAGTTCTCCCGCGATCATGTTGACCGATCCGAAGGTGGGGATGATGTCCGCCATCTGGTCCCCTTCCAGGATGCTGGAGAGGGCCGCCATGATGGGGAAGCAGGGCGGATGGCACCGGACGCGCCAGGGCCGGTCGCTCCCGTCGCTGACGATGTAGAAGGCCAGCTCGCCGTTGGCCCCCTCCATCGGGAAATAGACCTCTCCCCGGGGAGGGCGGATCCCGTGGCCCATCATCACGATCTTGAAGTGGTTCATCAGGGCCTCGATGTTGGAGTAGACCTGCTCCTTGGCCGGGAGCCGGCTCGCCTTGTCGGCGGCGTAGACCCGGTCGTGGAAGCGCTTCTCCGATCCCTGGAGGGTCGGCTCGATCAGGACCTCGTTGCTCAGGAGGCCGCGAGTCTTGCCGAACTTCCCCAGGTCCGCCATCAGGTCGGGAGCGATCAGCTTCCCGTCCGGGTCCACGTTGGTCGGACCCTCGGGCATCTGTTCCAGGCATTGCTCGACGATCCGCAACGACTGCCGCATCTCCTCCATCCGAACCAGGTAGCGGTCCATGTTATCGCCTTGCCCGCCCACCGGCACATCGAAATCCATGCGGTCGTAGACAAAATAGGGGGAGGCCTTGCGAACGTCGTAGTCGACGCCGGTCGACCGCAGGAAGGGACCCGTGATGCCGTAGGCAACGGCGGACTCGGCGGAGATGACGCCCACTCCCCGCATCCGGTCGTAGAAGATGCGATTGCGGGTGAGGAGCTCGTCCACCTCGCCCAGAACCTCCGACACCTTCGACGTCACCTCCCGGCAGCGCTCGGCGAAATCGGCGGTGAGGTCCGCCTTGACTCCACCGATCCGTCCATAGGAGACGGTGAGCCGGGCGCCGGTGACCTCCTCCACCAGTTCCCACAGCCACTCCCGGGCCTTGATCATGTACAGGAAGACGGAAAACGCCCCCAGCTCCATGGCCGAGGCTCCGATACAGGTCAGGTGGTCGCAGATCCGGGAGATCTCGCTCATGAGCACCCGGATGTATTGGCAGCGCTCCGGGACCTCGAGCCCCATCAGCTTCTCGACTCCCGCCGCGAACGCGAAGTTGTTGATCAGCGGGGAGACGTAGTTGAGCCGGTCGGTGTAGGGGAAACACTGGGTGTAGCTGGAGGCCTCGCAATGCTTCTCGAAGCCCCGGTGGAGATATCCGATCTCCACGTCGGCCTGGCGGATCACCTCGCCGTCGAGTCCCAACTCGATGCGGATGACGCCGTGCATGGCCGGATGGGCCGGTCCCGCGTTCAGCAGCATGGTCCGGGTGGTCTCGGTCATCGCGCCGGTCTCAATCCTTGGGGCCCACCAGGGGCTGCCGCTTGTCGATGGGGTAGTCCTTCCGCAGAGGATGCCCCTGGAACTCCCGGTACATCAGGATCCGGCGCAGGTCGGGGTGTCCCCGGAACCGGATCCCGAACATGTCGAACACCTCCCTCTCGTACCAGTCGGCGGCCGGCCAAAGGGACGTCAACGAGGGAGCCTCGGGGGAAGCGCCGCCCAGCGGCGCCTTCAACCGCAGCCGGGCGTTGTTCGAACGGGAATAGAGGTGGCAGACCAGCTCGAAGCGGGGCTTGCGCTTCCAGTGGTCGACGGCCGTGAGGTCCATCAGGAAGTCGAAACGGAGCCGGGGGTCCTCCTTCAGAAAACGGGCGACCCGCCGCAGCGCCTCCGGTTTCAGGATCGCCGTATCTTCTCCCAGTCTGGAGTGGGTCCCCAGGATCGCTTCCGGAAAGCTCTCCTGGAGTCGGGTCAGAGTGCTGCCTGGCATGGGAATGACGGATGTTTTCTGCTGTTCGGGGTCCAACCGGCTCCGCCGGGAGCACCCGCAAAGAGGGCAGCCGCAAGGGGCGCCCCTACAGTTCCTGTTTCTCCTTCCGGATCTTTTCCTGCAGCATCATCAACCCCTGCAGCACGGTCTCCGGCCGCGGAGGACATCCGGGGATGTAGACGTCCACCGGAATCACGTGATCGATTCCGCGGACCGTCGCGTAGTTGTCGTAGAAACCACCCGTGCAGGTGCAGACTCCGAAGGCAACGACCCACTTGGGGGCGCACATCTGCTGGTAGACGTTGACCAGAACCGGAGCGATCTTCTGGCTGATGGTCCCGACGACGAAGAGGACGTCGGCCTGCCGCGGAGAAAAACGGGGGAGGCCGGCGCCGAAGCGGTCCACGTCGTAGTGGGCGCAGGCGGTGGCCATGTACTCCATGCCGCAACAGGCGGTCACGAAGGGATACTGGAAAATCGAGTACTGCCTCGCCCACCCCACGACGTCGTCCAGGCGGCTGGCGAAGAAACCCAGCTCCGGGGTGCCCTTGAAATCTACTTCCAATCCAACGCTCCTCTCTTGACCGAATAGAAGAGCCCGGAGAGCACGACCAGCAGAAAAATCAGCATCTCGAAGAACCCGAACCAACCGAGCTCCCGGTAGACGACGGCCCAGGGGAACAGAAAGATCAGCTCGACGTCGAAGAGGACGAACAGCAGCGCCGCCAGGAAGAATTTTACGGAAATCCGGCCCCGGCGAATCTCGGCAGGTTCATTGCCGCACTCGAACGGCATCTCGTGGACCGCGCCCTTGCCCTTCGGTCCCAACCACTGGGTGATCAGAACCATCCCACCGGCCGTGGCGCCGGCGAAAACGAGGAGGAGAAGAAAACCGAGGTAGCCTTCCGTGCCAGTCATGAGTCACCCGATCCGGTTTCCGATCCCGTCCGCCAAACCGCCACAGTATACGTTGAGAAGGGAAAAAAATAATAGTAGGGGCACCCCTTGTGGGTGCCCTCTTCCCCCTTGCGGGCGCCCTCTTCGCACCCCTTGCGGGAGCCCTCTTCGCGGGAGCCCTCTTCGGCTTGCCTGATTCCTCATTTCCCCAGCCCCCGCATCACCTTGGCGACTTTCACCACGGACTGTTAAGGTTATGCGCCATGGTGGCGGGAAAGGGAAAGCGGCGGCGCCATCCGCCCTGGATCAAGGTGCGCGCTCCGTTCGGCGAAGGGGTCCACGAACTGAAGGGGCTCCTGGGCGGATTGGGTCTCAACACCGTCTGCCAGGAGGCCATGTGCCCCAATCTGGGTGAATGCTGGGCCCACGGCGTGGCCACGTTCATGATCCTGGGGCGGGTCTGCACTCGCGGCTGCCGCTACTGCGCCGTCAGCAAGGGCCGTCCTCCGGTGTTGGACCGCGAGGAGCCCCGGCGGGTGGCCGAGGCGGTGCGGCAGATGGGCCTGAAGCACGTGGTGGTCACCTCCGTGGACCGGGACGACCTGGAGGACGGCGGAGCCTTCATCTTCGCCGAGACGATCCAGGCCATACGAGAGCTGCACCGCCGGTGCGTGGTCGAGGTCCTGATCCCCGATTTCCAGGGGGACGAGGCGGCGCTCAGGACGGTGCTGGATGCGGGTCCCGACGTCCTCAACCACAACATCGAGACGGTGCCCCGGCTCTTTCCCGTGGCCCGGGGGGGCGGCGACTACCAGAGGTCCCTGGATCTCTTGCGCAACTCCCGGCGGATCTCGCCGGACACGGTGACCAAGACCGGCATGATGCTGGGCCTGGGAGAGCGCGAGGGCGAGGTCCTGCAGGTCATGGAGGACCTGGTGGAGCGGCAGGTCAGCATCCTGACGCTGGGACAGTATCTGAGGCCCACGACCTGGCATCTGCCGGTGGACCGATACTACCACCCGGACGAGTTCCGCCGTTGGGGGGAGACGGGAATGCGTCTGGGGTTCGACCACGTGGAGAGCGGCCCCCTGGTCCGGTCCAGCTACCTGGCCGACCGCCAGTTCGCCCAGCTCGGGACGAACACCGAAAAAGCTCAACAGGCGTACAATTGAGCGGACCATAGGAATCAGTCAGAAAGGAGTCAGGCCAAATGCCCAGGTATTTGCCGGTGCAGCCGGATGCGGCAAATGACAAAGTTCGGAATCTCTACTCGGCGCTGGAGAGTGAACTGGGTTTCGTGCCCAACTTCATCAAGACCTGGGCCCACAGCGACAACTTCGTGGAGTCGGTGGCGGCCCTGTACGGCACGGTCATGGGTGAGACCGGCCTGAGCGAGAAGATCCGTTCGCTGGTCATCCTCAGGACCTGCCAGGTCAACAAGTGCGCCTATACGGCGGTCCCCGCCCGGAAACGGGCCCGGGAGGCGGGTTGGACCGAAGAGCAGTTGGACGCCATCGACCAGGCGGCCGAAAGCAACCTGTTCGTCTACTACGAAAAGGAAGCCATCCGCCTGGCCGAACTGACCAGCCTGAGTCCGGACGACGTCCAGGAGGAATTCTGGATGCAACTGGACAACCACTACACCTCGGACCAGGTGGTGGAGATGATCACCCTGATCGGGTTCTTCAACATGATCAACCGCCTGGCTCTGGTGCTGGAAGTGGCGGCGGACCCGGAGCCCGCGGCCGCCGGCGTGGGCGCCGCCTGAGCGCAGATCCCGTTAAAATAGAGATATGACTCACGCGGTCAGAGCCGTCTTGGCGTCCGCCCCGGCCGAAACCACCGTCGGCGGCAGCAAGGCTCTGGTGGTTCCCATGGAAGTGGAGTTTCACGACCTGGACGCCATGGGACACGTCAACAACGTCCGCTACTTCACCTTCATGGAAGCGGCTCGCGTGGCCTTCTTCCGCCACTTCCTGGACGCCCGGCGGATCCACGACCTGCAGATGATCGCGGTAGAAGCCTCCTGCCGGTTTCTCTCGCCCGCCCACTGGGGAGAGGTCCTCCTGGTCCGGGTCTGGATTCCCCGAATCGGCAACACCAGCTTCGACTTCCAATACGAAATGACCGAGCGCGAAACCGGGCGCGAGGTCGCCCGGGGCAAGACCGTTTGCGTGTCGTGGGATTACGTTACCGAGACCAAGATGCGGGTTCCGGACCGGGTCCGGAGGCTGTGCGCCGGCAACCGCCCCGGAGGCTGACTTGTCGACCATGGAATGGGAGCACAAGGGAATGCGTTTCGCCGTCTCGACCCGGGAGCTGGGCCCGCTGGTCCTGGCGTCGGCCCGGGCCGCGGCATTGGGTCCGTACGTGCGGATACGTCCATTCTCCGCCCTGGGCACCGATCGGGACGAAGCCATCGAGCTTCTGAAGAAGCAGATCAGGCTGGAGTTCCGGAGGCTGGGAGGGGCGTTGTAGTCGCCAGGAGGGGCGACATCCTTGTCGCCCATGGGAGGGGCGTCTTGGAGGGGCGTATTTCCAGGCGCCTGCTCCTCGCTTGACCAGAAAAGAAATCGTACGGGGGGAGTGCGGTCCCCCTGGCCCCCCGGTTCGGCGCCCGGAAGGACGCCGATCCCAGTCGGCGCCCGGAAGGACGCCGTTCCCAGTCGGCGCCCAAAGGACGCCGCTCCGCGTGAAACACGGCGCTCCGCGTGAAGGACGGCGCTCCTACACCGTGGGGGCGTAGTAGCCGTTGCGGTGGCGGATGTTGAGACCCTTGTTGCGGAGCAGCTTGACTTCGATCTCCCTGAACTTGCCGTCCCGATCCCGGTTTCTGGGGACGTAGGTGAGACTGTATTGGGATCTGAGCTCTTCGTCGATGAGATCGAAGGTCTGCTGCAGTCCGTCGGCCGTGTAGGGGAAGAAGGCTCTTCCGCCGGTTTCCCGGGAGAGTTCCCTGAGGACCTTTTCCCCCTTCTTCTGCTGATCCGCGCCGAAGCGGCTGGTGCCGATGCTGTAGACGGTCACGCCGGATCGGTGGATTCCCCGCAAGGCGTCCTCCAGCGTGTGCTCGCTGTCGCGATCGACGCCGTCGGAGAGGATCACGACCGCCTGCCGCGTTTCGTAGTCGGTCATCTTCTCGGTGGAGACACTCAGCAAGGCGTCCATCAGGGCCGTTCCTCCTCCCGCCCGCAGCCCCCGGATGGCCCTGGCGATGGACCGGGGGTTCGAGGTGAAGTCGTGCAGGAGGGAGACGCCCGAGTCGAATTCCACCAGCAGAACCTGGTCCTGAGGACGCAGGATGGAATGAACGAACCGGGTCGCGGCCCGCTTCTCGAACTCCAACTTCAGGCGGACGCTGGAACTGGTGTCGATGAGCAGGCCGATTCGCAACGGCAGAGAGGTCTCATGCCTGAAATTAGTGATGAACTGGCGCCGGCCGTCCTCATAGATGTGGAACCGTTCCTTCTGGAGGTTGGTGACGAACCGGTTCTTCCGGTCGGTCACGGTGACCAGGACGTTGACGGCTTCGACCTCGACTCGAATCGGGGTCTGCTGAAAGGCGCACAGCATCCAGAGGCCGATCCAGAGAAGGGCGCGGAAAGGACGCATCGGGACCAATTTACAACAATTTACATTTGGCCGACAATTTTGTGAGAATACCGGCTGCCATGGGTTCCAGAGACCTTCAGCTTCGCCTGCTCGACCGGATCGCGCGCCGGATCGTGGACGAATGGTACGAGCGGGCCAAGCGGAGCTACGTCACGCAGGAGGACAGCCGGGAAGTGGGAGTCGAGCCCGAAGTCAAGCGCTTCCACCGCCGCGGCAACCATCGCATCAAGTTCTCCCGGCGGCGGGAACTGGAGGTCACCTACGGCCTGGGCGCGCTGAGGAAGGACACGCGGCTTTGCGTGGAGGCCAGCGTCAACAACAAGTCGGCCGGGTTCGACTATGATCAATTCACGGGACGGCTCCGGGACTACTACTGGGAATGCCGGCATGAGAAGCCGTGGACCGACCCCGAGTTCGATCACTTCAGCTTCAGCGATCTGCTCCACTTCGATCCCAGAATGTCCCACTCGGTCTCGCTGGACATCCGAAAGGACAAGGCCGACATCATTCGCCTGACCTTCGTCCTGAGCCCGCGCCATGGGGATCGACTCATGGACCGTGAAGAACTCCTGAAGGACCTGTTGGAAACCTACTGTCTCGCCCCCTTGAGACGCATCTACGCCGAGTCTTACCGGGAACGGTAGAAGCGGCGGAAAGAACCCCCTATGGACCAGAACAAGATCGAACAGCAACGCCGGATTCAGGAGTTTCTGAATCGCGACTACAGTTGGCGCCTGTCAGCCGGAGAATGCAACTTCCTGATTCAACTCATCGCCTTTCTGGTGCAGGCGAATCCCCCCTTCGTGGTGAACGACGACGGGAAGAAGGAGCCGTTGAACTACCAGAGCATCCGAACCATGGTTCTGCTCAACGACAAGCTCCGGGCCCAGTTGCAGGATCACGCCGCCCGGGAATCGATCATCATGGAGGACATGGACCCGGTGACGGATCGGGTCCAATAGCCGCGCGGGCAGCCGGGAGAAAGGACTCCGCCCGGCGGCCTGCATCCGTTCAAGGCTTCTTGCCGGTGGCCGCCAACTCCGTCTCGATCCGAGGCGGGGTCTCCGCCGGGCTGCGCTTCAAGGCCTGGAAACGAACCACTTCCCCGACCACCAGAAGAGCGGGCGAGCGAATGTCCGCCTTCCGGGTCCGCCCGAAGATGTTTCTCAGGGTCCCGCCGGCTTCCTGCTGCCGTTCCAGGGTGCCCGATCCGATGACGGCGGCGGGCGTGTCCAGCGGCCGTCCATGAAGCACCAACTGAGAGATGATCTGCTTGAGGTTGCCCAGGGGCATGAGGAAAACGACGGTGTCGGCCCGGGCGGCGAGGGTCCAGGACGGGTTCAGGCCGGACCCCGAAGCGCGATGGCCGCTCAGGACCAGTACGGACGAGGAGAGATCCCGGTGAGTCAGAGGAATCCCGGCGGCCGTGGGGACTCCGAAAGCGGCGCTGACCCCCGGGACGATCTCAAAGGGGACCCCGTGGGCCGACAGGTAGTCCATCTCTTCCCCGCCCCGGCCGAAGATGAGGGGGTCTCCTCCCTGGAGACGGACGACCTCCTTGCCGGCGCGTGCCCGGGACACCATCAGCTCGTGGATCTTCTCCTGGGGAAAGCCGTAGTGCCCCCCCTTCTTTCCCACCGAAATGGACTCGGCGGAATCGGGAATCAGTTCCAGGACCCTGGAATCGACCAGCCGGTCGTAGATGACCACGTCGGCGCGGCTCAGGCACCGGACCGCCTTGACCGTCAGCAGTTCCGGATCGCCGGGACCGGCGCCCACCAGGACGACCCGTCCAGTCCGCGGCCGGAGAATCTTCATGGCAAATTTTCCTCGAGCCGGGACCGGACCGCCGCCACGCCGCGGCGCCGGGCGATTTCCAGAAGCTCCGGATTCTTCACCATCCGATTATAGTACTCACTCCGCTCCCGAAAGGAATTCAGGCGCTCCTTGACCAGCGGCCGAACCTCGCCGAGCGCCTGGACCAGGTCCGCGTACTCGGGTCCGAACTGCGCCTCGAGCTGTTTCCGGATCTTGCGCGCCAGGGCCGGGCTCCTGCCGGATGTCGAAATGGCCAGCACCAGATCTCCGCGCCGGGCGATGGCCGGGACGATGAAACCGCAGTTGGGTGTCTGGTCGACCACGTTGACCAGGATCCCCTTCCGGTCGGCGAACTCCTTGATCCGGCGGCCGAGACCGGTGTCGGAGGTGGCGGCCACGATCAGGAAAACGTCGGCGGCCTCCGGATCGAAGGTGCGGGAACGCAGAACCCGAGCTCCGGCTTCCTCCAGGCTCCTCGCCTTCTCCTCGGCCAGTTCCCCGTCTCCGATCACCAGGCAGGAACGGCCTCGAAGGTCCAGGAATACGGGGTAGTAGACGGGAGGGTTCTGCATCGATCAATTCCGATCGGTTCAGTGAAAAATAGCCGAGCGGAAGCCCGCCTGTAAAGCCAAGACTTCGCTTCCGTAGTAGACTGGAAACACACCTGAGAACAAGGGAGAAGTAAGGATGAGGCGTAGAGCGATATTGGTCTCGTGGCTCCTGTTCTGGATCGCTCCGGGCGCGGCCCTTGCGGCGCCGGGCGAGCCCCCCGAAGCGCCGACCGATCTCAAGGGCATCAAGCGCTTCAAGGGCGCCATGGCCACCACCGAGCTGACCTGGAAAGACCGTTCCGACAATGAGTTGGGGTTCGAGATTCTCCGCTCCGACGGCGGGGCCGAGTTTCGGGTCGTCGGGATCGTGGGCGCCAACTCGTCCCGGTACAAAGACGAGATCGGCAAGTACGTCACCGGAGCCTTCTCGTACCGGGTTCGGGGATTCAACCAGAACGGCAAGGGCAAGACGTCCAATACCGTCTCTCTGCTATTCTGAACCGGAGTTTGCCCCTCGGGGAGCAGGGGCGCGGAGTCATGAACGGTCCCAATCCATCCCGCCGATTCGTCTCCTTCAACCTGGAGCCGACCTTCCGCTGCAACCTGGAATGCGAGATGTGTCCCCGTTTCTCCAGTGAGGACCCCCACCTGGACATGTCCATGGAGACCTATCTCAGAATCCGCCGGGACATGATCTACGCTCATACGGTGGATTTCACCGGCTGGGGAGAACCCATGCTGCACCGGGAGATCTACCGGATGGTCCGCCTGGCCAAGGAGCAGGGCTGCGTCACCAGCATGACGACCAACGGGACCATCCTGAACCGGCGGAATTCGTTGGCCCTGATCGAGGCGGGGATGGACCGGCTCACCATCTCGGTGGACGGCATGACGGAAGCGACCTACAACAGCATCCGCCTGGGAGCCTCCTTCGAGACGGTCACGAAGAAGGTGACGGAGTTCGGCCGGCTGGCGAGGGGGACCGGCAGTTCCCTGCTGCTGGGGATCGCATTCACCGTTCAGGAGCAGAATGCCCACGAACTGGACCTGGTGCTTCCCTGGATGGAGTCCTGCGGGGCCCGCGTGCTCCATTTGAAGCAGTTGAACGTGGTCTCCAATTCCTGGGACTGGGAACAGAGCTTCCTGAAGTACCGCCTGAAGCCGGGCTCCGCCGGCGCCGGCCCTCTGGAAGACCTGGAAAGCCGCATCTCCCGGCTCCTGGAGCGGGCTCGCCCGATGGGCATCGAGGTCGCGCTCCATTCCGAGTTCCCCATGAGCTCCCGGATGATCCCGCGCCACTGCCTGGCCACGCCGCTGGAGTCGGTCTACTTCTCGTACGAGGGCAGAATGGCCCCGTGCTGCCACTTCGGCCACCACGTGAGCCGGTATTTCGAGGGACGGCTCGAACCTCCCTCCTCCCTCTTCTACGGCGACATTCGGGAGCAGACCTTCCTGGAGGTCTGGAACGACCCCTCCTTCCGGAGCTTCCGCGGTGGCTTCGTCAGCGGGGACCACCCCCAGGCCTGCCGGAGCTGCTACCTGCTCTACGGCAAGTAGCCATCCGGAAACCTACGAGGGGATGAATCCTGTCATCAATGTCTTTGACAAATGAGCGACTACGCTGATTACAGGTATGCCGCAGAAGACACCGGCGACCAGAACAGCAATCGTGCCGCGGATCTTGTCGTTGTGCGTCGGGGAGGACATGGCGGCCTGCTATTGCTTCAGGTCGCCACGAATCATGTCACCAACCTCAGGCCCCCTATAGAAGTCCGGTACTTCCTCGTTTTCGATGTGCCAAGCTCCCGCCGGGGCCTTCAGGGACGTGGACCCGTCCACGCTTAGGACAATGTACAGATTCTCGTCCACCTCCAGCACCTTCACGTTCGCCACTTCCCGCTGATCCCACTTCAATCCCAAGAGGCCACGACCGTTGGTCTTGGTCTGTCTGGTCATGGAAATGAGAATGGAATCGTCACCTGTCCGGGAGATATCAAACTTTGTCTTCTCCCCCATCTTGGCTTCGAGGTTATGCCAGTCCATCGCCTTCCTGGACCGCTCCTGTAGCCGCGGAAATGTCTCCGACTGGCTACCATCTTGCGCAGTCGCGGTCGAGAACCATGTCAGCAGGAAAACAAGGGTGGCTACGCGAAACATGTTTCCCCTTCCGATCGAGAACAACTTCCAATGCCGATGACTGCGAGGCGAGCGGCTCTCATCATGATGTGAGTGTACCAAAGTCACGCGCCTCCGAGAGGCAGCGGGCGACAGCGACCGCCGTCTCGGCGACTTCAGTCGTAGCCTCCACGTTGGCAACAGGGACAAAGAGCGTTCCACGGGGAGCCGCCCGAACGCCGCTTGCGCATCGAGTATCTTCGGCGGACTTGTGCCATGGCGGCCAATCGGCGATGGATGTCCCGTGAATTCGCTGACGTCGAGGCGGCCCACCCCAATCAGACCTTGGCTCCACAGTATCGGGGACTATTTCGTTCTCACTGGCCCAGTCCGGATCAACGCCCGGTTCTTGGAGAACGGCGACGGCGGGCCCGTCCTCCTGTCGCAGGCGATCGTCGGACCTTGCGGCCGCCTCGCTTGGCCCGGTCGCGTTGCAGGCGCCGCTTGAGGAGTTCCACGGCGAGGGGGATGTCCACGTCCTCGGGACTCACGTCCTTCCCGATGGAGGCGTTGACCTTCCCGTGCTTGACGTACGGCCCGTAGCGCCCCTTGAACAGCTCGATGGGGGCCTCGTCATCCGGATGCTTTCCGATCTCCCGGATCCGGTTCCTCGCGCCCCGCTTGGGGGCTGAGAGCAGCTCCAGCGCCCGTTCCAGTCCGATCGTGAGCAGATCGTCCCCGGGAGCAAGGCTGCGAAAGTCCCGCTGGTGAACGACGTACGGCCCGTAGCGGCCCAAACCGGCCTTTACCGGCTCTCCCGTCTCCGGATGCTCCCCGACCTGGCGGGGCAGCGCCAGCAGGCGCAGGGCCAGATCCAGGGTCACCGCTTCAGGAGCCGTGCCGGGCGGCAGTCCCTGGCGCGGCGGCTTCTTTCCCTTCTGCGTGTCGCCTCTCTGGACGTACGGGCCGTAGCGGCCATCGAGCAGGTAGATGGAATCTCCCGTCTCCGGATCCTTGCCGAGCTCGGTCGGTCCCTGGTCGCGGCGGCGCAGGATCTCGTCCGCCTGCTCGTCGGTGAGGTCGCCGGGGAGCATCCCCTCCGGCAGCGGAGCGATCCGCCGCTTGTCCCCGCCGTCCACTTCCAGGTAGGGACCGTACCGGCCGATCCTCACCCTCGGCTTCAGACCCGTGAGATCGACGGTGGACGCCGCCCGCGGGTCGATGTTGTCCTGCTGCTCGGTCAACCGCGCCTCGAATCCATTCTCTCCCTTGTAGAAGCCCTTCAGATACTCCCGCCAGTCGACGTCGCCCCGGGCGATATGGTCCAGGGACTTCTCCATTCGGGCCGTGAAACCGGTGTCCACCAGATCCGGGAAATGGTTCTCCATCAGAAGAGTCACGGCAAAGGCGGTGAAGGTCGGATGCAGATTCTTCTTCTTGAGCTCGGCATAGCCGCGGTTCTGGATGGTCGAGATGATCGCCGCGTAGGTGGACGGACGCCCTATCCCCTTCTGCTCCAAGGCCTTCACCAGCGAGGCTTCGGTGTAGCGGGCGGGCGGGCGGGTGCGGCGCTCGAAGCTCTCCAGCTCCCTGAGATCCAACTCCTGCCCTTCGACCAGGTCCGGAAGGAGGATTTCCTGGTCTTCCAGGACCGCTTCGGGATCGTCGGATCCCTCCACGTAGGCCCGGAGAAACCCCGGAAATTCGATGGTTTTGCCCCGGGCGCGGAATCTGGCCTCGGCCGCTCCGATGATGGCGGTCACGCGGAGCTGGCGCGAGGCGGCCATCTGCGTCGCCACCGCCCGGCGCCAGACGAGTTCGTACAGCGCCCGCTCCTTTCCGAAAAGATCGAGTTCGGCCGCCGTGTTCATCTTGGCCCCGGCCGGACGGATCGCTTCGTGCGCTTCCTGAGCCGAACTGGAGCGGGTCCGGTAACGCCGAGGCTGCGGACTCAGGTATTCGCTCCCGTAACGGGCGTTGACGGTGGAACGGATCTGGGAGATGGCATCGCCCGAGAGGTTGACCGAGTCGGTGCGCATGTAGGTGATCAACCCTCTCTCGTAGAGCCGCTGCGCGATCCGCATGGTATCCCGCGAGCCCAGATTCAGCTTGCGGTTGGCTTCCTGTTGCAGGGTGGCGGTGGTGAAGGGCGGGGCCGGATTGGTCCGGAATTGCTTTTTCTCTACCGACCGGACCCGGAACGTCTCGTCCGCCAGCCGCTTCTTGAGACTGTCCACCAGTTCCTTGTCGACCAGGAGGACCTTGCGCCCGGCCTTCAGTTTGCCCGTGGTCTCGTCGAAATCACGGCCGGTCGCCGTCCTTTGGCCGCCCACAGCCACCAGATTGGCGGCGAAAGCCAGATCATTGGCGACACGCTGTTCGGCTTCGGAATGCTTATCGTCCGCCGCCAGGCGCGCCTTGAGGTCCCAGTAGACGGCCGAGTGGAACGCCCGCCGCGCCCGCTCCCGCTCCACCAGGAGCCTCACCGCCACGGACTGGACCCGGCCCGCGGAAAGGCCGGGCCGGATCTTCTTCCAGAGCAGCGGCGAGAGCTTGTACCCGACGAGCCGGTCCAGCACGCGGCGGGCCTGCTGGGCGTCGACCCGGTCGGTGTCGATTTCGCCGGGGTGTTCCATGGCCGCCCTCACGGCGCGCGGCGTAATCTCGTTGAAAGACACCCGCCGGAAGCGTCCGGCTCCGCTCCGCTTCCCGGCACCGAGTTCGTGGGCGATATGGTAGGCGATGGCCTCGCCTTCGCGGTCCGGATCGGTGGCCAGAAGAATGCGGTCGGCCCTCTTTGCGGCCGCGCGCAACCTCTTGAGCACGGCCCCCTTGCCCTCGATGGTCACGTACTCCGGCTCGAAGCCGGCCTCGACGTCCACTCCCAGACCCTTCTTGGGCAGGTCGCGCACGTGGCCCACCGAAGCCTCGACTTTGAAGCCCTTGTCGAGATATCTCCCCAGCGTTCTCGCCTTGGCGGGCGATTCCACGATCACCAGATCAGTCATGGCCGAAAGCCTCGTCTCCTGGTCAAGTCTGCGTCCCGCGGCACAACGGCGGCCGCCTGAGCCGCTCCTTCTATAGCACAAGCTCCTCCGCCAAGAGCAAATAAATTTAGTGTCAAGACAGCCGCCGGCTGTACTGACGGCCCGGACTCTGACGGATCAGACCCTTCAGTTCCAGACCCAGGAGGATGTCGCTGAGCGCGGCAAGGTCCAGACCCGACCGGGTCAGTATGGCGTCGATATGCAGCATCGTGTCGACGGCCAGCAAGTCCAGCACCTCCTCTTCCGCAGCGGTGGCCTTGGGCGCCGGAGAGGGTTGGGCGCTCCCTGCCTCGAGCCGTTCCAGTACGGAGCGGGGAAGCTCCTCCAACACGTCCTGGACCGAAAGGACCGCCTTGGCTCCCTGTTGGATCAACCAGTTGGGCCCCCAGCTCAGCGACAGGGTGATGGCTCCGGGCACCGCCCAGACGTCCCGCCCCTGCTCCAAGGCCAGGTTCGCGGTGATGATCGAACCGGACCCCTTGGCCGCCTGTGTGACGACGGTGCCGTGAGCGAGCCCACTGATGATCCGGTTGCGGGCCGGAAAGTGGTGGCGCGCCGGGGGGCTGCCGCGAGGAAACTCGCTGACCAGGCAACCCTCTTCCCGCACGCGGCGAAACAACTCCCCGTTCTCCGGGGGGTAGACCACGTCGATGCCGCAGCCCAGGACGCCGACCGTAACACCTTCCTCCTGGAGAGCTCCCCAATGGGCCTCCGAATCGACGCCCCGGGCCAGTCCGCTCACGACGCAGATTCCCAGAGCCGAGAGTTCCCGGGCCAACTTGCGGCTGACCTCCCTCCCGTAGACGGTGGGACGCCGGGAGCCCACCAACGCCACCGAGGGTCCGGACAGGATCTCGATCCGCCCGGCGCAGTAGAGGGCGGGAGGGGGATCGTGAATCTGGCGGAGGAGTCGAGGGTATCGGGGGCTGTCCAGGGTCACCAAACTCAGTCCCAGCTTCGGAAGTTCGCAGAGCTCCTGTTCGGCCGTCCGGATCGCGGACCCGCCGGCGATGGCGGCGATGGACTTTTCCGGCAGCCGGAGGCCTTGGAGCGACTTCCTGGACAGGCGGAAAAAGGATGACAACGGCCGCTCTCCCTTGACCAGGGACCGGGTGACGCGGGCGGGCATCCCCGGAACGCGGGCCAGAGCGAGCCAAAGCAGGGATTCCTGGTTCATTTCCTCTTGATAACGACGCGGCGAAGAAATCCATGGAGAGGAGGGGCGACATCCTTGTCGCCCCTGGGAAGGGCGTCTTACAGGCGCCCACTCTTCGCTCACCGAACTCGTAAAGGGGGGGGACTGCCGTCCCCCCTCGAATCCCGCCTGGCCGGCGGCAGGGATGCCGCCGCCGCGTCGCCGCTTCCGGCGCCCGGCGCCCGGAAGGACGCCGATCCCAGTCGGCGCCGAGGACGACGCCGCTCCGGACGCCGGTCCCAGTCGGCGCCGAGGACGACGCCGCTCCGCGTGAAAGGCGCCGCTCCGCGTGAAAGGCGCCGCTCCGCCTGAAAGACACCGCTCCCGGCGACTGGAAAGTGGCCGCTCCGCGGCTTTCATACTCGACTGCTAACCTCTATTTCGCTTATCTGAATCGAATTTGCCGGGGGGCCAAGACAGATTGCCGTTGCGGGTGTCGTTCATCGAGTTCCTCAACGCGGTGCCGCTGGGGTGGGGATTCCTGGAGGGCAGGCACGCCGGGATCCTGGATGTCGCTTTCGACGTTCCTTCCGAGTGTGCCCGCCGGCTGGCCGCCGGCGAGGCGGACGTGGGGCTGATTCCGGTGGTCGAGTGCGGGCGGGTCCCGGGACTGAGAGTCCTTCCCGATATCTGCATCGCATCCCGGCAAGAGGTCAAGAGCGTCCTGTTCGTGAGCAAGGTGCCGATCTCCCGAGTCTCACGACTGGCCGTGGACCGGTCCAGCCGCACCTCCGCCGCTCTCCTGAAAATCATTCTGGAGAAGTTTCACGGCCGGGACTCCATCGAGTACGTGGTGGAGGAGCCGGATCCCGAAAGCATGTTGGAACGTTACGACGCGGCCCTGGTCATCGGAAACGCCGCCCTGCAGGTCGGCGGCGGGTCCCTCAGCGTCTACGACCTGGCCGCCGAATGGTTTCGCTTCACCGGTCTCCCCTTCGTCTTCGCGGTCTGGGCGGTGCGTCCCGAGGTGACCCTTGGGAACCGGCTCCACCTCTTCTACGAATCCCGGGAGAAGGGTCTGCGATCCATCGAGGCCATTTCCCGGCTCTATGCCGGCAGGCTGGGACTGGAGCGGGCGGAGGTGCGGGAATACCTGCTCAATCTCAACTACGTCCTGGACGGCAAGAGCCGTCGCGGCCTGGCCACCTTTCTGGACCTGGCCCGGGAAATGGGCCTGATTCCGGCGGCGCCGGAACTGGAATACTATCCCCTGCCGGACTCGCTCCGGGCGGCGATCAAGGGCTGATGCGGGTTCGAACGGGTCTTGACCTCTTCCTGGACCGACGGCTGGACCTGGTGGCCGGAAAGCGGGTCACCGTCATCGCCCACGCCGCCTCGGTGGACTCCCGCCTCCGCAACATCGTCGACCTCTTCCGGCAGCATCCCGGGATCGACCTGGTTTCGGTCATGGGCCCGCAGCACGGCATTTACGGCGAGACCCAGGACAACATGGTGGAGTGGGAGGGTTACCGGGATCCGGACTCGAAGCTGCCGTTTCACAGCCTGTACGGGGAGACACGGCGGCCCACCCGGACCATGTTGTCGGAAACCGACATCCTGGTGTTCGACCTGCAGGACGTGGGCGCCCGTTACTATACGTTCATTCACACCCTGGCCCTGGTCCTGGAGGCGGCGGGCGAGTCGGGGAAGGAGGTCGTGGTCCTGGACCGCCCCAATCCCATCGGCGGCGCCCGCCTGGAAGGTCCCGTGCTGGACCCGGCCTTCCGGTCCTTCGTGGGGTTGCATCCGCTGCCGATCCGGCACGGCATGACCATGGGAGAAATCGGCGGCTACCTGAACTCGGAGTTCGAGTTGGGATGTTCGCTCCAGGTGGTCCCCATGCAGGGTTGGAATCGGGAGATGCACTTCGAGGACACCGGCCTGCCCTGGGTCATGCCGTCACCCAACATGCCTTCGGTGGAGACGGCCCTTGTCTATCCGGGTCTCTGCCTGCTGGAAGGGACCAACGTCTCGGAGGGCAGGGGGACGACGAGACCCTTCGAACTGTCGGGAGCTCCCTGGATTCGGGCTCCGGAGCTGGCCGCCGAACTGGAATCCGCCCGGCTTCCGGGTGCCCGCTTCCGGCCCCTCTATTTCATTCCCACCTTTCACAAGTGGGCCGGCGAGCGGGTCGGGGGAATTCAGATCCACGTCACCGACAGAGCCCGGTTCCGACCCTTTCTGACCGGGCTGGTTCTGGTTCGCCTGTATCGGGAGATGAGCGGCGGCAGGTTCGAGTGGAAGCCGCCGTCCTACGAATACGAGATGGAGAAGCTCCCCTTCGATATTCTCTGCGGCACGGATCGCCTCCGGCTCCAATTGGAAGGCGGGAAGACGCCCCGGGATGCGGCCCGGGAATGGAAGCCCCAACTCGAAGCCTTCGAACAGGTGCGGCGGAAGTATCTGCTCTATTGATTTCGCGGGGGGAGAAACGCGCGGCGGGGGGAGAAACGAATGTCGGAGGAGAGGCGGCGGCCGCCCCTGGAGATCGAGGCCAAGGTTCCTCTCCCGGCGGAGGAACTGAGCGCCCTGCGCTCCAGGCTGCGGGAGATCGGGGCCCGCCTCAGCCGGCCCCGCCTCCGGGAAGACAACACGCTGTTCGACTTCCCCGACGGCAGACTGGAGAAGGCCGATTCCGCCCTCCGGGTCCGGTCCGTCGGGGGAGAGTGCCTGCTGACCTACAAGGGGAGGAGCCAGGCGCACTCCTTTCTGAAGTTGCGGGAGGAGATCGAGACCCCGGTGGAGGACGGCGCCGCCCTGGTCGAGCTGCTCGAGGCTCTGGGGCTTCGAAAGGCCTTTCACTACTGGAAGCATCGCGAGATCTACGACCTGGAACCGGGCGCCGGAGCCGTCACGATTGCGCTGGACGAGACGCCGATCGGCTGCTTCGCCGAGGTCGAGGGCCCGGAGGAATCGATTCGGGCGGTGGTCGATCTCATGGGTTGGGACCCGGCGTCCTTCATTCGGGAGAGCTACCCGAAGTTGTATCGGGAGCACGGCCTCGGGGCCCCGGAAGTGGAATGAAGGGAATGATTCTCGCGGCCGGGCTGGGCAGCCGCCTGCGGCCTCTGACCTGGCTCCGGGCCAAGCCGGCAGTGCCTCTTCTGAACCGTCCCCTGATCCGCTATGCCTTCGACCTGCTGGATTCGCTGCGGATCCGGGAGGTCGTGGTGAACCTGCACCACTTGAGCGGGTCGGTCGCCCGGGCCCTGGAAGGGGTGGCTCCCACGGTGCGCCTCTCACCGGAACGGGAGATCCTGGGCACGGCCGGAGCCGTGGCACGGGTCCGGGACTTCTGGGGACCGGACCCCTTCGTGGTCTGCAACGGGAAGATCTATTTCGAACAGCACCTGGGGCCGGTGCTGGCCGCCCACCAGGAGAGCGGAGCGTTGGCGACCCTGGTCCTGGTGCCGCGGAAACCGGAAGATCCCTTCCGGCCGGTCTTCCTATCTGGGGACAGTCACCTGGCTGGGGACAGTCGCCTGGCTGGGGACAGTCACTTGGTTGGGGACAGTCGCCTAACTGGGCACCCAACTGGGGACAGTCGTCACCTGGTTGGGGACAGTCGGGTTCGGGCCTTCGGGCGGGTTCGGGCCTTCGGCCAGGATCTGCCGGGGCGGACGAGCGGGCCCGGGTACGTGTTCACCGGCGTCCAGATCCTCTCCCCCGCCGTTCTCGACTTGATTCCCAAGGGTCCCTCGGACCTGGTCAAGCACATCTACGAGCCGCTGGTGGCCCGGCGCGGGCCGGTGATGGGTTTCGTCAGCCGGGCCCACTGGTTCGAGTGCAGCACCCCCGAACGGTACCTGGAAAAGTCGCTGGGACTGCTCGCACGAAGGGGGCTGAAGGCTCTGCCCGGGGACCTTGGCGGGAAGGACTGTCACCAGGTGGTTCTGGGGCGGGGAGTCCGGATCCCGGAGGGGGCCTCGCTCGAACGCTGCGTGGTCTGGGACGGTGTCCGCCTGGGCGACCGCTGCCGGCTGCGCGACTCGATCGTGGCCGGCGAGGTGGAGGTTCCGCCCGGGACGCGGCTTTCCCAAGTCGTGGTCACGCCACCCTTTCGCGAACCGCTCCGGGCCAGCGGCGAGACGCATCCGGGTTACTGGACCTGGCCCCTGGAAGGACCTCCGCCGGGAAAGGAAACGACCCGATCGAGGGCCACCCCGCTGCGGTAGAGTGGGCGTGAGCCATGCAGGTCGACGAGCGGGTCCACCGGTTTCTGGAGCAGGAGCTTCCCGGCGCCGGCGCCGGGGAAATCCGGAAGCTGAAAGGAGACGCCTCCACGCGCGAGTACTTCAGATGCAGGGTCTCGGAATCGGAGACCGCCATCCTGACCCTGTACCCGGAGGCTTTCGATCCGGCCGAATCGACGTTCCTTCAGGTCTACCGGATGCTCCGCCGCATCGGTCTGCCGATCCCGCGGATTCACGCCGTTGACGGAGACCTGGGCGTGGTGCTGCAGGAAGACCTGGGAGACATGACCCTGGAGCGGCGCCTGCGCACTGCGGGAAGCCGGGAGCGGAAACGGCTCCTGAGTCAGGCCGCCGAGCACCTGATCGTCCTCCAGCGAGAGGGACCCCGGGCGGCGGACCCGGGCTGGCCGGTGCTGCAACTGGCCTTCGATCTGGAGAAACTGACCTGGGAACTCCAATTCTTCCGGCGCCACTTCCTGGAAGGGTACTCCCGCCTCCACGTCGAGCGGGACCGGCTCGCGTCAGAGTTTCTGGCGCTCTGCCGCGAACTCGCCGAGGCCGGACGGTTCGTCTGTCACCGGGACTACCAGGTCAGGAACCTGATGCTGAAGGAGGGACGGGTCTACATGATCGACTTCCAGGACGCCCGCCTCGGACCCCAGGCTTACGATCTGGCGTCTCTCCTGTTGGACTCCATCGATCTGCCTCCCGGCGAGGTCGAGGAACTCGTGGACTTCTACCTGCAGGGGGGAGCGCCGGCGGTGGACGTCCTCCAGTTCCGGCGCCAGTTCCATCTCACGAGCATCCAGAGGCTCCTGAAGGCGTTGGGCACCTTCGGGTACCAGGCTGGAGCGCTGGGGAGAGAAGCGTACCGGGCCTACATTCCGGGCACCCTGGAGCGCGTCGCCGCCGCCTTGAAGACGATTCCCGAGTTCCCCTATATTCGTGCATTGGTCGACGCGCGAGCGGCAGAGACAGGGCCGGTTCCATGGTGACCCAGGTCTACATTCGAGATGTCCCGTCCCACGTGGGACGCGAAGTCAGCATCAAGGGTTGGCTCTACAACAAGACCCACAAGGGAAGATTGTGGTTCCTCCTGGTCCGCGACGGGACCGGCGTGATTCAGTCGGTCCTGTTCAAGGGGAACGTCGCCGCCGACGTCTTCGAGGCCGCCGAGTCTCTGACCCAGGAATCCTCCCTGCAGATCACCGGGACGGTCCGGCGGGACAAGCGGGCTCCCGGCGGCTACGAGCTGGACGCCACCGGGATGGAGGTGGTGCAGATCGCTCGAAGCTACCCCATCAGTCCCAAGGAGCACGGGACCTCCTTCCTCATGGATCACCGGCATCTCTGGCTGCGGTCGTCCCGGCAGCACGCGATCCTGCGGATTCGGCACCGGTTGATCAAGGCCGCCCGCGACTTCTTCGACGGGCGGGGATTCGTGCTGGTGGACACGCCGATCCTGACCCCGGTCGCGTGCGAAGGGACCACGAATCTCTTCCCGGTGAAGTACTTCGACACCCCGGCCTACCTGAGCCAGAGCGGGCAACTGTACAGCGAGGCCTCCTGCATGGCCTTCGGCAAGGTCTATTGCTTCGGTCCCACCTTCCGCGCCGAGAAGTCCAAGACCCGCCGGCACCTGATGGAGTTCTGGATGGTGGAGCCGGAAGTGGCGTACGCCGATCTGGACGACATCATGGTCCTGGCCGAGGAGTTCGTCTCCTACCTGGTGGCCGAAGCCCTGCGGGAAGGCGGGGAGGAACTGTCGATCCTGGGACGGGACACCGGACCACTGGAGAAGGTGACACCTCCGTTTCCCCGGCTCACCTACGCCGAAGCCTTCGACCTGCTGGAGCAGGAGGGCAGCGAGACGCCCCGGGGAGCGGACCTGGGAGGGACCGACGAGACCATCGTCTCTTCCCGGTTCGACCGGCCGGTCATGGTTCACCGCTATCCCGCCGCGGTCAAGGGTTTCTACATGGAACCGGATCCGGAGAACCCGGACCTGGCGCTCTGCATGGACATGCTGGCGCCGGAGGGATACGGGGAGATCATCGGGGGAAGCCAGCGGATCCACGACTACGATCTCCTGATGGAAAGGGTGCGGGAGCACGACCTCCCCGTGGAACCCTTCTCCTGGTACCTGGATTTGCGGAAGTACGGCAGCGTGCCGCACTCCGGGTTCGGCCTGGGAATCGAACGGGTCCTCTCCTGGATCTGCGGCATCCCCCACGTCCGTGAGACCATTCCCTTTCCCAGGATGCTCCACCGGCTGTTCCCTTGACCCACATTTTTCTGCAGTGAGCGGTTCCGTTCCCCGGGAGCCTGCGCGGCAGAAATCAATCTACTGCGAAAGCGTAGAATCGGTCCATATTCGTGCGATTTCTCGGCGAATAGAACAACTATGCACCTCAAAATCGTGAAAATCCGGCCTCGATTCTCCACTTTCTCGCTACGATCATTTCTACCGCGCAGACTCCCGGGATGGAGACCCAGCCCCTTCAATTGGTATGATTCATCCACCGAGGTAACCCATGGAGACCCGTTGGCTGGACGGCAAGAAGGTCGCCGCCCGGATCAAGAGTGAACTTTCGCAGGAGATCCGGGCGCTGACGTCGGGAGACATGGTTCCGGGTCTGGCCACGGTCCTGGTGGGAGACAATCCGGCCTCGCGCTTCTACGTGGCCAGCAAGACCCGGGCCTGCCGCGAGTTGGGAATGCGTTCGGAAGCGGTGGAGCTCCCGGCGGAGACCACCACCGAAGAACTGCTGGCGGTCGTCCACAGGCTCAACGAATCGGACCGGATCGACGCCATCCTGGTGCAGATGCCCCTGCCCGCCCACATCGACACCGAGCGCACGCTGATGGCGGTTCGGCCCGACAAGGACGTGGACGGGTTCCACCCGGTGAACACGGGGAGACTCTGCTCCGGAAATCCGGGCCTGGTGCCCTGCACGCCGCAGGGAATCATGGAGCTGCTGTTCCGCGAGGGGATTCCCCTCCGGGGGGCCGAGGCGGTGGTGGTGGGAAGGAGCAACATCGTGGGCAAGCCCATGTTTTTTCTGCTGCTCCAGGAACATGCCACGGTGACCGTCTGTCATTCCCGGACCCGGGACCTGCCCCGGGTCTGCCGCCGCGCCGACATCCTGGTCGCAGCGGTGGGGCGGCCGGCTCTGGTCACGCGGGACTACATCAAGCAGGGCGCCGTCGTCGTCGACGTGGGGGTCAACCTGCTCCGGGACCGGGACGAGGTCGTTCGTCTGTTCGGTGACGGCTCGCGCAAGCTGGCGGCTTTCGACAAGAGGGGCTCGGTGCTGGTGGGCGACGTCCATCCCCAGGCCTCGCCGGGATGGGCGGCGGCGGTGACGCCGGTGCCGGGTGGAGTCGGACCCTTGACCATCGCGCTCCTGATGAAGAATACGGTTCGAGCTTGCCGGCAACGACGGGGGAAGGCCGGCACGGTCTCGCAATCGGTTGTGGGGGGATCATGAACGAAATCAAGAAGACCATCGGACTTTGGGTCATCGCCGCTTGCCTGCCGCCGCTGGCCGCTTCGCCGGTCCAGGTGAGTCAGGTCAAGAAGGTCAAAGTCGGCAAGGCGCCCAACTTCTCCGTCCTGGGCGCAGACGGCCGTTACCTCTTCGTGACCAACTTCGCCTCCGACGAAGTCTCCATCGTGAACACCGCCACCAACCGGGAGGAAAAGACCTTCTACGCCGGCTTCAAGCCGCTGGGAATCGCTATTTCGCCCGGCGGCGACCGGATCTACGTCACCAACTTCCAGTCGGGCCTGGTGAAGGTAGTGGACGGAAGGACCCACCGGATCACCGATGACGTCAAGGTGGGCGGGATGCCCACCGACGTGGTGGTGTCTCCCCGGGGGCACACCATCTACGTGGCCAATTACGGCCGGGGCCGCATTGGACGGGTCGACTTCATCGATACGGCTTCCCACCGGGTCACCAAGTCGGTGGAAGTGGGCGTGCGCCCGCTGGTGGCCGCCATCTCTCCCCTGGGCGAGCAGTTGTACATTCCTTGTGCCGGCTCCAATGACCTCTATGTGATCGACGCCAACGAAGGACGCGTGATCAAGGAGATCCCGGTGGGGATCGGTCCCGACGGCATCGCCTTGACACCCGACGGCGAACGTTTGCTGGTGGCCAACAGCGGGACCAACGACCTCTCGGTGGTGGACCTGCTCGACATCGAGGAGACGCGCCGGGTCCGGGTGGGCGAGCAACCCTTCTCCCTGACCGTGAACGACCAAGGCTACGTCTTCGTGGTGGAGAGCGGGAGCCGAACGATATCCATTCTGAGTCCCGAGTTGAACAAGGTCCGGACCATCGAAGTCGGGAAGAAACCCATCGACATACAGGTTTCGCCCGACAGCCGCTTCGTCTACGTGACGGACGAAAAGGAAAATCGGGTCATGGTGCTGAGGATCATGGGATTGGGTTGACGCTGGGGGTCGTCTCGAGTGGCCCGCGCAGCCGAGGGAATCTGCGCCCTGGTCCGAATTGGAGACCATGATCCCGATTTGAGCGGTCCGGGAGGAGGGTGTCATGGGAGACGAAGAATCCGGAAGGAACTCCGGTGAATCCAGCCGGCGCACATTTCTGAGTATCGGCGCGGCGGTCGGCGGCGCTCTTCTGGCGTGTTCGGACTCGGGGGACACACCCGCCGGGGACAGCGTGAAACGCACCGGCAAGCCGCCGGATGAGTATGGCGAGCGCTCGCCGTTCGAAAAGTCGGTCCGGAAGGGGTCGGTTTCAAGATACCCTGAAGCAGGCTCCACGCGGACTCCGCTCCAGGACTCGCACGGGATCATCACGCCCTCCTCGCTGCACTTCGAGCGCCATCACGCGGGGGTTCCCCTGATCGATCCCGCCGAGCACCGCCTGTTGATTCACGGTCTGGTGGAACGTCCGCTGATACTCACCATGGACGAGTTGAAAACCTTTCCGTCGGTGTCGCGGATCCACTTCATCGAGTGTTCCGGCAACAGCCGCGGCGAATGGAAGCCGAAGAAGGGCGCCACCGCACAGATCAGCCATGGCATGGCGAGCTGCAGCGAATGGACGGGAGTTCCGCTCTCTGTCCTGCTGGATGAGGCCGGCGTGAAACCCGAAGCCGCGTGGCTCATTGCGGAGGGAGCCGACGCCTGCAAGATGCACCGCAGCCTGCCGCTGGAGAAGTGCCGCGACGACGTGATCGTCGCCTACGGGCAGAACGGAGAGGCGATCCGTCCGGAGCAGGGGTACCCCCTGCGTCTGGTGGCGCCCGGTCACGAGGGGAACATCAACGTCAAATGGGTCCGGCGGCTGATGTTGGCGGACCAGCCCGCGATGGGCCGGGAAGAAACGTCGAAGTACACGGACGTTCTGGCCGACGGCAAGGCCCGGCAATTCAGTCTCACCATGGAATCCAAATCGGTGATCACCCGCCCCTCCGGGGGGCAGAAGCTGCCGGGACCGGGATTCGTCGAGATCACCGGGCTGGCCTGGTCGGGCCGGGGATTGATCGAGCGGGTAGAGGTCTCCACCGACAACGGGGCGACGTGGACCGACGCAACCCTGCAGGAACCGCGGCACCGGATCGCGTTCACCCGCTTTCGTCTGCCCTGGACCTGGGACGGCACACCCACGGTGATCCTATCCCGGGCCACGGACGAGACGGGGTACGTCCAACCGGCCGTGGAAGCTCTGGTGGAGGCGCGAGGCCCGAACTCCGACTACCACAACAATGGCATCAAGTCCTGGAAGATCGCCGCCGACGGGAGTGTGACCCATGCCTGATCGCGGCAGGGGAGGCGGCAGGGGACACTTGTCTGGTCGCAGGGGACACTCGTCTGGTCGTGGTGATCGCGGCAGGGGACATTTGTCTGATCACGGCAGGGGACACTGGCCGGTGTTCGTACTGGCCGGCCTGCTCGTGGGCGCCGGCGCCGCCCAGTCGCCGACGTACAAGGTCGGGCGCGCACCGACGGCGGACGAGGTCAAGGCCTGGAGCATTACGATTTTTCCGGACGGAACGGGCCTTCCTGAAGGGAGCGGAACCGCCGCCGAGGGCAAGGAAGTCTACGCTCGCCGTTGCTCGGAATGCCACGGCACCACCGGCCAGGGCGGGGAGTCGTCGGCGCTGGTGGGCGGGCAGGGAAGCCTCGCGAGCGCCAAGCCCCTGAAGACGGTCGGCAGCTATTGGCCCTACGCAACGACGCTCTGGGACTACGTGAACCGCACCATGCCCTTCCATAATCCAGGCATCCTGACCGACGATCAGGTCTATTCCGTCGTGGCGTACGTACTGCATCTGAACGAAATCGTCGGCGAGAACGAAGAGATGAACCGGCAGACCCTCCCCAAGGTCAAGATGCCCAACCGGGACGGGTTCATAAACGACGACCGCCCCGACGTCGGCCCCAAGTCTGAGAAGTAAGGAATTCTCCCACCGCTCCCCCCGGACAGGACAGAAGGGACAGTCCCTGAGGAAGAAAGGGACAGTCCCGTTTTCCACGGAAGAAAGGGACAGTCCCGTTTTCCACGCACGCACGGAAGAAAGGGACAGTCCCGTTTTCCACGCACGCACGCACGCACGCACGCACGGAAGAAAGGGACAGTCCCGTTTTCCACGCACGCACGCACGCACGGAGAAGAAGAAAGAAAGGGACAGTCCCGTTTTCCACGACAGTCCCGTTTTCCACGCTGAGCACGCTGAGCAACAGTCCCATTTTCCACGGATGGAAAGGCGCCGCGCGAAGCAGAGCAGTGAACTTTGGCAAATGGATGGAAGTCCGGACGACTATCCAAACACTCCAAGAGGACAATTCAGTCTGTTGGGCGGTTCCAGTGATCTGGGTCGATTGGTCTCGCGGTGGCGGATTCGACGGTCGGAGATCAGGCGAGTCTACGTGACAAACGCGTTCGAGCGCTGCTCCCGCAGGGAAAACAACACTCCGCCCAGTTGGGGGATGGGGTGCCGGCGGCGGCGATATCGACCTTGCTGCCGATAAGTCTCTAGCAGTTGCGCCACCTTCTCCGCCGGCCCGACGGCCAATCCGTCCGTCAGAAACCGCAAACGCCGGCGATAAGCTCCCGCCCGGGTAAATCCACGGCGCTGCTCCTGATGAAGGATCCACCGGGGGATCGCCGCCTGGTTTTCTCGCGTGGGGACGGCGCCTCGATAGTACAAGCGAGCCCGGTAACTGCTGTAGGCGTCGGTTTCGAGATCCGGGGGGAACAGTTCCTCCAGTGGAATCAAGGCCTGATCCTCGCCGGTGAGTCTCCAGCGGGCCGAACCCCATTTCCACTGCTCGGGCCGTTGGACCATTCCGGCCCGCACGGCATTGAGTTCCACATAGAGGATGCCGTCCTGCACGGCTTCGAGTCCCAGCAGCTCC
>JAJDTT010000205.1 GCA_022827025.1 Acidobacteriota bacterium
AAAGTCCCCCCTCCTATCCGCCCAACTCCGGCCCCACCGGGGCCCAGCGAAAGCAACCGTAGAGAAGAGGGGGACAAGAATGTCCCCCCTTCGGGTGCCCCATGGTTTTCTCAGACGAAGGGAGATCGGTCCTTCCGTTCGTTTTCGGGCTGGGGGAGGGGGGAGGAAGAACACGGGCGGGGAGAGACGATGCGGCCGCCCGGTTTTTTTGAATGCGAGGTCGTAAGACGGCGCCGGGGACGACGCCGCTCCTTGGGGGGCAGGGGGACGATAGTCCCCCCTGTACACTTTGCTCGTCTACAAGTTAATCAAAGACGAGGCGACTAGAAATCGCCTCTCCCTTTGGGCGATTGGAAATCGCCCCTCCGGGCAATTGGAAATCGCCTCTCCGACTAGAAATCGCCGCTCCTTACGATCTTCTGGGCGGAGCGGTAGGTTTCGAGGGCTTCGTCGACCTTGCCTTCGTCGCGGAAGACGCGGGCTTTGAACATGAGGAGCATGAACTGGTTTTCCTGCTGGCTGACCGCCTTCAGGCTGGCGTCCACCGCCTGCCGGGCGAGGCCGTGCTGGTCCGCATTCAGCAGTTCCTCGCTCAGGTTCAGCACCGAGAGCGTCAGCACGCCTTCATTCTCGGAACCGAAGTCCAGGTCCAGGATCTTCCGGATCTCGGCCACGACCGCGTCATACTCTCCCGACTCGAGCTTGAGTTGGGCGATCTCGTAGTGAGTCGCAGCCGTCGCCAGCTTGGCGGTCTCCGCCGGGTCCGAACCCGCCGCGAAGACGCCCGGGACCAGCGTCAATCCAAAAACCACCAACAATACGGAAAACCGGATCAGAGCCTTCATCGCTCACCTCTGATCACGTCAAAGGGATTCTCCCCCTGTTCCGCTCGTTGGGCGAGGGAAGTCGGGAGAGTCTCCTGTTGCCATGCCACCAGGAACGGGTTCTCCGCCTTGGCGTAGACTCGAGGCGCCGGCTGCGCCTCCTGGACCCGTCCCATGAACCCGCCGGAGAGAATCGCCAGCACGGCCAGGCTGGCCGCCACGTACCGGACCTCCGGAAAACGAAACGCCGCCGCCAGTCCCGATCCCAACCGCTCCCAGAGAGAGCCCCGGGAAACCGGCAGCCTCGACTCGATCCGGCTCCAGATCTCGGGAGCCGGCTCCACGTCCGGCGACCCGGCCCTGAGCCAGTCCGACAACTCCCGCTGCTCGTCGTAGAATCGGGCGCACTCGGGGCACGCGGCGAGTTGGGCCCTCACCGACGGCACCGACGCCGCATCCAGGTTGTCGTCGGCCAGCGCCGAAATCGAAAGCAGAAAACCCCGGCAGCAGCGGCTCATCGTTTCTTCCCCAGGTAGGTCTTCACGTGGTCCTTCACCACCAGCCTGGCGCGGTAGATGTCGGTCTTCACAGAAAGCAACGACCGGCCCACGATTCTGGAAATTTCTACGTACTTCATCTTCTGGAAAACCGCCAGCACGAACACGTCGCGATACTTGGGCGTGAGGGACTGCAAGGCGCCAAGAATGACCTTATTGAGCTCTTGAGAAAGAAACGCCCGCTCCGGATCCAACTCCATGCCCTCATCGGCCAGGAGCCAGTCCAGCGGACCCTCTTCTCCATCCAGAGAGATCTCGCTGCCCTTCTTCTTGGAACGGCGGAGCTTCTGGTAGACCTCGTTCCGGGCGATTCGGTAGAGCCAGTAGCGAAACTGTTTCCGGTCCCGGAGCTTCTTGAGCTCCCGGTGAACTTTGAGGAAGGTTTCCTGTGTGAGGTCTTCGGCATCTTCCCTGGAGCCGATCAGCCGTAAGATAAAATTGTATATGCGCTTGACGAACAACTCGTAGAGCGCATGAAAGTCGGCGGCGGAACCCTGTTGGGCTCTCTTGACGATTGCCGCCAACTCATCCGGACTGATTTCCTCTGGCATGCGTACGGACTAAAACGGAATTCAGGCGGCCCCAACCCGTCTCTCCGACTCTGCCACAGCGACCAGCCCTCCTCTCATCCAATCACTTTAGGAGATGACCCTGTCGGGAAAAAGTCGCAAGCGAAGGGGAGGATGAGGAAAGTGCTATCATTGGACATTGGGCGCTCGGCCGGGTTTCGCCGGCATCGTCCCCGATGGCCGGCCGGCGGCGCGGCAGGAAAGCCCGTCGGCAACCCGAATGTCCGGATCGATTCTAATTCCGAAATGAGTCAGACCAGCCGCGAACACGGGGCGCGTAAAACACGCCCCTCCCGGTCGGCGCGTGAAACACGCCGCTCCCGAGGATACGGCAGAAGGCTGGGGAGCACCGGCTTCTTTGCCTCCCTGGTAGCCGCGTCGTTGCTCTCGGCGCTGATCTGGCAGTTCATCCCCGGGTCGGGCGACGAATCCCACTACCGGCCGGACCCGGGCTCCTCCCGGGGAACCGCCGGGTGGGCCCCGTCGGATTCGGCGCCGTCGGCTTCGTTTCCATTTCCCCGTTCGTACGGGACCTCCCCTCGAAGCCGGGATGCGGGGACGTATCGAACCCCCCGTTCCTCGTCCTCCTCCTCCCGCAGCCGCACGCAGTCCGGGCGCCGCCGGGCCAGCCGGGCGGGAAGGACTCCGGGCGCCGGTCCTGGGGGAGTCGCCACCTCCACCGCCGGACCGGCAGACGCGCCGAACCCGGGACCGGGGGTGGGGCCGGTCAGTCCTGAGAACGCCCGCTCCACGGCCGACATGATGGCCCGGGCGGACGAGCTCCGGCAGTTCGAGCGCGACTACCAGGCGGCCTGGAGCCAGTTCGGCGCCGCCCGCTCCCCGGGCAGTCCCTATATGAACGTGCGCAATCCCTTTCGGCGGGCCTTCCTCGACCGGGCGGACCCCAATGACATGACCGGCGACGAGCCCGGCGACGAGCCCGGCAACCCCGGCGACCCGTCCGCCGGCACGGCTCCGCCGGAGACGCCGAATCCTCCGCCCGCGCCACCGCCGCCTCCGCCCGGCGGACCCGATCCCGTGCCCCCGGCTCCCCGTCCTCCCACGTTTCATCCCGGAGGCAGCGTCATCCCCCCGGATCCCACGTTCGATTTCGTCGTGGTCGGCGAATACGGCTCCGGAGGGAGCGCCCGACGCGTCTACCTCGGCCGCCGGGACGCACGGAACCGGTTCATCCTGGAAAACGACCGCACCTTCACCGTCGGGCCCAATCCGGAAGGGTACCGGGTCTTCGACGAGGACGAACGCATCGTCATCGCCGACCTGAACCAGGACCGCCACCTGGACCTGGTCCGGGCCATGAACGGTCCCCTGGGAGCCGTCATCGAGACTGAAACCGGGGACGGCACGGGTCAGTTCCAGCTCCAGGCGCGAGGCCACCTCTTGCGGCGGCAGGTTCTGAACCTGGCCCTCTTCGATTTCAACCTCGACGGAGAGGAGGAGATCGTAATGGTGACCGACGTGGGGCCCGGACTCACCATCTACACGCGGGACGGGGATCGATGGAGCCTCTTCAAGGAACTGGCCACGTCCTTCACGCCCGGATTCGTCATGACCTCCAACATCAGGCCTCTTGAGAAGCGCCTTTACGTCCTGGACCGGGAGATGACGCAAGCCGTGATTTTCTCCACCCTCTACCAGGACGGGCAGCCGCGGCGGTGGGCGTTTCCCGCAAGAGCCATCTTCGCTCTGGACATGGAGGGCCGGGACGGGGAGGCCGGCCCGGACGTGTCGGTCTACGAGGACATCGACAGCTTCGCGGTCTTCGAGACGACGGAGCAGGGCCACGTCCTTTACTTTTCATTTCCGTCGCGGGAACATGCAGGCTTGATTATCGTGGGAGACTACTTTAGGCTTAACTCCCGCCAGATGGTGGTCTGGTGGTGACACTGCCGCGAAAGTTGCGACTTTTGAGAGGCTCCGGCATCTTGGACAGTCAGTTCCGCGGGTGGGTAACTTAGTTTGCGGGTTCGAACGGCTGCATTTCGTTGTGGTCTGGTTTATTTTTTCTAACGTCATTTCGTAGAGGAGTTAGGGCATGAACAAAACGAGAGCGATGCTTTGTACGGCGGTCCTGTTGGTCGTTGCCTTCGGTGGAACGGCAACCGCAGGCACTTCAGTTTCCTTTATGGCGGCCGGCCACACGACAGATCAATCTGCCGTTTTCGGCAGCTACCTGGTCAGCCTTCCCGATTTGGGCTTCGACACTGCCATATCGGTGAGCAATGTCCTCATGTCTCCCAAGGGCACCAACGTGTCAGGCGGGGTCGGCACTGGCTACGACATGATGGGCACCCTGGAGATCTACCTCTACAATCGGGACGGCACGATGACGATGATGGAGACCTCGATGGACACGATGGGCGAAGGCTTGACCGACGGGATGCTCGGTCCGGGGGAGACCTACACCGTGCTCTTGAGCGAACTTGTTGAGGATATGGACTTCGTGGGTTATGGATGGATCGTCGCCAACTTCGACGCCGTGGCCGGAACCCGCACCGTCTTCGGCCCGGGCTTCAGCCAGCACGGCGACATGACGCCGCCGGTGTCTCGCCATGGCGGAGGGATCAGGATGATGTCCATGGGTATGGATATGGATATGGCCGATGGCGGTTCTGATGACGGTCACGATCACGAATAGAGGAAACTTCAGAAAGCCGGGAACCGTCATCTTCGACGGGTGACGACGACATTCTCGGCAGGGACTCCCGCTCCCGGACTGCAACATCCGGCATGGGCAATCTCCGGGCGGGAGCCGCGAAAGTTGAAGTCGGGGGCTGGCGCCAACTTTTGGCGCAGCCCCCGAACTCTTTTATTCCCTTGATCGTTCGAAAAGGTTTATTCTCGCCTTGGCCGCTCTCCGGAGCGGCCATTTTTGGTTCTTATTCTCCCGGGAGACAGGCGGAATGATCAGTCTGGTCCTCTACCTGAGCCTCTTCTCCGGTCCCGCCGTGGACCCGGAGTTGGAGGAGGCGGTCCGAACCTTCTGGGACCTGCTTCAGAAGGGGGACAAGGTGGGAGCTCTCCGCTACGTGGCGCCGGAAGGTCAGAATCCGTTCCTCAACCGCCGCACGGACCCCTTTCACTCCTGGGAACTGGACCGGATCGAACTCCGGAACCCCGGCGAAGCGCTGGTGACGGTGAAGTTGGAGCGGTTGCTGATGCCGGCGGGGGTCTACTATCCGGTCCCGAGGCGCGAGGTCTGGGTCCGCCAACCGGACGGATGGCAGCTTCGGATTCAGCCCCTGGATATGGAGAAGCTCAAACGGGCTTTCGTCGGCGGCGCGGCCTCAAAGCAGCGGGCGCCAAAACCGGGCGTCCTGGAAGTGGTCCCCAAGCAAATCAAGATCCACTTCCTGGACCGGACCCAACGGGGCGCGGTCCGGGTGAGCAATGGCCTGTTCGAGACCGTCCACCTCTCCCGGATCGACTACGACAAGACCCGTTTCGAACTGCTGGAGAGCGGCGGCTCCGTTGCCCCGGGCCAGGATCTCCGCCTGCTGTTCCGCTATATCGGCAAGGAGGACGAGAAGTACCTGAGGAGCGAGGTGCGCCTCCTCCTGAAACGGGAAAACGAGTCCAGGGAGCGCCTCGTCGCCGTCCCGATCCTCTACAACTACGTCAGTCCCGGCGCCAGGAACCTGATGGGTCTCACCGGGGAAAGGCTGAAGAATCTCAAGCGCGGCGAAGCCGTGAAGCCCGTCATTCCCAGCCCCGCCTCTCCGCCCCCCCTCCCCGGCCTCCCCCCCGGCGTAAAAGAAAAAGACAACAGGTAGGAACACCCCGTCCGGGCGCTCTCCCGCTCCCCTGGTTGATTCCTGGGTAGGGACACCCCGCGCGGGTGCTCTCCGGTTCTCCCCTGGCGGGCACTCTCCCGCTCTCCCCTGTCGGGTGCTCTCCCGCTCCCCTGATTGATTCCTGGGTAGGGACACCCCGTGCGGGTGCTCTCCGGTCTCCCCTGGTTGATTCCTGAAATCCCGACAGCCCCGCAGACTCAAGCCGCGTCGCGTCCGGTCCCGGCGAAGTGCTCCCTGAGCACATCGACCGAACCTTCAAGCCGAGCTATGCATTCACCGAGCGAAACTTCGACGCGCGCCATCCGATCGACGACCGAAACTTCAAGTCGGCCCATCCGATCGACGAGCGAAACCTCAAGTTGGTCCACCCGTTTTCGGATTTCAGCGCGTTCACGTGCTGCTGCGCGAGACTGGGCAAGGATGAGACCGCCCAGTGTGATGGTGGCGGCGATGATGGCCATGAGTTCAAGGGTCATCTGGCAGTTCCTTTCACTCACGCCCCCCAACCTCCAATTATCCGCCGTCACCCCGACCCCGTCAACGCCACCCGCCGATGCTCTCCCCCTCCAACGCCCCGCCCGAAGCGGCCCCGTGGAGCGGCGACTTTCTAGTCGCCGACTGGGACCGGCGTCCTGGAGCGGCGTCGTCCCCGGCGCCGACTGGGCTCGGCGTCCTGGAGCGGCGACTTTCTAGTCGCCGACTGGGCTCGGCGTCCTTCCGGGCGCCGCTTGGACCGGCGTGTTTCACGCGCCGCCCTGGGAAGGACGTCTTTCACGCGCCCCGAGTTCTTCGCCAGGAGGGGCGACTTCCAGCCGCCCAGGAGGGGCGATTTCCTAATCGCCCACCAGGAACGGCGCCTGGAGCGGCGTCGTCCTCGGCGCCGACTGGGACCGGCGTCCTTCCGGGCGCCTGGACCGGCGTGTTTCACGCGCCGCCTGGGAAGGACGTCTTTCACGCGCCCCGTGTTCTTTGCCAGGAGGGGCGATTTCCTAATCGCTCACCAGGAACGGCGGTTTCTAGCCGCCCCGTCGGACCAATCCCCGATGACCGTAGGGGCACCCCTTGTGGGTGCCCTGCGGGGTCGCAACGTCCCCCGGCCGAGTCGCCGCTCGACGCCGCCATTCCCGGCGCCCGGAAGGACGCCGGTCCCAGCCGGCGCGTGAAACACGCCGGTCCCAGTCGGCGCCTGAAAGACGCCGCTCCACCCCCCCC
>JAJDTT010000073.1 GCA_022827025.1 Acidobacteriota bacterium
CCCCCACTCCCTCGGGGGGACGGAAAGTCCCCCCTCCTATCCGCCCAACTCCGGCCCCACCGGGGCCCAGCGAAAGCAACCGTAGAGAAGAGGGGGACAAGAATGTCCCCCCTCCGGGGGGCATGTTTTTCTCAGACGAAGGGAGGTCGGTCCTTCCGTTCGTTTTCGGGCTGGGGGAGGGGTGAGGAAGAAAACGGGCGGGGAGAGCCGATGCGGCCGTCCGGTTTTTCTTGAATGCGAGGTCGTAAGACGGCGCCAAGGATGACGCCGCTCCTTCACTTGCAACATGGATACTCCCGGCGGACGACATGGATGTCGCCCTTCCTGGGGAAGAATACGGGGCGCGTGAAAGATGGCGGTCCCAGGGGGTGGCTTTGATAGGGCCGCGGTCGTCTGTCTCTTCGATCACGCAGCGGTGCCACCGGAGCGGAAAAAGAATTCTCGGAGTTCGTCGAGTCTGCCCTCGATCCGCGCTAGCCGGTCCCGCAGATTTCCAATTTGAGTGTCCACGTGTTGGCGAAGGTCTCTGACGTCCCTGCGCAGCTCACTCATGTCCTGGCGCATCTCCTGGCGCATGTCCCGCATTTCGCGGCGGATCCCTCGCCAACCGGCCAACATCAATCCGGCCAAGCTGATCCCCACCGCCACCACGGCTACCAGCACCTTGATCAATTCAGCATTCATCATTTGGACGCCGCTGAAGTCCCGAGGGCGGCGCGTTCGGATCCCGGCGTGCGGAAACTGTCAAAGTCATGCGATGAATTGGGTTTGTACGCATCATTCTTCCGTTGGTCGACAACGACTGTCAATGTTCAATAACTACAACGACGGTCGCGGAGAAAACGCGAATGGCAGGGGAGACCCTTGTGGTCGCCCTCCCCCGAACGGCGCCACCGTCCGCCGGCCATTGCGTGGGCACTACCGGACCGGGGGGGCCGGCTTTCCAGCCGCCGACAGGAGATTTCTCGGAAGAGATGCGCGCCCGGAGGGATTCGAACCCCCGACCCACGGATTAGAAGTCCGTTGCTCTGTCCAGCTGAGCTACGGGCGCGTGCTTGGATTTTCCGAACTTTAACAGTCTGCGGCGGCGGTCGCCAAGGACGGTCAGGAATCCCCGGCCAGGCGGCGCTGCATGAAGATTTCGGCGGGCTGACTTCGTATGGTGAGCGCTCCGCAGTCCGTGTAGCCAAGCTTGCGCCAGAAGTGCTGGGCCGTGGCGGAGGCCTGAGTGGACATGACCACCAGGTCGAAACCGCGTTCCGCCATCTGCCGCTCCCACTCCCTCACCGCCCGGGTGCCGTAGCCGAGACCCCGATCCGATTCCAGGATGACGATGTGCTCGATGAAGGGGAGCGATTCCCAGATCACGTGGAACTTGAGAAAACCCACCGGCTTCCCGCCGGCTTCTATGATTCGAAGCCGGGGCCCGTGGATCTGCGCCTCCAAAGCCGCATCTGAGAGCCGCGGCCAGAGTTTTCTCAACACCTCGAGGTCGGAGGGTACGGGACTTCGCAAACAATTCATGGAATGCACCCCGCGGACACGGCTGGGAAGACCAAGCCAGCGTGGCCGATGTTAGCACGGTGCAGACCTCAGGAGGGTTCCCGAACGGCGCCACCCGGGGGAACCCGGCTTCGGCAGCGCGTTGAACCGGACTGTTCTCGCTCCTATGATTGGACACCACCGGTACCTTGCCCATGACGACAGAATTCAACTGGACACAGCCGCGGATCGTGGTCAAGCGGACCCTCCTCTCGCGGAAGCCGGCCGAGAACAGCGGCCTGATCGCGGCCGCCAGCGCGATGGTCATCCTGTTCGTCTCGGTTCTGGTCTGGAGGGACTCTCCCGAGCTCATGCGATTCTCGGCGGCCGTGCCCGCCCGGGTCCTGGACCATCACGAATATTGGCGGCTGTTCTCCGCTGTGGCCGTCCATTCCGACTGGAAGCACCTGTTCTCCAATCTTCCCTTCGTGGTTTTCTTCAGCTACCTCCTCTACGGCTACTTCGGCTTCGGAGTCTATCCCGTGGGCATCGTCGTTCTGAGCGCCGTCACTAACTACCTCTCGCTTCTGACCTATCCTCCCGAGGTTCACCTGGTGGGAGCATCGGGCATGACCCACGTGATGGGCGGATTCTGGCTGGCCGTCTATATCCTTGTGGAGCGGAGCCTCCCCATGAAAAAACGGGTGCTGCGGAGCCTGGGCGTGGCTCTGATCCTCTTCCTGCCCTCTACCGTTCAACCCGAGGTCAGCTACCGGACCCACGCCTTCGGGTTGGTTCTGGGCATCATCGCGGCCGCGGTCTATTTCCAGCGGCGCAAACGCTGGATCCGGGCGGCGGAAGTCCTGGAGATCGAAGAAGATGACGATGTTTCCGGGCCGGTCGTCATGTGACCGTTCGGCCTCTCCCGGCTTGCCTATCTCCGGGGCTTTTCCGGAGGACGCTGTGTTATAATCGGCCCATTCCGGCCTTGGTTTTTCAGGGTACGGAGAGGTGCTGGAATGAAGGTGATCAAGTTAGCGCAAGTGCCGCCGCCCAGCGTGGAAGTCGACTCGACGGTGCTCTCGGCCGCCATGTCCATGCGGAACGCCAGAATCGGCGCCGCCGCCGTTCTGGAGGGGGACAAGCTGGTCGGGATCTTCTCGGAACGGGATGTCATGGTGAGGGTCGTCGTACCCCGATTGGATCCTGAAGCCACCACCGTTCGCGAGGTCATGACCACGGCCGTCCAGACGGTTGGGGAAGAGGCGGAAGCGGGAGAAGCCCTGGAAGTCATGGTCTCCCGGCACATTCGGCACCTGCCGGTGGTGAACTCGGAGAATCGCGTCACCGGACTGTTGTCGGTTCGCAATCTGCTCCAGCATCACATTGACGAGCTGGCGGATCAGTTGAATTCCCTGGAAGCCTACTTCAGCGCGGACGGTCCGGGCGGGTAACCCGCCGGCCGGAGCCGCCCCGATCCCCCGTCTCTCACGCCTCTTTCGTCATTTCCCTTTTCTCGCGGTGGTCTACATCGTATGCTTCGGGTCGGCGTCTTAAGAAACGACGTACAGTACAGGAGGAGTAGATGAAAGGGCGTTTTCCACTATCCATCGGCTTGCTGGTCCTGCTCACGCTGGTCTCGGTCGAGTCCCGTCCCTCCAGCCATGGTCAGAAGATGAAACCTCTGGACCTCGGCTCCAACTTGGAACTCTTCGTCGACGATTACCTCATCGATTCCATGAAGGGAGTGCGGCTCCAGCTTCAGGAGGCGCGGCCGGCGGGGACCGTGCTCGAGTTCGACAAACCGTGGGAGGGAACCACTTCGCTCTACCACACCGTCTTCAAGGACGGCGACCTCTACCGCATGTACTATCGCGGCAGCAGTCATGCCGGCTATACCTTCCCCAAGTTCGTGGGTCCCGGCGAGACGGTGATCCCCGAGCACGAGGAGGTCTCCTGCTACGTCGAGAGCCAGGACGGCATCACCTGGACCCGTCCGTCTCTGGGCCTCATCGAGTTCGAGGGTTCGAAGGACAACAACATCGTCTGGTCCGGCCGGGGCGGGCACAACTTCGCTCCCTTCAAGGACGGCAATCCGAAAGCGGACCCCTCCCAACAGTACAAGGCGCTGGCGGGCGGACCGCTGCTGGCGCTGGCTTCGCCCGACGGTATCCGTTGGACCAGGATCCAGGAAGAGCCGGTCATCAGCGACGGGGCGTTCGATTCGTTGAACGTGCCCTTCTGGGATCCGGTCCGGCAGCTCTACGTGGCCATCTATCGTGATTTCACGGACGGAGTCCGCAGCATGAAGTGCGCCACTTCCGAGGATTTCATCCACTGGACGAAAGGGGAGTGGGCCGACTACGGAGACGCGCCGCGGGAGCACTTTTACACCAACGCCACCCAGCCCTATTTCCGCGCTCCCCAGATCTACCTGGCCTTTCCCAAGCGTTTCGTTCCCTGGAGGACCTACCACGACAACGCGGCGGGGGCCGGCGTCTCCGACGCCGTGTTCATGACCAGCCGCGACGGGGTGCACTGGGACCGGCGGTTCGGGGAAGCCTTCATTCGGCCGGGGCGGCATCCCAAGAACTGGGTGCACCGGACCAACATGGTCTCGTCCGGCGTCGTCCCCACGGGCGACGACGAAATCTCCTTCTACGTGGCCCGGCACTACACGTCACCCAGCGCCCACCTGGAACGGATGACGGTGCGCATGGACGGGTTCGCCTCCCTACGAGCCGATTACAAGGGCGGGGAGATGGTGACCAGGCCCTTCGTCTTCAAGGGCGACGACCTGGTCCTGAACTTTTCCACTTCGGCCGCGGGGAGCATCCGGATCGAGGTCCAGGACCAGCACGGCCATCCGGTGCCCGGGTTCGCGCTGGAGGACTCGCCCCTGATCTTTGGAGACGAGGTCGAGCACACGGTCAAGTGGGACCGAGGCCACCCGAAGGCCACCAGGGATACCCTGAACCGGATCGCCGGCAAGCCGGTCCGGCTGAGGATCGTGATGCGGGACGCGGATCTCTACTCCCTCCGCTTCCGTTAGGAGCCTGCGCGGCAGAAATTGGATATGGACCGGTAAGGAGAAAAAGCCATGAGAATGTTCGTGCAAGGTGAGTGGACCGAGACCCCGCAACTGATCGAAGTCAAGAATCCTTACGACGACTCGGTGGTGGACACCGTTCCCAAGGCCCGCGCCTCCGACGTGGATGCAGCCCTGGCCGGCGCCGTCGAGGGGGCCCGCGTGATGCGGAACCTGCCCGCCTACGACCGGTCGCGAATCCTGATCAGGGCGGCGGACATCATGGAGGAGCGGTCCGAGGAACTGGCCCGGACCATCAGCTCCGAAGAGGGCAAGATCCTGGCGGAAGCCCGGATCGAAGCGGTACGGGCGGCCGAGATCATCCGGCTCTCGGGAGAGGAGGCCAAGAGGATCACCGGCGAGGTGCTCCCCCTGGACGCGGCGCCCGGCTGCGCCGGACGTCTCGGCTTCACTCTCCGCGTGCCCTGCGGTGTGGTGGCGGCCATCACCCCGTTCAACTTTCCGTTGCACCTGGTCTGCCACAAGGTGGGACCCGGACTGGCCGGCGGCAACGCCGTCGTGGTCAAGCCGGCCACCGACACGCCGTTGTCCGCCCTCAAGCTGGTGGAGATCCTGCTGGAAGCGGGGACGCCGCCCCAGGCCCTGGCCTGCCTGACGGGTCCCGGCAGCGAGGTGGGCGACTTTCTATCGGGCGACCCTAGAGTCCGCAAGATCAGCTTCACCGGCAGCTACGAAGTGGGGGACCATATCTGCCGGGTGGCCGGAATGAAGAAGGTCACCATGGAACTGGGGTCCAACGCCCCGCTACTGGTGATGGACGACGCCGATCTGGACAAGGTGGCCGCGGCCACGGTGGCCACCGGATACGCCAACGCGGGACAGGTCTGCATCTCGGCCCAGCGGGTCCTGGCCGCGGACCGGATCTACGACGACTTCCTGGACCGTCTCAAGACGGGCGTCGAGAATATTCGCATCGGAGATCAGCTCCAGGAAGGGATCACCATGGGGCCGCTGGTTCGGGAATCGGACGCCGTCCGCGTGTCCGACTGGATTCAGGAAGCCGCCAACGGTGGAGCCCGCCTGCTCACCGGTGGAGCCCGCAACGGAGCCCTGGTGGAACCGGCCATCCTGGCCGACGTCGACCCGGCCATGCGGATCAGTTGCGATGAGCTCTTCGGTCCCGCCGTGGCCGTGAATCGCTTCGACGACATCGACCAGGCCATCGACATGGCCAACGACACCCGTTACGGTCTCTCGGCGGCCATCTTCACCCAGGACATCGACCGGGCCCTGCGTTTCGCCCAGGAAGTGGACAGCGGCAACCTGCACATCAACTGGGGCACCCAGTGGAGGGCCGACCTCATGCCCTACGGAGGCCTCAAAGACAGCGGCATGGGCAAGGAAGGCCCCCGCTACGCCGTGGAAGAGATGACCGAGACCAAGATGGTCGTCGTCCACCTGGACGGCTAGGAGCGACATGGAGTGGGGGTTTTCCTACCCCCACTCCCCCGGAGGGACAGGAAACTCCCCCTTCTTAGTAACTTCACCTCCTCGATGACCGTAGGGGCACTGCGGGTGCCCTCCGGCGTCGCATCGTTCCCCGGCACCCGGTCCGGTCGGGACCGGGTCGTTCGTCAGACCGCAACGCGGACAGGCGCCGCCGCCGA
>JAJDTT010000230.1 GCA_022827025.1 Acidobacteriota bacterium
GAGTCGCCGCTCCACGTCGCCATTCCCGGCGCCCGGAAGGACGCCGGTCCCAGTCGGCGCCTGAAAGACGCCGCTCCGGACGCCGATCCCAGTCGGCGACTAGAAAGTCGCCGCTCCACCCCCCCGGTCCGGTAGTGCCCAGGCAATGGCCGGCGGACGGTGGCGCCGTTCGGGGGCGGGCGACCACAAGGGTCGCCCCTACGAGTCGTTCGACAGCGGCAATGCGATGGGCGCCGCTGATGGACAATCCCCGCACAGTTTCTGGTCGGATCATGCCGGAGGCCGGCCGGTGGGGGACTTCTGACAGTGTTCGCGACGCGGATCGAGTCGAAGGTGTTCTGAAGCACTCCGCTAAAGGCAGAGGACGGCGAAGCCGTGGACGTTGACCTGATCGACTATCACTGACCGAAGGGAGTGCTGACTATGAACGACATTACAAGCGAGCGCGTCGGGCCGACGCTGAATCCGCCGCACCTGGGCGAATTGATCCGGGAGAGCATGGACGACAGGGGCTGGAACGTGACCGAGACGGCGGCGCGTCTCGGCTGCGAGCGCGGAACGCTGTCGCGGTTGCTGAACGGCAAGGCTGGGGTGTCGGCGAACATGGCGTTGGCGTTGGAGAACATCGGCTGGAGTACCGCCGAACACTGGATGCGGATGCAGGCGAGCTACGAGCTTGCGCAAGCGCGGCGCGACCGGACGGCTGCGGCACGGAGCACGAGGGCGCTGCACGAATGATCGACAGACCGAATTCACATTGTCTCCGAGCAGGGAAACGGGAAAGATCCTTCAGCGGCTCCCTTCCAACACCCTTTTCCAATGGAGCAGAACTCTCTGGAATCGTTGTTGAAGACGAGCCCGTCATTCGGCAATCCCTCATCAAGGACTGAGGCATGGCGAAAGAAGAGATCGTTGCCTCGGCTATTTAGGTGCCAAAACACTTTTCGCTCGAAATTAATCATCACACTCGTCTCCCACACAACTTAGTGGGTCGCCCCATCCAGGTCACGATCCGGAAGGGAGCAACCTGGATCGCATCGTTCCTGGAGATCATTCACCGGAATGGTGAATTCATCCTAGTCCGCGAATCAGGGAATGGATAGACTAGAGGATAGGAGAAATAGATGGCCCCAGAACTCGCCCAGTGGGTCACTCCCGCCGTCGTTGTTGCGGTTCTCCTCTACATGCACCGCTCTATCCGTCGGGATATGATTCAGATGGAAACTCGGTTGCGCCAAGACATGAAGCAGATGGAATCACGCCTTGAATCTAGATTCGACTCCAGGATGGACCGGATGGAATCTCGATTGCGTGAGGACATGGAGCGCCTAGACGGGCGCGTCGCTCGGCTTGAACATGGCCAAGCCAAACTCGAAGGTCTACTGGAAGGACTGCGCGAAGCGATTACGCGCCAGCCCGCAGCCTGACCGCTGTTGAGACAGAGGAGATTGGTCGCACTCCCTCTTAGCAAGACACCACACGTATATGGAGGAACTCCGCGATGTCCTGGAGCTTGTCTGAAAGTGCACCGTCGAGTGCCAACAGACAGTCCGCAGTCGGGCTCTCAGAACCATATACCCGCTGCTCGGCCTGCAAGACGGCCCTGTACTTGATGCACTGAAAGATGCCACGCCGGATCTCTTCGGATCTGGCATTGACTGTCTTCACCTCGACAGCCACGGCGGCCTTTGCGAAGTAAACGTCTACCTTGTCACCGGACAACAAGAGGTACTCCTCTTCACCATTCTCAGCCGTTTTCACACCAACCATTGCCGGATCACCGGCGATTCGCTGTTTCAGGCTTTTGTGCGTTTCGCTTTCCGGTCCAGTGTGCCATCCGTCAGGCCGCGGATGTGGGCGCTCTATTGGCAGCTTTTTTATGATTTTTATGCGGGGGGCAAAGACCAGATGCATCTTATTCAGGCGCTCGGCGAGCCATTCGTGTTGGCTGCGCCGCTCCGAGAGGTCTGCCTTTCCAGGACAGGCTATGATCAGTGATTCAACGTGATCTGGTCGCTTTTCCCACTTCAACGGGAAGCCCAATTCTCTTTCGATTGCCTCTTTTTCCCGATTGAGACGCTGGAAATTCGACTTCGCATCGGGACCCTTGAGGCAGAGTTCTGCTTGGACTGGGTGGGCATGAGTTCTCCTCCTTGCGAGCAAGCGATACTCCGAACTGTTTCCCCGGCCCACGGCGTAATCCATCGTGGCCATCGCACCTGGCTTCCTGTTACCCGAAACCGGACCGTTAACGGCGTTGAGTTTTTTGTGGAATGCGGCCCAGTAGTCTTTATGCATTCTCCTCGCCTCCGGTGACCAGTTCCACCCTTTCCCAGGCCCACATAATACCCTTTACCGCGCTCCACAATACGCCGCCGGCCCCCTATTCCGACCTGCTTTGCTGAGCCCATTCCGGGAGAAAAATCACATCTGTCGATAGAGGCTCCTGCTTCGATGGGAACCGTGAGGGTCGCCGCCGGGCGACGGGTCGATTTCAAGGAGGTGGATCCCATGAGAATCCTAAAGATCAGACACAGCGGACAGTTCATGAAAACCACGGCGACGGGAATGGCGGCCCTGCTGCTCCTGGCGAGCTTGCCGGGTTGCGTCGCGAGACACATGCCTGATTGGGAGAAGGTGGAGAACATCCGCGACAACACCGTGACGCGGGTGGAACTTTACGAGGATAACTCCCTTGGTGCCGGCCCTACCAAACACAAGGGCCAGTTCTACGGAGCGTCCTCGCGGTCTATGACAATAGTCTCCACGGATGGGACGTCGCAGACATTCCAACGACCGGACATCCGCAATGTGCTCGTCGAGCGGGACTTCGGTAAGCGGTGGGCCGGATGGGTTGCCCTGGGCCTGGGGTTCGCACTCTGCTCAGGGTTCCTGAGTGACGATTTCGCTCCCAGTGCTCAGGTGCTATTTGGGATCGCTCTTCCCGTTGCTGTCTCTATCCCGTTCTTCATGGGCTCGAAGATGGGAGGTATTTACGAGGTTCCACCCAATCACAGAGATTGGTATCCGCAGGGTACAAGTTCTCCGCCTGTCAAGGGGGAGACTCCGAAGACGGGAGAGGGGGGCATCAAATGAGGTCAATGCGCCTTTTTCTGTTCCTGTCCTGCTGTGTCCTGGCCGGGCGCCAGTCGTTGGCTCGGGAGGGTGCCGCCGGTAACTGGATGTCGCTGGAGGAGTTCGAGGGAAAGACTGTCGAAGTGCTTGAGGTCGGGGGCCGGCTCGTGAGTGGTCGGCTGGCGGATGTCACACAGACTTTCGTGCTGGTGGATCGAAAAGGAGCTCATGGCCGTGTGGAGCGCGCCCGGGTACACCGAGTCACTTCCGTTCGAGCCTCCACGCGGCAACGAAACACACTCATCGGGTTGGCAATCGGAGTCGGTGGTATGGGTGCACTCGCCTATGGCTATATCAAGGGCGAGCACTCAACGGTCCCGGTACGTGGGCTGGCTGCTGCCTTGGCGGTTGGTGCGGCCGGGGGGAGCGCTGTCGGCTACCTGACCAGCTCGCCAGAGTCTCGCAACGTCATCTACGAACCGCGCAAGGAATGTCCGGAGGCTCCCCAGCCGTAACGAAGGGATCTTGCCATACCGTAGATGGGAGCGGTTCAGGAAAACGGTGGCGGCGGGACTGGTCTTGGCGGCCATTGACAGGCGGTACAGATCGGAGCATCACCGAGCCCACGCTGAGCCTCTCGGCGTCGGGTTTGTGGGCACGCGGCGATCCGGGGCTTGACGTGTCCGATCACGGCCACGAAGGGCCAAAGACATCCGATTCATCCCGGTGGAGAGAATGGGGGAGAGAGCGGTCCCGGAAATCTCATAACTATTTTATAGTGAATAGGTTACGACAATTAAAGAAACAGTCCGCAGGGAAAAATGAGACGGGAGCGACCCGCCCCGGTGGTGCGCCAATGTAAGTTGCGCCGCACCCCCGTGCCCGATTCGGGCACCGAAAAGGGGGGGCGCTCCCGTCCACCTCAGATTTCGCCGTGCGGGTGCCGGCGTCCGGTGTGTCTGGTCGTAACCACAAGCAGGAAAGGGAGATCGGGGAAAGCGTCTTTGTGAATCCACCCGGCGTGTCCCATTCACACTCCCGGATCGGCCACATGGCCCCCTTGACGCACTGCCGAAACGGGCCTCGATCAGCCTTCGCGACCACCCAGTGCGTACACCGTCAATCACGACCTGGAAGGAGCGACCTTCCGCTTAGAGAACCATTCCTGCCCACGGACACGCCCCCTCAGGCGATGCCGGTCTGGGCTCTGATATGATCCGGAACGTGATTTGGAGTGGCTGTACGTCGGCCTTGGAGCCGCGCCTTCCCCTTGCGCAAATGTTTATCCGCGAGGGTCGTCGGGCGTCCCGCGGAATCCGGCCGGAAAGAGGAGCGCAACTCCACCGCAATGACGGCGGATCAACGGATCGCTCCGGCCTGCAGGTTTCGACTCGTGACGGCCAGGTAGTCCGCCCAGTCGCCCATGAGCCGTCTCCTCCGCTGGAGGAGGTCCGTCCTCGCTGCAGCTGCTTCCAGACCGTCGTTGTGCCGTCTGCGAAGGCGGGCATCGACTCGGACCGCCGTCAGTGGTCCCTGCGGTCCAGTCAGCGTAGGGGCGTCCCTTGTGGGTGCGCTCTTTGGCGGCGCGTCCTTGCCCGCTTCGAAGGATCGGTTTCTCAGTAGTCGAAAGTGTTTTTTCCAGGAAGGCTTTACGAATGACAGACACGACGCCGGAGAATTCGTCTCCCGACTCGGGAAGCCGTGGCTTTCGGGCGCCCCATCCCGGGTCCAGGGAGATGCCGCGATGGCAGACCGGGAAACTGGTGGAAGCGCCCGTCTTCACGACTCGCAACTGGTTCCAGTTGCTGGGTCCGGGCCTGATTCTGGGAGGAGGCGCCATCGGCGGGGGCGAATGGCTCATGGGTCCCGCCGTCACGGCCAAGTACGGCGGCGCGCTCATGTGGCTCGCCACCCTGAGCATCATGAGCCAGGTTCTCTACAACATCGAGATCAGTCGCTACACCCTCTACACGGGGGAACCGATCTTCACCGGCAAGTTCCGGACTCTGCCCGGACCCAGGTTCTGGCTCATCGCCTACATTTTCCTGGATTTCGGAGCCGTATTCCCCTATCTGGCGGCCAATGCGGCCACGCCTCTGGCCGCCGTGCTGCTGGGCGGAGTCCTTCCCGATCCCCTCAACAACGACGCCCACTGGTGGCTCTTGAGGATCCTGGGCTACCTGATTTTTCTGGCGGCTCTGATACCGTTGCTGATCGGCGGCAAGATCTACAACTCGCTCCGGGCGGTGATGACCTTCAAGATCGTGGTGGTCCTGGGGTTTCTCACGATCCTGGGAATCTTCCACTCCAGCCTCTCCACCTGGGGCGAGATCTTCAGCGGCTTCCTCAAGTTCGGGTCGGTTCCCGTCGGTGGAAACGAGACCGAGAACATCTTCGTCTCCCTGATGGACAAGGGCACGTTGCCCGAGATCGACTTCAGCACCATCGCCCTGCTGGCGGCATTCGCCGCCATTGCCGGCAGCGGGGGGCTCTCCAATGCGCCCATCAGCAACTACACGCGGGACCAGGGCTGGGGAATGGGGCGTCACGTGGGGGCCATTCCCAGCGTCATCGGCGGGCACAACCTGAGCCTGTCCCATGTGGGGATGGTGTTCCAGGTGACGCGCGGCTCGCTGGGGAGATTCCGCCGCTGGTACCGGCACGTGGCACGCGATCAACTGGCGGTCTGGATGCCCGCCTGCTTCCTGGGCCTGGCCCTGCCCAGCATGCTGAGTGTGCAGTTCCTGCCCCGGGGCACGGAAGCCAGCAGTTGGGTGGCTGCCGGCATGACCGCCGCCGGGGTGCGCGATCACGTGGGGGCGGCCTGGGGCCTGGATGCCGGCGTGCTCTTCTGGTACCTCACCATGTTCTGCGGTTTCCTGGTCCTGGCTCCCACCATGGCGACATCGGCGGACGGAGTGATCCGCCGGTGGGTGGACGTCTTCTGGACCTCCAGCGCGCGACTGCGGAAGCTGGACCCCAGCCGGATCCGGATCGTCTATTTCAAGGTGCTGGCCGGCTACGCCGTTTTCGGCCTCGTCATGCTCTCGCTGGCGCCGCCGCTGGAACTTCTGAAGATCGCCACCAACATCTTCAACTACGCCCTGGGGGTGAGCTGCTTCCACACGCTGGCCGTCAACGTCACCCTGCTGCCGCCGGAACTGCGCCCCGGCTGGCCCATGCGCATCGGAATGTTCCTGGCCGGATCCTTCTTCACCCTGCTGGCCATCGTCACGACGCTGAGCCTGGTGGGGTACCTGTGATGGAGCCGGCCGCGGTCTTGGCCGCGGACCGGTGGAGTTGAGGCGCGTCAGAACCCGAATTTCTTCAGAAGTCGGGCCGTCTCTTTCGGTTTCTCCAGGGGAGGCAGATCGGGACGGCGCATGATCTCGTGCGCCTCCTTTTCGAAAATGACCATCTGTCCCGCTTTCTCAGGCAGTATTTGGAGACAACTGGCGGGGATCTTGATGACCCCTTCGTTGTTGGCGTGGATGACGTCGCCCGGGTTCACCCGGATGCCGCCGACCTGAACCGGCTCGTTCACGCCCGAGACCGTCAGCGCGCAGTGATGGATGGTGAGGCCTCGCGCATAGGCGGCGAAGGGAATGCTCATGAGTCCGGGAATGTCTCTGACCCCGCCATTGGTCACGAGGGCGCTGCAACCGGCGACGTGCAGCGCCTTGGCCATGCCGTCGCCGAACACGCACTCGTGCTCCGGCCGGGAGCCGGCCGCCTCGCACACCCACACCGCCGGTTCTTCCATCTTGTCGATATGGTCCACCATCTCCCAGAAGCCGCTCAGGTCCGGCTGCTTTCCCGGCGTGCTGCTGTCCAGCTTGCAGGTGACGGCCACTCCGACGCTGGGCCCCAACGAAGGGGTGACCGATTGAATGGCGCCCGACATGTAGAACTCTTCGGGGGGAGTCGGATCGATGAATCCGATGGTGTTGGCGAGCAGTGCCGTGTCGTATTCGATGAGGCGGTTCAAGGTCTGAATCAGGGACATGTTCTCCTCCGTCGAAATCCGTTCTTGTCCGCGGCCCGTCCCGTGTAGAATCGGACGGCAACGGTCGAAATGGTCCGTTAGCCTATCATGCTCCCACTCGCGAAAATGAAGCCGGACGAAAGATCTGAGACCTGGATGAGCAGCGGTCGAGCGATCGCCCAAAGGACCGGACGCCGCGAGTTCATCACCGGCCTGTTGGCGGCTTCGGGAGCCCGGCTCAAGGGCAACCCCTCCGCCCAGGGCCGGACGCCTGCCGTCCCCGATTGGACGTACTGCATCTTCTCCAAGCACCTGCAGTGGCTGGACTACCCGGAACTGGGCGAGGTCGTGTCGCAGCTCGGCTTCGACGGCATCGACCTCACGGTCCGCCCCACAGGGCATGTCCTTCCCGAAAGAGTGCGGACGGATCTGCCCAGGGCGGTGGCGGCCGTCGGCGAATCGGGTGTCCGCGTGCCCACGATAACGACGGCCATCACCCGCCCGGAGGATGCCGGAACCCGGGAGATTCTGGAAACCGCCAGCGGTCTGGGGATCCCCTACTATCGGCTGGGCTACTACCGCTATCCGGAAGACAGGGAAATCTCGGAAACGCTGGCGGAGATCAGGAAGAGCCTGACCGGCCTGGCCGATCTGAATCGAAGGTTGCGGATCTGCGGCGACTATCAGAACCACGCCGGCGCTTCCCATTTCGGAGCGGCGTTGTGGGACCTGCGCCAGGCGTTGGAGGGACTCCCCCGGCGCTGGCTCGGGTGCCAGTTCGATATCCGCCACGCCACCGTGGAAGGGGGGCTCGCCTGGCCCACCAATTTCAAGGCTCTGGCGGACCGGATCCACACCGTGGTGGTGAAAGACTTCAGGTGGAAGGAGACACCCGACGGGTGGAAGGTGGAAAACTGTCCCTTGGGCGAGGGGATGGTCCCCGTCGGTCCCTTTCTGGCCCTTTTGCTGAAATTGGGATTCGCAGGTTCGATCAGCCTCCACTGCGAGTACCCCCTCGGCGGCGCCGAGCGTGGCCGCCGCCGGCTCACCATGGACCGGGATCGGGTTTTGGAGTCCATCGGGAAGGATCTGGCCACCCTGAAGCGGCTGGTTCGAGAGGCCGCGTAGGGCGGCGTCCCGGCGGTTGGACTGGTCCTGGCCTGGTCCGGAGCGAAGAGGGCGCCCGCAAGGGGCGCCCCTACGGGACCGGGACCATGGGGAGGGTGGTGAAGATCCGGTTGTTGAAATCCATTTCCAAGGCCACGCCGGTGAACGTTGAACCGTCGGGCGCGGCGCAGTGGACCGAGCCTTCGAAGTCCTCCGTGTCGGCGGCCGTGAAGATCTCGTTGATGAACCTGGAGCTCTGGCCGTAGCCGTCCAGCGAGATCACCGCCTCGTCCAGCCTCCGGCCGTCCGCCATCAACCGGCAGGTCACCGTCGTCGCTTCCGGACCGAGGTTGCGGAGGGCGGCTCCGGTGTTGATTCCGTCCGCCGTCCGGCGGGCCATGAAGATGGCGGCGTTGACGGCTTCGCTGGCTCCCACTCCGGCCACACCGATGGTGGGGATGTCGAAGCGCAGGACTGCTCCCAAGGGTCCGTCCGAGACAACTCTCACCGAACCGGTCACGCCGTCGCCCATGCCGTGGGTGGAAACCGTCATCTCGCCCAGAATCGGGATCTCCTCCGTGGCGGTCAGGGCCCCCTCCCCGGTGACCTCCAGTCCGCCCGCCGTCAGGTCCACCACCGAGCTAGCGGCGATCCTGTTGCCGTCCTGATCGTAGAAGTGGATGGCCGGAGCCACGGCCGTGTTGGCCACGTTCACGAACACCAGGTCGGAACTCATGGCCACCCCGTCGAACCCGCCGTTGGCGAAATGTGCGAAATTCAGCGTCGACCTGCCGCCGCCGGCCGCTGCCGCGTCCACCGGCGCCACCGGCAACGTCGTGAAGATCCCGTTGCCGGCATCCAACTCCAGGGCCACCGCCGTGAACATCCCGCCCTCCTCGGCGGCGCAGCGTACCGACCCCACGAAGTCGGAGGTGTCGGCCTCCGGGAACAGCTCGTGGAGGAACCGGGCGCTCTGGCCGTCTCCGGCCAGACCGATCTCCGCCGTACCCATCACCTCGCCGCGCTGCATCAGGTGACAGGTCACCGTCATGGACTCGGCACTCAGGTTGCGGAGGGCGGCTCCGGTGTTGATCCCGTCCGCCATCCGGCGCGCCGGGAAGATGGCCTCGCGAACCGCTTCGCCGGCGCCTACGCCGGCCACGCCCGTGCCCGGGAGGTCGAAGCGCAGCACGCCGCCCATGCGGCCGGTGGCGATCACCCGCACCGAACCGGTCACCAGGGGCCCTTCGCCGTGGGTCGAAATCGTGATCTCGCTCTTGCCCTCGATCCCCATGGCGGCGGTCAGGACGCCGTTCTCTGCGATCTCCAGATCTTCCGTCATCTCCACCACCGATTCGGCGGTCATCCTCTCGCCCTGCTGGTCGTAGAAGGAGATGGCCGGATGCACCGTGCGGGTCTCCACGTTCACCAACACGATGTCGGAGGTGATGGCCGTCCCGTCACTCTGCCGGCCGTTGGCAAAGTGGGGGAAATCGATCCTGGCCAGGGGCGTGGCCCCGACTCCGGAGGTCTTGCCGCTGCCGGCTCCGTTCACCGCCCGCACCTCGAATCGATATTCCGTGCCGTTGGTGAGATCGTCGATGGTGACGCTCGTCTCGCCGGCGCCGCCGGGCACCGTCGCCCACTCGCCGTAGGGTCCGCCGGAGACGGCGTAGCGGTATTCGTAGCGAATGATCCGGGACCCGCCGTCGCCTGGCGCACTCCAGGTCAGGGTGATGCTCCCGTCGCCGACGGTTGCACTCAATTCCGGAGGAGCGCCCGGCGCCGATCCGGGAGTGTGGACGAAGACCCGCAGGATCCTGTCGGCGTAGGGTTGGCTCCCGGCGAAGGAGATGGCGTTGGACGTGGTGACGTACAGGGCGCCGTCGGGACCCATCATCGGCGTGCGGAGCCGGCCGAACCTCCGGTGCAGCTCGGGCACGATGGTCTCGTTGATCAGCGTGCCCCCGGGAGTGAAGCGCAGGAGGCGCAATTGCGTCTCGCGCAGGGCGGCGACCGCCAGCCACCCGTTCCATGCGCCCCACTGCTCGCCCTCCAGGAAGATGCCCCCGCTGGCGGCCAGGGTCCCGTACCTGCCGGACGACCACTTCGCCGGGACGGCGTCGGGGAATTTGCTCCGGTCGGTCATGGGCGCGCTGCGTTCGGCGTAGAACGAAGGGCGGTCCGGGTCCACCGGGTCGAACCCGTAGTTGCCGCCCTTGACCAGCAGGTTGACCTCGTCGTGCCTGTGGGGTCCGTGCTCCACCGACCACATCTGGCCGGTGCCCGGGCGAAGCGCCAGTCCCTGCGGGTTGCGGTGGCCGTAGGTGTAGATCAGGGTCTTCGCGCCGCCGGACCCGAAGGGGTTGTCCGGCGCCCCGGCCCCGGTCGTCCTGTCCACGCGCAGCACCTTGCCGCCGAGGGAATCCAGGTCCTGGGGGACCGTCGGCATCGCCGCGTCGCCGGTGGCGATCCACAGGTAGTTCTCGGGGCCGAAGCGCAGCCGGCAGCCGCCGTGCCGGCCTCCCGCGCGTATGGGGATGCCGCCCACCAGGGGGTCCTTGACGCGGGTGGCCCTCGTGTACCCGGCGTTGACGGTCCACGCGATCACCTGTATTTCCGCCGTCGCCCGATTGGAGTCCCAGTGGCTCTGGCAGGTGTAGAAGCGCCGGTTGCCGGCGAAATCCGGGTCCACCACGATGGCCATCAGCCCGATCTCGAAGGCATCGAGCTTGTCGGTGAAGTCCCGGGGCCGCTGCAGCTTCCGCACGGTCCCGTCGGCGAGGCGGACGGACAGCGTGAAGTTCCGTTCGGTAAACAGCATCGCGCCGTCGGGCGTGAAGGCGAGGTCCCAGGGTAGGAACAGGTCGGAGACGACGGTTTCCACCTGGATCCCGGGCGGCGTGACCGCGGCGGGCGTGCCCGTCCCCGGGGCCGACCAGGGTCCGCCGCCGTCTGCGTTCACTGCCCGGACCTGCACCTGGTACGGTTGGCCGTTGTCGAGACCGGTGAGGGTGGCGTACGGATCCAGGAGGTTCGATACGTTGGTCCAGTTCCTGCCGTCCTTGGAGTAGCGCAGGTGGTAGCCGGTAGTGGCCGGCCCGCCGTCCGGGGGGACCTGCCATTCCACGGCCAGCGCCGCATCGCCCGCCGTCACCGCCGGCGCGGCGGGAAGGGCATCCGGCTGTGCCCGGGACTCGGCCGCGAAAGACAGGCACAGCGCAACTGCGAGAAGGATGGAGAATGCGGCGTGCCGGGGCGCCTCCGGGGCTGAAGCGCCCCTCGTGGCGTCGAGTGGTAGCAGACCCCTCATGGTGTCACCGGCCAATGGATCGTCGCGCACTTCAAATCACGTGTCAATGGCCGTTGTTCCTGCCTGGGAGCCTGCGCGGCAGAAATTAATCTACTGCGAAAGCGTAGAATCGGTCCATATTCGTGCGATTTCATCGGCGAATAGAACAACTATGCACCTCACAATCGTGAAAATCCGGCCTCGATTCTCCACTTTCTCGCTACGATCATTTCTACCGCGCAGACACCTGGTAAATGGAACTCGCCTCCGGCGGCCGTCGTGAAATATTCCGAAGTCCGCAAATCCTGTTTCCCCTTGAGAAGTCGAAAGAGAGGGGCCATCCGGCATGAACATCGAAATCCGAGAGATCCAGAGACGAATCGACGCCGAGAGTGTCCTGGTGGAGCGAATCCTCAAGGAGGTCTCCAAGGTGATCGTGGGCCAGGAATACATGGTCCGGCGCCTGCTCATCGGGCTCCTCGCCAACGGTCACGTGCTGCTGGAGGGGGTGCCCGGCCTGGCCAAGACCCTGACGGTCAAGACCCTCTCCCAGACCATCGACACCGGGTTTCAGAGGGTTCAGTTCACGCCCGACCTGCTCCCCGCGGATCTCATCGGCACGCTGGTCTACGACCAGAGCGACGGCGCCTTCAAGACCAAGAAGGGACCCATCTTCTCCAACCTGATTCTGGCCGACGAGATCAATCGCTCACCGGCCAAGGTCCAGTCGGCTCTGCTGGAGGCCATGCAGGAGCGGACCGTGACCATCGGCGAGACCACCTTTCCCCTGGATGACCCGTTCCTGGTCCTGGCGACCCAGAATCCCATCGAGCAGGAAGGCACCTACCCCCTTCCGGAGGCGCAGGTGGACCGCTTCATGTTGAAGCTGTCGGTGGGGTACCCGTCTCGAACGGAAGAGCTGGAGATCATGCGCCGGATGTCCGGTGCCGTCCCGCCCGAAGCCGCACCCGTAGTGTCGCCGGAGGAGGTCCGCCGCGCCCGGGACGCGGTGCAGGACATCTACATGGACCCCAAGATCCAACGGTATATCGTCGACATCGTCTTCGCGACGCGAACTCCCGGCGAGTGCGGCATGGACGAACTGGTGGACCTGGTCAGTTTCGGAGCGTCCCCCAGGGCCTCCATCTTTCTGGCTCGGGCGGCCCGGGCCCACGCCTTCCTGGACCACCGCGCCTATGTGACTCCGGAAGACGTTCGCGCCATCGGCCTGGACGTGCTCAGGCACCGGGTCATTCTGACCTACGAGGCGGAGGCCGAAGAGGTGACTGCCGAGGACGTGGTCCGAAAAGTCCTGAACAACGTGGAAGTCCCGTAGCCCGAATTTTAGGTAAAATACTATTATATTCCCGTGCGCCACGGAGGCTGGAAACGGGGCCGGGGTGGTTTGTCCACCCGGTAAAGTTGGCCGGATTGCGGCGATAAAAGGGGGTTCCTCGACTGGAAAGAAGAAATTTTGTTATGGTTCCGGCTTCTGTCGCCGGTTTTTATCATAAAATTTGCTGTCCTCATTTGGGCAATATTCCAAGGATCACCGTTGTTCACTCTTCCTGCTCTCCATCCTCTGAATGACGCAAGGCAAGCCGGCCCGGATCGGGGGAAACTCCTCGTTTCCTTCGCGGTTCCTTTCAAGGGGTTGCGGGCCCGGCTGTCAGGTCGACGCGTCGGGGTCGGGCCACCCGTTGTCTGTTTCTCCCGTCCCCCTTTACGGAACGAAGACTCGAGTGCCGGTTCCCTGTTGCCGCGATTCGCGAACCCCACGTTCCGAGCGGCAGATCAATACCGATCACCGGGCTGAACGGATGGACCCCGAGCGGTGAGAAACGGAGATCTCATGTCCGATCGTCGACGCGCCAACGCCGGTTCCCCTGTTATTGATTCCGATGTCGAAATAGAAAAGGCTTCCCTCGAAGTTCCGGATTCGTCGCTGGCCGCCTCTCTCGAGAGAGGCGCCGACCTCGCCGCCGCGTCCCTGTCGGAGAACACGCACCGGGCCTATCGAGGCGCTCTGCAGCGTTTGCAGGACTACCTGGACCAACACGATGCGAGCCTCACGGACGGTTGGCTCGCCGGCTACCTGATCGCTCTTTTTCATCGGGGGCACTCCCCCGCTTCAGCCAGCATGGTCGTGTCCGCCGTCCGTTTCCGGGCCAAGGTCGCGGGTTCGCCGTCACCGGTCGGTCCCGCCACGGATCGGATTCTGGGCGGTTTCAAAATAGACATCTCGAATACCAGGATGGCCTGCCTTCAATCCGGTCGGGGATCCCGGACCCAGGCACGGCTCATCGCTTCAGTTCATCGATAAAGGTTCAGGCGATGCCGCTCCGTGGGAACGGTGTCGCCCCTCGATCCAGTGCATGACTGCACTTCCCAAATTGCCCTCCTGAAGTCGCTTCACGACAAATAAACGACAAATAAAGCAGCCACGAACACTCCACCTGCTTGACCTGCTTGGCATCCGTTTCTGCCGTTCTACTTCCGATAACCGAATTATCGGAAGTAGACGGAGGGGTTCAGCCTATGGGAGAGGCGTGAGAACGATCGATCTTAATGGGTTTTTTGTTTCAACCAAACAAGCAAGGAGTTACACAATGAAATCGATTTTCAAAATTCTGGTTCTGGGC
>JAJDTT010000047.1 GCA_022827025.1 Acidobacteriota bacterium
CGTCGCTTCGCTGGTGTACTCCGAAACCTGGATCACTATAGACGACGTCATGCCTCCGCCGGCGCGGGCACAGGCGTAACGAGTTCCCCTGGAGGCCAACGCCGAGAAGGCCCAGCGGCTCGCCGGCAAGTACAGGGGAAACGAGACTGTGACAGCGAGACCGTGACTGTCCCTTTCTCCTGACTCCCGCAGTCCCCTTCTCCCGCACGATGTTTCACTTCTGTGGCGGTATACTGCAAGCGATTCAGATGCAGAGGAGGTAGCCAATGAAACCCATATCCTTGTTCCTCTCGGTCCTCTTGGTCCTGCATACCGGCTTGCAGGCAGGTCCCATTCCGGCGCAGAAAGCGGTTCACCTGGTTTCGATCGAGGAGTTGCGGGACCAGGTTTCGGCACAAACGGCCGAACGCGCCAGCAACATTCGCGAAGTTCAGACCCTGCTCCGTCACCAGGCGGTTCAAGATCGCCTGGGGCACCTGTTCGACCTGGAGAAGGTCTCGGTCGCGGTCCCCACGCTGGACAACGAGACATTGGCCGAGCTGGCGCTGCAAAGCGGGCAGGTGAACGAACAGGCCAGAGCCGGCGGCATGGGAATGATCTTGGCGCTCGTGATCGCTGTTGTCGTTGTCATCGTCCTTGCGATCGTATTGCTGAATAAGGCAGAGGATGTGGCCGAAACTGTACTCAATTAACGCCTTTTCCCGCCATGGGCACGCTCTGTCGGCGTTAACTGACAAAGCAGATCCGTGACCACCAGAGAACGGCAAGAGAATCTTCGGCTGCTCGTCGCGCCGGATCTCAGCACGGACCGTCAGCGTCTCGCAATGACAAAATAGAGCCATCGATACCGGCGCCAATAGCGAGGGAACCGGTCCAGTCCGGCAACCAGCGATGGCCATTCTCCCTGTTTCTTGACTCCCGTCTTCCACTGGGACTCTAATGGTTTCCATGCCACGTCTGTTCATTGTCATCTCTGCGTTTGCACTCTTCTTGACCCCCATGTGGGCGCGTGTCGTCCGGGTGGAGATCCACGAACGGAATCCGATCCTGGAGGGCGAGCCCTATCCACTCGTGGGTCCCTACGAAATGATCACGGGACGCGTGCATTTCGCCGTCGATCCCGAACTGGGACCCAACCGGATCATCACCGACATCGGGAAGGCGCCCCGCAACGATCAGGGCGAGGTGGAATTCTCCTCCGATCTCGTGCTGCTGAAACCGGTCCACATGGAGCGGGGGAACGGCGCCGTTTTTTACGAGGTCTCCAACCGGGGCGGGAAGGCCATTGTGCGCATCTTCAACCGGGCCCGATCCTCCAATGCCCCCAAGACCCGCGAGGAATTCGGAGACGGGTTCCTCATGCGCCGGGGGTTTACGCTCCTGTGGTTGGGATGGCAACTGGACCCGCCCCACCGGCCGGGGAATATGCGTGTCTATCCCGCAGTCGCCCGGGATCCACAGAATCCCATCACCGGCCTGGTGCGATGCGACTTCGTGGTGAAGACCCGAGTCGACCATCGCCTCCTCTCGGACCGCAGCCACATTCCGTATCCCGTGTCGGACCCCGAAGCCCCGGAGAATTCCATGACGGTCCGGGATACGGTGGAGGGGGAGCGCCAGGTCGTTCCCCGGAACCGATGGCGCTTCGCCCGAATGGAAGGAGGAAAGCCGGTCCCCGACCCGAATCACGTCCTGCTGGAAGGGGGGTTCGAGCCTCAAAGGATCTACGAAGTCGTCTACCGGGGCCAGGACCCTCCGCTTGTGGGACTGGGCCCGACGGCCGTGCGCGACATGATCTCCCACCTCAAGTACGAGGGTGATGAGGACCTGTCCATTCCACGGACGGCCCTGACCCGCGCCCTGGGGTTCGGGAGTTCCCAGAGCGGACGTTTCCTGCGAACCTTCCTCTACCAGGGATTCAACGAGGACGAGAAGAACCGGCGCGTCTTCGACGGGCTTATACCTCACGTGGCGGGGGCGGGACGGGGCAGCTTCAATCACCGGTTCGCCCAGCCGTCACGGGACGCCCAGCCCTTTTCCAATTTCTTCTATCCCACCGACATCTTCCCCTTCACCGGCAGGGCCCAGACCGATCCGGTGACCGGGGAGACCGACGGGCTGCTCATCCACTTCGCCCGCCCCGAGCTCTGCCCCAAGATCTTCTACACCAACAGCTCCTACGAATACTGGGGCCGCGCCTCCTCCCTGATCCACACCACCGTGGACGGAACCCGGGACGTGGAGTTCATGGATCAGGTTCGCCATTACCATTTTTCCGGCAGCCAGCATGGCGTGGGACCCTTCCCTCCTTCGCGGACGCGGGGGCAACAACTGAACAACCCTCTGGACTTCAATTGGTCGATGCGCGCCCTGCTCCTGGCCCTTGATCGGTGGGTGGCCGACGGCGCGACTCCGCCTCCGAGCCAATATCCCCGGCTGGACCGGAATACGCTGGTCCCGTTTCCCGAGTTCGAGTTTCCCCGGTTGCGGGGAGTCCGGGTGCCCCCCCGAATCCACCGGGCGTACCGGGTCGATTACGGTCCCCGGTTTCGGTCTGAGGGTGTCGTGACTCTACAGCCGCCCCGAGTCGGCGCTCCCTTTCCGATCCTGGTTCCCAAGGTCGACGCGGACGGCAACGAACTGGCGGGGATCCGCCTTCCGGAGTTGTCGGTCCCGCTGGCCACCTACACAGGTTGGAACCTGTTCGGTCCCGGCCAGGGTCCGCCGACGGAAATCTGCAGCTTCCGGGGCTCCTACATTCCCTTCGCCCGGAGCAAGCAGGAGCGCATCGAAGCGGGTGACCCGCGACCCTCCATCCAGGAGAGGTACGGAAGTCGGGAAGAGTATCTGGGCCGAGTCACCGAAGCAGCTCTTGAACTGATGGATCAGGGTTACCTGCTGGCGCAGGATGTTCCCCTGGTCGTCAAGGGAGCCGCCGACCGCTGGGACTACCTGATGCGCTGACAACGCGATGCGCCGGGTCGCCATTCTGCAAACTTTCGACGACGTCGCTCCCGGCCTCCCGCACGTACCGCTTGACCAAAGCACTGGAATCGAAGTTCCGGATCAGAATCGATCCTCCCGATCTTCGCTGACAGCCTCAGAGAAGCGCCGACCTATTCCCATGATCGGGCTGGTGAGCGGCGGCAGCGGTTTCGCTTGGCCCGTCACCACTCCTTGCTTCCGTAAACGAGCCAGACGTGCGTCCACAGAGCGGCCTGTATACTCGATCGGCATCACTTCCGCCACGGGCCGGCCCCGGACGGTGATGGTCAAAATGCGTCCTTCGCGTACCCGCCGGAGATACGTCCCCAACCGCGTCTTGAACTCCCGGGCCCCAACGACGAGTGGCTTACCCATGCAGTCACTGTGAGTACAACTGCCGGGAAAAGCAAGAATTGGAGCAGGTCCGAAGGACCTTTGTGACTCATCTTCTGGCGGTGTGAATTGGTCACAACTATAGTGGATCACCGTCGTCCATCACTACCTTTCGTCAGCCTGTTTCCGGCCGTTTACGGAGGATTCCCGATGCGCCGATTCGTCGTTCTATTCTTCCTGGCCATCTCCACGCCGGCGCACTCCGAGACCCGGATCAACCTGGACGCTCCCATGCCACCACCGGCTTGGGCGCTGGCGCAGCGTGCCCTGCTGGAGGCCAACGCCGAGGAGGCCCGGCGGCTCGCCGGCAGGTACATGGACGAGCGGGGCTGGCTGGCCATCACGCCCAACTGGGGAGGGATGGACGGAGTCGACGACGTCATGGAGAGGTTTCGGGACTGGCCGCTTCTCTACATCCTGGGAGGATCCGAATCTGTCCTCGACACCTACAAGAAGATCTGGGAAGGACACCTGCAGCAGTTCACCGAGGCCCGGGAACCGCTGGTGGAGGTGGCCCGCGAGGGGATGTACTACCGGGAGTTCTGTCCCTCCTTCGACTGGGAACACATCGGCGAAGGCATAGCAGGCTGGTACTGGTACGGGATGGCGCGTCCCCGGGATCCCGGCTACCTGATCCGCGCGCGGCGTTTCAGTGCCTTCTACATGAACGAGGACCCGTCGGCTCCCAACTACGACCCGGAGCACAAGATCGTCCGCAGCCTCTTCAACGGCAGCCGGGGACCCCTGCTGGGGGTTCCCACCGAGGCCCATTGGGCAGGACCGCCGCGCCCCCGGCACGATCCCCGGCCCGGCCAGCCCAGAAGGACCCTCCGGTTCTCCCGGCAGGGCTACATGGTGGACATGAGCGGCGACCATCCTTTGAACCTGATGGCCACCCACCTGGCCATGACGGCCTACATGATCACCCATGAGGAGAAGTACCGGAACTGGATCCTGGAGTACGTGGACGCCTGGAAGGAGCGGGCCCGGGCCAACGGCGGCAACATCCCCACCAACATCGGCCTGGACGGCAGCATCGGCGGCCAGTGGGACGGGAAATGGTACGGAGGAGTCTACGGCTGGAATTTTCGTCCCCGGCTGGACGAATTCACGCCCGGTCGCGAGGGGCAGCCCAACCCGGGGAACAACATGTTCATCCGGGGTTCGCGCATCGGCTTCGGCATCGCCCTGCTGCTGACGGGCAACCCCGAATACCCGGCCGTCCTCCGCCGCCAGATGGACAACCTGTACGCGGCCGGCCGGGAGGAGGACGGCCGGTTCCTCATTCCCCACAAGCATGGTGACGACGGCTGGTACGGATATACGGAGAACGTCTATCTGCAAGAGCAGGTCGATCTGTACCTCTGGTCTCTGGATGGACCCGTCGATCCGGTCCAGCGGGAGCGGGTTTCGGACCACCCCTGGGTCCGCTTCCTGGAAGGACGCCACGACGGGTACCCGATGGAGGCGCTGCAACAGGATTTTGCCGTCATCCGCCGGCAGATGAAGCGGCTGCGGGAGGATAGGGCGACTCGCGACACCCGGTCCTCCACCGGGTTTGCCCGAACGGTCGCCGTCACCTCGCTGCTCCACTTGATGCTGGGCGCCAACTACCCGGGCGGATCGGGGAACGCGCTTCACGCGCAAGTCCGTTACTTCGATCCGGATCTCCGCCGGCCCGGCCTGCCGCCCGGCGTTGGAGCGCTCGTGGAGAAGCTCGGGCCCGGATCGGTCACCCTGACGCTGGTCAACGTCAGCCCTGTGCACGCACGGGACGTGGTGGTCCAGACCGGCGGCTACGCGGAGCACCGGTGCAAGGCGGTGACCCGCGGGGATCAGGTGACGCCGGTGAACGACTCTCATTTCCGGGTGAGACTGGAGCCGGGGAGCGGTGGACGCCTGGTGTTGTCGCTGGAGCGCTACTCGAACACGCCTACCCTGGCATTTCCCTGGGATCGCTGATCGTTTCTGCACAGGGATCGACGCTCAAGGCGGAGGTTGCGGACAAATATCCTGGCGCCCTCTCATGACGGGGTCTTCGTGCTGATCGAGTGAATTGACGTGGGCTGATCACTAACGTACCGTCATGAGAGTTCAAGCTGAGGATCATGACAATGAAAAAGTTCTGGGAGAGATTCTCGGCTCTGACCGGTTTCGGAATTCTGTTTGCCTTCCTGTCGCTCTTGTTCGTGGCCTCAATCGGAGGGTTCCCTGACGGTCGAAAAATTCCGTTTGGTGGGAGCGTCCTCAGCGATCCCGGCTGCCATGTGGCCGGCTGTCACCTTGCTCCCGGCAGCAGCACGTTGAACGAGGTCGGTTCCGTCTCGTTCAACAATCTGCCGGAAAGTTTTGTTCCCGGTGAAACTTACGACCTGGGGGTCGCGATGACCGGAGGAACGGAGTACGGGTTCCAGGTGGCCGCCATTTTCTCCGATTTCACGCAGGCGGGCGCCCTGACGGCCGTCACCGAAGACACCATGGTGGTCGAGGTGAACGGGCTTCCGGTACTGACTCATACCGACGTCCTGGAAGCCGGGATGGTCGACTTTCAGTGGACGGCGCCGACGGATCCGAAAGAGAACAAAGTGGCATTGAGGGTGGCGTCCAATTCCGCCGACGGCAACGACAGGCCGACGGGAGATGCGATCAACACGCTCAATGTCTCGATTCCCCTCGACACCAGGTTCGATGTCTCAATGCCCGATGTCCCAATGCCCGTCGAGTTGACCGAGAGGCTCCATTTCGCGCAATTCGCCAATGGGGCCGGGATTACCAGCCAGGTCACCCTTCTGAACGTGGGTATCGGGGAAGAAGTCAACGCGAAGCTGGAACTACGGGACGGCAATGGGGCGCCTCTGAATGTGGTTCTGAACGGGGAGATGATTTCGGGAGAAACCGGGGTCTTCAGTATTGCGGCCGGTGGAGGCGCAGTTTTCGCAAGCGACGGCAACGGGCCGGTCGTTGCAGGATCTTTGACTGTCCATGCCGACGGGCCGCTGAGGGGCGTTGTCTTGTTCGACGGCGAAGCTCTGGGTGTGGCTGGGGTCGGCAGTAGTGAGCCCCTGACCGGGTTTCGAGCTCCCGCGGAAAACCGATCCGGTGACAAGTTCATCAGAACCGGTGTGGCTGTGATGAACCTGGATGCCGAGGGGAAGACTCTTCAAGTGAGGCTCATCGGCTTGGATGGCACTGAGGTAGGAACGGGAACTGCTACGGCGGGTCCGTTGGCTGGAAATGGACACGCGGCCCGCTTCATTGACGAGTTCGAATGGGACGATCCCGTCCCCGACTTAACAGATTTCCAGGGTGTTCTGGAGGTCATTCCTTCACATGGGCAGGTGGCGGCCACGGTGCTGCGTGTGAGTTACGGAACCAATATGGCAAGCCTTCCCGTTGCACCGATGCAGGAATAGCGTGTTCGCGAGTCCCTCATACCGTTTGTTCGGTGTTGGCGTCTGCGCCGGGCGGGCTGATGCCGGTCAACGGTTCGTTTCCTGCAACCGCGCCAATCGACGTCGTCGGGCAGTGAACCAACAATCGTGCCGGGAACGTAACCTGAAGTTTCCGCGGAGGGTCGCCTTGATCACCCTCGCCGCGATGCTTCTTCCGGCCACCCTCGACTGGGTCGCCGCACGGCCGCCAAGTGCCGAGGAATTCTGGAATCTCACGTCCGGTAATGTACGGGTCCGTTGCCGCCTCACCGTCGGCGGCAGCTTCGACGCTGTCACGTCGGCGATTTCCGGAACCTTGCGGCGAACCGGGTCCGAAGCGTCCTATGCGGGCGCACTCCAGGTCGACCTCGTTCCCCTCGACACCGGCATCGAACTGCGCAACAACCACCTGCGGGAGACTTATCTGGAAGTGGCCCGCGGTGAGCGGTTCCGGCACGCCGCCCTGACCGGCATCGAACTGGCTGTCCCACTCCCGCCGGATGCCGCTCGCCACAAGACGCCGTTCTCGGGAACGTTGTCGCTGCACGGGGTCGAAAGGGCCATCAAGGGCGAGGCGGAACTGAGCCGGCACGACGGGCGGCTTCGCGTGGAAGCGGCGTTCTCGTTGAGCTTGAAGGGGTTCGACATCCCACCTCCCCGCTATCTGGGCGTCGGTGTGCGCGACGAAGTCGGAATCCTCGTCATCTTCGACGCGGTAAGCGACACCTCTCCCTCCGGTGACTCCCGATGATCCGTACAACAACGTTACGCCGAAGCTTGGGAACGGGTCTCGCAGCCGCCGCGCTCTTCGGCGGTTGGAGCATGACCCCGGCATCCGCCGAACCGATATTCCTCTCCAAGCAGTACCCGCGATGCACGGCCTGCCACTACTCGCCATCGGGCGGGGGGTTGCTCACACCTTACGGACGGTCGCTGTCGCGGGAGGAGATCTCGACGTTCGGCCGGCGCGGAGCGGCCGGCGCGGCGTCCCCGGGAGCGGGCCGGAGCGAGGAATCCTTCCTGTACGGCGCCCTGGGGAGCGACTCCCCCCTGCAACTCGGCCTCGACCTCCGGCCCTCGCACGTAGGGGTAACAGTGCCCGGCATCGAATTGGACGACCGCAATTTCCTGATGAACCTCGATCTGCAGGCCGCCTGGCAGCGAGATCGATGGACAGCCTACGGGAGCGTAGGACGCAAGCCCGTAAGAGGCGGTGAATTTGTCTCCTATGAGCATTGGGTTGCATACCAGGTCAGCGATGCGCTGAGCGTGCGAGGGGGGCGCTTTCTGCCGGCCTACGGCGTTCGGTTCGCGGATCACACCTCATTCTCCCGCGAGGGTCCGGACCTCGCGCAGGACGATCAGGTCTACGGGGTGGAGGTGGGGGTATCGCTCGATCGATCGCTGCTGCAACTGTCGGTCGGTCCAGGCCGCGCCGATTCGCTCATCGACGGCAACGGCCGGGCAGCATTCACCGTGAGCGGCCGGTACCAGTTCGAGCTCAACCCGCGCACGGTCGTCGCGGGATCGCTGCTGTACCGTGGCGAGACGGACTTCGGTCCCCGGAGCACGCACACCGGCGTGTCCTTCGGATACGCCCCGGTGCCCTGGCTGGTCACCTGGACCCACGCCGACCGCCGGCTCCGGAGGCTGGCCCGGAGCGATCAGTCGTACATATTCGCCAACCAGACGTCGTTGGAAGTGTGGCGGGGGATCTGGCTGAGAGTGTCGCCGCAGGTGCGCTGGACCGACAGGGACCCTTGGGGGGAAGTGCGCCGCATGGTGTACGGCCTGGACTTCTATCCGCGGACCCACTGGCACGTGAGCCTGTCCTACTACCGCGACCACTTCCGGTTCGGCGACATTCACACGAAAACGTTCATGGCACAGTTGCACCTCTATCTATAGGGTGCGTTTCCCATCAACGACGCCAGCAGTTCCATGGTGGAGACCGCCTGTCGATCGGTGAAGTGATCGATCTGGTGCCGGCAGGAGAAACCGGGCGCCACCACCGCGGTCCCGGAGGCGGCTTCCCGGAGAGCCGGAAAGAGGCGCAACTCTCCCACCGCTCGGGATACGTCGTAGTGCTTGCGCTCGTAGCCGAACATCCCGGCCATGCCGCAGCAGCCGCTGTCCAGGGGAGTGACCTGCGCTCCCGGGATCCGGGACAGGAGTTCGACGGCCGGTCCCATGCCCACCAGGGCCTTCTGATGGCAGTGGCCGTGGAGCAGAATCTGCGAGGACTCCGGATGTCCGTGTCCCAGCAGCCTGCCCACCTCCTCTTCCGGTAGGGCCTCCAGCGCCTCGCCGCACCACTCCTCGAAGGTTCGGGCCGCCCGGGCCACGGCTTGAGCCTGTTCCCGCATCGATTCGGGCACCAGGTGCGGATGATCGTCGCGGACGGCCGAATAACAACTGGGCTCGCAGAAGACGATGGCAATGCCCCGCCGCGCCAGGGGGGTCAGGGTCCGGATGGTGGCTTCGGCCTGACGGGCCGCCTGCCGCAGAAACCCCTTCGAGATGAGGGGCCGCCCGCAGCAGACCCGTGCAGGCACGACGACCCGGGCCCCCAGGCGCCGCGCCACCCGCACCGCGGCCACTCCATGTTGCGGCTCGAAGTAGTTGGTGAAGGTGTCGGCGAACAGGGCCACGTCACCTTTGTCCGCCGCCGCAGAGCCTCCATTTCGGCGCGCCCACCAGTCGAGAAAGGTCCGGCCGGCGAAGTCGGGGAGCCGGCGACGGCGGTCCAGGCCCAACAACTTTTCGTTCAACCAGCGGCTCACGGAGGAGGCGGAGAGCCAGTTGGACACCGGCGCCAGGCGGCTTCCCAGGCGCGCCAGCAGATCCATGCGGGAAGCGACCCGGGCCCCGAGGGGAGCGCCGTGGCGGGCGTAGTAGTGGTGCAGAAACTCGCTCTTGAGCCGGGCCATGTCCACGCTGGTGGGACACTCGGTCTTGCAGGCCTTGCACTCCAGGCAGAGGTCCAGGACCGGATACAGGTCCTTGTTGGCCAACCCGTCGGGACCCAATTGCCCAGAGATGGCCAGCCGCAGGGCGTTGGCCCGGCCGCGGGTGACGTCCATTTCGTCCCGGGTGGCCCGATAGGAGGGGCACATGGTGGCTCGCAGGCTCTGACGGCAGGCGCCGACCCCGCTGCACTGCTCGGCGGCCCGTGAAATGCCGCCGTAGTCGGAAAAGTCGAAGACGGTCTCCACCTCGCGCGTCGTGTATTCCGTCCCGAACTTGAGGTTGTCGGTGATGGGCGGCGCGTCCACGATCTTGCCCGGATTGAAGACGCCGGCGGGATCGAAGGCCGCCTTGAGCCGGCGGAAGGCCCGGTAAAGGACCGGGCCGTACATCTTCTCCTGAAACGGGCTCCGGACCAGGCCGTCCCCATGCTCGGCCGAAAGGGCGCCGCCGTATTTCAGGACCAGGTCCGCGACCTCGTTGGCAATGAGGGCGAACTTGTCCACTCCGTCCGCGGTCTTGAGATCCACCACCGGACGGACGTGGAGCAGGCCGACCGAGGCGTGGGCGTAGAATCCCGCCCGGGTCTGGTGGCGCTCCAGCACCCCCATGAAGCGCCGGATGTACTCCTTGAGGTTCTCCGGCGCCACCGCCGTGTCCTCCACGAAGGAATGGGCCTTGGCGTCTCCCCGCTGCGACATGGACAAGCCGAGCCCGGCCTTCCGCAACCGCCAGATGCGGGCCTGGGCGTCCGGCTCCAGCGCCCGGTGAAAGTGGCTGCCCATTTCCCGGCTCGCCAGATCCGCTTCCAGGCGGTCGACCCGCCCGGCCAACTCTTCCAGCGTGTCCCCCGTGAACTCCACCAGCAGGACGCCTCCGGGATCCCCCTGGATGAAGTCGCGCAACGGTTCGTACTCGGTCTTGCCCTTGGTGGTATCCAGGATGAAGCGGTCCAGGAGTTCCACCGCCGAGGGGCCGTGCTCCAGAATCGGCGACACGGCGTCCAGGGAGTCCAGAACCCCGTCGAACTGGACCGAGCAGAGCACCCGGCGCTTGGGAAGAGGGACCAGCCGCAGCTTGGCCGCCACGGCCAGGCCCAGGGTGCCCTCCGACCCCACCATGATTCGCGAGAGGTTGAAGGAGTCGGCCGTGGGAACGAAATCGTCCAGGTTGTAGCCGCCGACGCGGCGCAGAATCTTGGGATAGCGCCGGTCGATCTCCGCGGCGTTGCGGCGCGCCAGGTAGCGCACCATCCGGTAGCAGTGACCCTCCAGGTCGCTGGCCCGGCAGCGGGCGTCCAGGTCTTCCTTGGCCACGGGAGCGAAGTGGACCACGCTCCCGTCCGAGAGCACCACGTCCAGCTCCAGGACGTAGTCGATGGTCTTGCCGTAGACCACGGACCGGGTCCCCGCCGAGTTGTTGGCCATGGCGCCTCCCACCGTGGCCCGGTTCGAGGTGGACAGGTCCAGAGGCAGCACCAGGCCGTGGGGTTTGAGGGCGAGATTCAGTTCGTCCAGGACGATTCCCGGCTCCACCACCACGGTCCGGCCCTCCACGTCCAGATCCAGGATCCGGTTCATGTACTTGGAGAAGTCCAGTTGGACACCGCTGCCGATGGCCTGACCCGCCTGGGAGGTGCCTCCGCCCCGGGCGGTGATGGGTACGCCGTAGCGGCGGCAGGTGCGGACGGTCCGGATCACGTCCTCCACGCACCGGGGGACGACCACGCCCTGGGGCATGATCTGGTAGATGCTGGCGTCGGTGGAATAGATGGCACGGGAGATCCGGTCGAAGCGGACCTCTCCCTGGAGGGCGGAGCGGAGGGTCGATTCGAGGGTCTTGCTCAGGGATTCGGTTTCCATGCCTTGAATGCCGGGGTCATGGAAGGACCGCCACGGCCTTGATCTCCACCAGGGCGTCGGACCCGCCCAGGGACTCGATGTTGATCAGGGTGTTGGCGGGATAGTCGGCGTTGGGGTAGAGGTCGACGAAGAGCTCGGACCGCGCCTTCAGGAAGGGCCGCACCGATTCGACGCCCACCAGGTAGGTGGTGAATTCCACCACGTCCTGAAACGAGGCTCCCGCGCTCTTCAGGATGAGGCCCAGATTGGTGAACACCTGCCGGGTCTGCGCCTCGGCGTCTCCTTTGCCGATGATCTCCCCCTTGGAATTCTGGGCCACCTGTCCGGCGATGAACAGGAAATGGCCTCCCCGCGCACGGATGGCCTCGGAGTACTGGCCCGTCGGCGCCGGAATCCCCTCCGGCTCGATGACGGTTCTGCGAGATGACTGCATGAAACTCTCTCCTAGGAGCCTGCGCGGCCGATCAGAGGATCCCCACCGCCCACAGCAGGTAGACCACGGCGAAGGAGACTCCTCCCCCCACCAGCGTGCCGCCGCCGTAGCCCCAGATGGCTTCTCTCACCGGCAGCCCGCTCAGCGACGTGCAGACCCAGAAATAGCTGCTGTTGACATACTTGATGATCACCGACCCGCAGGCCCCGGCCAGCATGGCGGCTTCGGGCGACAGCGAGAGGTCGTCCAGCATGGGCGCCACCAGGGACGCCGCCGTGATGACGCCCACGGTCGTGGACCCGGTGATCATGTTCCCCAACACCCCGATGACGAAGGGCAGCAAAATCGCCGGCAGTCCCGACGCCGCGAAGGCCTCGGCCAGCACTCCCACCGCCGGCGTCGCCTTGAGGATGGCGCTCAGGGAGCCGCCCAGGCCGGTGACCACCAGGATCATGGCGGAGGCCCGGAGTCCGTCCTCGATCCAACCGGATTTGGCGGACTTCCGGTCCTCGGGGCTCCGGATGTTCCACCAGGCCAGGACCAGTCCGATGGACAGCGCCACCACGGGCCATCCCAGGTACTCCAGGATCCGGCGCGCCGGGTGACCCTCCTCCAGCAGGAAACGGACCACGCTCTGGCTCGAAATCAACACCACCGGCACCGCGATGGGAGCGTAGGACCGCAAGGTGCCCGGATGGGCCGCCATTTCCTCCTCCGAGACCGGATCTTTCGAGAACTCCTCGGAAGGAAGCGTCCGGAGGCGGGGCCCCACCAGGTACTGGCCCCAGATCCAACCGGCCAGGGACCCGGCCAGGCAGACGAGGCTGCCGTAGATGATGGTCCGGCCGATGTCGGCCCCCACCAGGGCCGCGGCCGCCAGCGGACCCGGCGTGGGAGGGACCACGGCGTGAGTCAACTGGATCGCGGAGACCAGGCCGATGGACATGACTCCCATGCCGACGCCCATGATCCGGGCGGCGGAGTGGACCAGGGGGTTCAGAATGACGTAGGCCACGTCCGAGAAGATGGCCACCCCCAGGACGAAGCCGCTCAGGGTCAGTGCCAGGGGCATGCGGTGCGCCCCCGCCAGGTTCACCATGGACCGCGTGATGACCTGGATGGCGCCGGTGTGCCGGAGGAACTCGGCGATGACGGAGCCCAGGACGATGACCACGCCGATCTTCCCCAGGGTGTTGCCGAAGCCTTCCTGGAAGGCCTGAATGAAGACGGAGCGCTGGACTCCCGGCATGAGGCCCAGCAGCAGGAGGGGAACCATGAGCGCCAGGAAGACGTGCCACTTCCAGCGGGCCGCCAGGAAGAGGAGCAGCACCACGACGGCGAAGAAACCGGCCAGGGCGAGGACGGGATCGGAGATGGCCTGCCGGGACGGATCCATGGCTTCGTCCGATTAAGGGGTTCGGGCCAGATAGTTCAGCGCCGCGCCGACGCCCCCCGCGCGGTGGGGGATGCCCGCCAGATCCAGCCCCATCTCCACGCCGCAGAGGGTCCCCGCCAGCATCAGCTCGTTGAAGTCGCCCAGATGTCCAATCCGGAAGACCCGCTTGCGCACCTTCCCCAGGCCCGTGCCCAGAGACATGTCGAAACGCTCCAGGATCAGCTTCCGCAGCCGGTCCGCGTCGTGACCGTCGGGCAGGCGGACCGCCGTCAGCGAATCGGAGTATTCGCCCGCGTCGAGCGCCTGGAGTTCCAGACCCCAGCCTTGGACTGCCCGCCGCGTCGCCTCGGCCAACCTGGAATGACGGGCGAAGACGTTCTCCAGCCCCTCCTCCAGGAGCATGTCCAGGGCAACGTCCAGCCCGTAGAGGAGATTCGATGCGGGAGTGTAGGGGAAGAACCCCTTGGCGTTCTCCTTCAACGCCGGCTTCCAGTCCCAGTAGGATCGCGGCGACCGGGCCTGCTCGGCGGCGGCCAGCGCCTTTTCGCTCAGGGCGTTCAATCCCAGGCCCGGAGGCAGCATCAGTCCCTTTTGCGAGGCGGCGACGGTTACGTCCACCCCCCACTCGTCATGGCGGTAGTCGATGGAACCCAGCGAGGAGATGGTGTCCACCAGGAGCAGGGCCGGGTGCCCGGCCCGGTCCATGGCCTGGCGAATCGCCGCCACGTTGCTGGTGACCCCGGTGGAGGTCTCGTTGTGCACGAGGCCCACGGCCCGGAAACGGTGGGAGGCGTCCCGGGACAGCCGGGACTCGACCTCGGCCGGGTTTACGCCACGGCGCCAGTCTCCTGGCGCCAGCTCGACATCCAGCCCCAGACGGCGGGCCAGTTGGGACCAGAGCACCGCGAAGTGACCGGTCTCGAACATGAGCACGCGGTCCCCGGGAGAGAGCGTGTTCACCAGGGCCGCTTCCCAGGCGCCGGTCCCGGAGGAGGGATAGAGGAGGACCGGGCCCCGGGTCTTAAAAACTGTTTGCAGACGGCGCAGGACTTTCAGGGTCAACTGCGCCAATTCCGGCCCCCGATGGTCCTCGGTGGCGCGGGACATGGCTCGCAGAACCCGCTCGGGGACGTTGGTGGGACCCGGGATCTGGAGAAAATGTCGACCGGAGCGGTACCCCTCGGAATCAGGCATGGGGGCCACAGGATAGCAGCGCCGCCGCCGCGAATACAGTTGGAGGGGCGGGGAGCGGCGTGTTTCACGCGCCGAGGAGCGGAGTATTTTATGCGCCGAGAAGCGGAGTATTTTATGCGCCGAGGAGCGGCGTATTTTATGCGCCGACTGGGACCGGCGTCTTTCCAGGCGCCGGTCTGGGAGCGGCGTCTTTCCAGGCGCCGGTTCTCCAGAGTGACAATTGGGTGAAGATGACGGGGCGCCTGAAAGACGCCCTTCCCAGCGGGCGCCCGGAAGGACGCCCTTCCCAGTGGGCGCCTGAAAGACGCCCCTCCAGACGCCCCTCCCAGTGGGCGCGTGAAACACGCCCCTCCTGATAGTATTTGGAATACACGCGAACGATGCCATGAAGAAAACGATCCTGTTGCTCCCGTTCATTTGGACCTTTCTCCCCCTCTCCGGCCAGGAGATGGGCCCAAAGGAATACATCCGGTCCAACTACGGCAAATTTGAGTACCGGATCCCCATGCGGGACGGCGTCCGGCTCTTCACCGCCGTGTATTTGCCCAACGACCGTTCCCGGACCTATCCGATCCTGCTCTACCGGACACCGTACAGTTCCCGGCCCTACGGGGCGGACCGCTACCGGCCCTCCCTGGGACCCACGCCCCAATTCGCCCGGGACGGATACATCTTCGTCTACCAGGATGTCCGGGGCCGATATATGTCGGAGGGGGAATTCGTCCAGTTGACGCCGCATCTGGAAGAGAAACGCACCGCCCAGGACATCGACGAGAGCACCGACACCTACGACACCATCGAATGGCTCATCACTCACCTCCCGGGACACAACGGACGGGTGGGCCAGTGGGGCATCTCCTACCCCGGCTTCTATACGGCGGCCGGGATGATCGACACCCACGCGGCGCTGAAGGCGGCGTCTCCGCAGGCCCCCATTGGCGACTTCTATTTCGATGACTTTCATCACCACGGCGCCTTCTTTCTGGCCCATGCCTTCAGTTTTTTCGCCCGGCACGCCAAACCCCGGCCCAAGCCCACCACCGAACCGTTGGTCCCCTTCGAATACGGAACGCCGGACGGATACCAGTTCTTCCTTGACCTGGGCCCCCTGTCGAACATCAACCGGGTCCACCTGAAGGGAGAGATCGAGTTCTGGAACCAGATGATGGAGCACCCCCGCTACGACGCCTTCTGGAGCAAGCGCGGGATCGTCCGGCATCTCAAGAACGTTCGTTGCGCCGTGATGACCGTGGGGGGCTGGTTCGACGCCGAGGATCTCTACGGTCCGCTCGAGATCTACCGCTCAGTAGAGCGGAACAATCCCGACATTTCCAACGTGCTGGTCATGGGCCCGTGGGCTCACGGCGACTGGGGCAGGCGGCCGGGGACGGGTCTGGGCAATGCCCGCTTCGGCTTCGACACCTCCGACTTCTACCGGGAGCGGATCATCCGTCCCTTCTTCCGCTACCACCTGAAAGAAATGGGCAAGGCGGACCTCCCCGAAGCCTACGTCTTCGAAACCGGCGCCAACCGGTGGCGGACCTTCGATTCCTGGCCTCCCTCCTCGCTGACACCGTACCGCCTCTACCTTCGGGCCCAGGGAAACCTTTCCCCGCAACCTCCCGAGACGGGCGAGGGGAGCTTCGGCGAATACGTGAGCGACCCGGCCAAGCCGGTCCCCTTCAGTCAGGACATCTCTCCTGGAATGACCCGGGAATACATGACCGACGACCAGAGGTTCGCGGCCCGACGCCCCGACGTGCTGGCCTATCAGACCCCGGTTCTGGAGCAGGACCTGACCGTCGCCGGACCGCTGGAGGCGGAGCTCTGGGTCTCCACCACGGCCGGGGGCGCCGACTGGGTGGTGAAGCTCATCGACGTACTTCCCGACTCGGCCCCCGACAACGATCCCAACCCCAGGCAGGTTCGGATGGGGGGCTACCAGATGATGATCCGGAGCGAGGTGATCCGGGGACGTTTCCGGAATTCGTACGAGCACCCGGAGCCCTTCGAGCCGGGCCGTCCGACCCGGGTCCGGCTTCCCCTTCAGGACGTCTTCCACACTTTCAAGGCGGGCCATAGGATCATGGTCCAGATCCAGAGCAGTTGGTTTCCCCTGGTGGACCGGAACCCCCAGAAATACGTTCCCAACATCTTCAAGGCCAAGGCCGAGGACTTCATCCGGGCGACGCACCGCGTCTACCACTCCCCAGGGCAGGCCACTCATCTGAAGCTGTCGTTGATGGAGCCGCTCGACCGCGCCGCAGGCGATTGACTCCCTCTTCCAGGCATTGCTAAATTGTTGATAATAAAAAATGTTTCGCTTGGACACCCCGCACCCGGTTCCCTTCTGCGACGGTCTGAACCGGCGTGACTTCCTCCATGCGGGAGCCCTGTCCTGCCTGGGCCTGAGCCTCGCCGACCTCTGCGGGCTCGAGGCCCGGGGCGCCGTGGACCGGAGCCGCGACGTCAACTGCATCTTTCTCTTCCTGGTGGGCGGCCCCTCCCAGATGGACACCTGGGACATGAAGCCGGAGGCGCCCTCCGAGGTCCGCGGGCCCTACCGGCCCATCCCCACCAACGTCCCCGGGATTCGGATCTCGGAGATCTTCCCCCGAATGGCCCGCCATGCGGACCGTTACGCCCTGGTGCGGTCCTTCCATCACAATGTCCCCGCCCATCCTCTGGCCCACTACCTGGTCCAGACGGGCCAGACCTTCTCTCCTGGGATCGTCTACCCCAATCTGGGCTCCGCCACCGGTTTTCTGAAGGGCGCCGATTCCGAGTTGCCTCCTCACCTGGTCCTTCCCATCCCGCTGACCTCCCGCAAGGGACAGTCCGCCGGTTTCCTGGGCAAGACCCACGACCCTTTCCTGATCCACTCGGATCCCTCCCGGGACGATTTCCGGATTCAGGACCTGGTCCCCCCGGAATACGTCTCCGCCATCCGGGTGGAACGGGCCCGGTCCTTCCGGAACGTGGTCGACCGCGCTTTCCGCACGTTTGAAGAGGGCGGCGCCTCGACCCGGCTCCTCGATTCCGCTTACCACCAGGCCTACAGCATCGTCTCTTCGGCCAAGGCCCGGGCGGCGTTCGACCTGAAGTCGGAGGAAGACCAGTTGCGGGACCGCTACGGGCGGAACCGGTTCGGCCAGAGCTGCCTCCTGGCGCGGCGCCTGGTGGAGGCGGGCGTCCGCTTCGTCACCATCAACATGTTCGACGATTTCGGGGGCGGCGTCTCCTGGGACGTCCACGGCTCGTCCCCCTTCAGCCCCATCACCGAGCTGGACAAGCTGGGACCCATGTTCGACAACGCCTACACCTCCCTGATCGAGGACCTCCAGGACCGGGGCCTGCTGGAGGAGACCCTGGTGGTGGCCATGGGAGAATTCGGACGGACCCCCAAGATCAACCCGGCCGGGGGACGGGACCACTGGCCCTCGGTCTCCACCATCATCCTGGCGGGAGGAGGAATTCAGGGCGGGCAGGTGGTCGGTTCTTCGGATCGAATCGCGGCGGAACCCCGCGACCGGCCCGTGGGACCCCAGGAGGTCCTGGCCACCATCTACAAGGCCCTGGGAATCGATCTCCACACCGAGTTGCCCGGCCCCCAGAGCCGGCCCATCCCCATCGTGGACATCGGCGTGGAGCCGATTCACGAGCTCTTTGGCGGCTGATGACCTGGATTTCCTGTCTGCTGGCGGGTGCGCTCCTCCAAGCCGGGCCCGAGGCTCTCAAGCTGCTTCCGGAGGAGATCGTCCTCTCGGGGCCCAAGGCCACCCAACGGTTGCTGGTGGTGGAGCCGGCGGGCGGAGGAGGATCGGTCCGGGACCGGACCGGCGAAGCGCGTTTCGTGGTTTCCGACCCGGCGGTTGCCGCGCTGGAGGAACCCTCCACGATCGCGGCCGTCTCGGACGGAAGCGCCACCCTCTGGGCCCATCTCCCGGACGGACGGAAGGCGAGCGCCCGCATCCGGGTTCGCGGGTCCGCGAAACCCTTTCGTTGGAGCTTTCGAAACCACGTGCTGCCGGCGCTTACCAAGGCCGGATGCAATTCCGGTCCCTGCCACGGGGCGGCCTCGGGGCAGAACTACCTGAAGCTGAGCCTGAGGGGCTATGCTCCCGAGGCGGACCACGCGGCGCTCACCCGGGAGGGAGCGGGTCGGCGAGTCCTGACGCTGCAACCCGCTCGGAGCCTCGTTCTCCTGAAGCCCACTTTGGCGGTCCCCCACGGTGGAGGCCGGCGTTTGACGGTGCCGTCCCGGGATTACCAGGTGCTGTCGGAGTGGATCGCCACGGGCGCCGCGCCCCCGCGGCCGACGGACCGCCGGGCCGCAAGCCTCCGGGTGATCCCTTCGCACCTCCGCCTCCAACCTGGTCAACGGCACGGAGTCCTGGTTCAGGCCGTATTCGATGACGGGTCGCGGGAGGACGTGACCCACTGGGCCAAATTCTCCTCCACCAATTCGGGCATTCTCGGCGTGGACGCGGCGGGATCGGCCCGAGCCTTGGGCCAGGGAGAGGCCCACGTCTCCGTCTGGTGCCTGGACCAGGTGGCGTCCGTCCGGGTCACGATTCCGATGACGGAAGGGCACGGCCCGGACGACTATGCCCGGGCTCCCCGCCACAACCGGATCGACGAGCTGGTCCTGGAAAAATTGGAAGACCTGGGGCTGCCTCCCTACCGCCTCTCCAACGATCACCATTTCGTCCGCCGGGCCTACCTGGACGCCCTCGGGGTCCTGCCCGGCGCCGGGGAGGCGCGGCAGTTCGTCGAGGACACGAACCCGGGAAAGAGGGCCCGGCTGGTCGATTCGCTGCTGGAGCGGTCCGAGTTCGTGGACTACTGGACCTACAAGTGGTGCGACCTGCTCCTGGTCTCCCGCAGCAAGCTGAGATCGCCGGCCTACCGGATCTTCTACGACTGGATTCGCCGGAGCGTGGCCGAGAACAAGCCCTGGGACCGCTTCGTCCGGGAGATCGTCACGGCCACGGGGAGCAACACCAGCAACGGGGCCGCCAACTACTGGGTGATGCACGACGAGGCCACCAAGGCGACGGAAAACCTCACCCACACCTTCCTGGGGATCTCCGTGGCCTGCGCCCGCTGCCACAATCACCCCTTGGACAAGTGGACGCAGGAGGACTACTACGGGCTCTCCAGCTTCTTCTCCCGGGTGGGGCGCAAACCGGGAGACCAGGGAGACGTGATCATCTTCGAGAGCCGCAACGGAGAAGTCCCCTTCCCGGGACGGCAAGACGCTCTCCCGCCACGCCCTCTGGAGGGAGACCCCATCGCCGGGAACGCCCCCGGCAGCCGGCGGCAACATTTCGCCGCCTGGCTGACCTCGCCGGAGAACCGCTACTTCCTGCGAGCCACCGTGAACCGGGTCTGGCACCACTTTCTGGGACGGGGGCTCGTGGAGCCGGTGAACGACCTCAGGCAGACCAACCCCGCATCCAACGAAGACCTGATGGACGCGCTCGTCCGGGATTTTACGGAACACGGCTTCGACCTCCGGCACCTGATCCGGACCATCATGAATTCGGCGACCTACCAGGCCAGCGCCGGAGGCCCCGGTTCGCCGGAACTGGCGGAGAAGTACCACTCCCGGTTCCGCGTCCGGCGGCTACCCGCCGAGGTGATCCTGGACATGATCTGCCAGGTCACGGGCGTCCCGGAGCGCTTCCCCGGATTCCCCTCCGGCACCCGGGCCCTCCAGCTCCCGGATACCCGGGTGGCCTCCAACTTTCTCTCGACGTTCGGCCGGCCGGCACGGGAGATCAACGCCCAAGCCGAGCGGGTGAAGGAGCCTACGGTGAACCAGGCGCTTCACCTGATCCATGGAGAAGGGCTCCACCGGAAGCTCCAATCCGAATCGGGATTCCTGAGCCGGTCTCTGGCCGGGGGACAGTCCCGGCAGGAGGTGATCCGGAACCTGTACTGGGCCGCCCTGAGCCGGCCTCCGGCTGATGAGGAGATGAGGGAGCTGATGGAAACTTTGGGTCCCGTCCCTTCCGGCGGCGGAAATTCGGCAGCGGAGCGGAACGGACTGGTGGACCTGGCCCACGGCATACTCACCAGCAAGGAATTTCTCTTCAACCACTGATGCGAACTCACGCCGGCAGCCTGACACTCAGTCTCCTGCTCCAGATTCCGGGGTTCCCGGCCGGAGAACGCGCCGCCGTGCTGGAATTCTCCCCCTCCCCCATCGTCTACCACGTCAGCCACCTGGGGGCCCGAGCCGGCGCCTCGACCTGGATCACCGTGGAGGGGATCAACCTGGAGGATTCTCCGCGCCTCATCTTCAGCCGGAAGGGGGTCGAGGCCACCGTCACGGAAATCGAACCGGCTCCCAATCCTCCCTATCGAACCCCCCGGCAACGGGTCCGGATTCGCCTGGACGTGGATCCCCAGGCGGAAACCGGAAGCCATGGATTCCGGATGAAGACCCGTTACGGCACCAGCAACTGGGTGCGCTTCGCCCTGGGAGGGCTTCCCCAGATCGAAGCCATGAAGCCGGAGGAGAAACCTGCCGGCGGCCGCGAGATCACGCTTCCCGTCACCGTCGAGGGACGGCTCGGCCGAGGGTCCCGGGGAGACGTTTTCCGGTTCCGTGGCGAGTCGGGACAGGAACTGGTTTTCCGGGTGGAAGCGTCCTCCCTGGGATCCCGGCTGGACTCGGTGCTGGAACTGATGGACGGCGAGGGACGGCTCCTGGCTCGAAACGACAACTTCTTCCCCGGAAGCGTCGACTCGGTGTTGGCCTACACCTGCCCTCGGGACGGCGAATACCAGGTTCGCATCTCCGACCGGGCGGGACGGGGAGGGCGCACTTTCGCCTATCGCCTGACCGTGGGGGAGATCCCCTTCCTGACGGGCGTTTTCCCCTTGGGATTGAACCGCGGGAGCCGGGAAGAGCTGGCCGTCACCGGATACAACCTGGGAGCCCAAAGAACGATCGGCCGGGACGATCTCCCTCCGAATTCAGGGAAGGACACTCTCCGGTTCCGGCTCCAGACCCCTCAGGGACCGACGCTCAACACCTTGCCCGTAGCCTTGGGGGACAACCCGGAGGTCTTGGAGAAGGAACCCAACGACGCCCCGGAAACGGCCCAGAACGTGCCGGTTCCGGTGACGGTGAACGGCCGCACCGGCGTTCCCGGGGACGGAGACCTGTTCTCTTTCCCGGCTCGCCGGGGAGACACCCTGGTTCTGGAAGTCCGGGCCCGCCGCCTCCTGTCTCCTCTGGACTCGGTTCTCCAAGTGCTGGACCGGGAAGGGCGGCCGGTTGCCGGGGCCGTCCTGGAAGTGCTGTCCGAAGACTTTCACGACAGCAAGTTCAGCGCCAGCGCCCTCTTGCTGAACCGCTTCGGATTGAAGGACGGCACCCGCTACTACCCTCTGGATTTCGTGCTCCTGGACCGGAGGGAGTTGATCCGGCTGGAACGCTCCATCCGCCGTGCGGACCATTTCTCCGTGGCCCAGGGCATCCTGGGAAAGCGGATCAGTTGGCTGGGGACGGATCCTCAGAACCACCCGGCCCACGGGAGCGTCCACAAGGTCCTGGTGCGGGACCCCGGCACTCCCGTGAACGAGGAACTCTATCCTGCCGTGACCCTCCCCTGCCGGAACGACGACGGGGGACCTCTGAGGGGGAAGGACTCCTATCTCCTGTTCCGGCCTCCCGAAGACGGAACCTACCTGGCTCACTTGAGCGGCCTGGGCGGCGCCGGAGGGCCCCGGCATGCGTACCGCCTCACCATCCGGCCGGCCGAACCCGACTTCCGGCTCTTTCTGGACGACGGATTTCTGCTCTACGTGGACGGTCGGGCCACCGGCGCCCGAAACCCCAACATTCCAAGGGGAGGAAGGGTGCCCCTGACCGTTTCCGCCGCCCGCATGGAGGGGTTCGAGGGACCTGTTCGGGTCCGGGTGGAGGGCCTGCCTCCGGGATTTCACGCCACCCGGGGCCTGATCCGGCCCCGGGAGTTGGTCACCACGTTGGTTCTCTCGGCCCTGGCAACCGCCCGGGAGCCGGAAGAGCCGGTGCACCTCCGGGTGGTGGGCGAAGCCGTCATCGGCGAGCGAACCGTCCGCAGAGCCGCCGCCGACCCGGCGGAACCCCTGAACCTGGTGTCCCTGGCGCCCACTCCCCCCATCGTTCCGCGGATCGAACCGCCCAACCCGGTGATCCGGCCCGGCGAGAACATCCGGTTGACGATTCACATCCAGCGGAATCACGGTTTCCGCCTGGACGTGCCCTTCATCCTCCAGAACCGGCCGGCCGGCATCTGGGTCGAGGACAGCGGATCCAACGGAATCGTGATCTCGAAGGACGAGACGAGCCGGACCCTGAAGCTGAGAGCGGACCCCTGGGTGGAGCCCATGACGTTTCCGTTGCTGGCCGTGGGGCGGGTCAAGAGCGAGGCCGTCCGCAGGCGGAGGAGCGGCGCCAAGGCGGAATCGGCCGATTACACGACTCTGCCCGTTACGGTCACGGTGGCGCCCAAGGCAGACTGAAGCGGGCTCAACAGCCCGTGGCAGAAGTCGTCACGGCATTCGACCGTCCCTGCATCCCGGCGGACGGCGTTGCGATTCGGGAGGGCGACCACAAGGGTCGCCCCTACATGCACCCGAATCGCGCCTTGTCCGGCGGGCGCAGGAACGGTCTCGGTGCTCGCGGGACTTTCACCACGAGTTGTCAACGTGTCAGAAGCCGACGGTCCGGTTGCCGGGCAGCCGGACCTGGCCGCCGATGAGGCGGTTGCCGCTCTTCTTGCTCTTCAGGTAGAAGAAACCCTCGATGGTCTGGCCGGGAGCCACGTTGACCGCCTGGATCTCGTACCGGTCCAGCAGTTCCCGGAGTTCCTTCACCTTCCCCACGTGGATGATGCCCGGGCCACCACCGCCACCGATCGTGGTCCGTCTCTCTCCGTAAGGACGCTGGCGGGGATTGAAGACGGGTCCGCCGGCCGAGGTCGTCAGGCTGACGCCGGGGCCGCCGCCCCCGCCCTGGTAGTACTTGACCATCTTGGGAGTGAGCTCGGCGGCGCTGACGCGTTTTATGGTCTTTCCCTTGGGGTTGTGGATGGTCATCCGTTCCGGGTCCAGCGAGAAAACTTGGGCGGTGGAAGCGTTGCGGACCTGAACCCGGACGACGGCAAAACCCTCATGGAAGACCTGGTAGGGGAAGTCGTCGGGGAGATCCCTCCGGACCAGGGAGGCGGCTGAAATGAAGATCCCCTTCTCGATCTCCACTTCGTCCGCCTGGACGGCCCCGGACAGCAGGAAAAGGGCGGCGGCGAGCATCGGACCCACGGACAGTGTTTTTCTCATGGCATTTGTTCCTCCACTGTCAAACGGGCGCAACGGATGTGGGTGATGCAGGCTTGCGTGCACCACCAGCTTGCCAGGAGGTCTCCTCCCGGCAGACGAACCAGATTGGGCTTGCCGAAGGCGATGTTGTCGTGGCTGGCCGGATATTCCGGCTTGTGGTCGACGCCCAGGAACTCCTGCCCCACGGCGTCCCAGACCATCACCTGGTTCTCCAGGTCCCAGGTCCGGCCCCCGTCTTCGCTCAAAGTCACCAGGACCCCCGGCTTCATCCGCTCCCGAATCGAGTAGGCCGCGGCCAGGACCCCCTCTCCGAGATCCGCGGCCCAACTGGTCTGGGCGGGGATGGTGGTGGGCAGGGGCGCCTCCCAACGGGTTCCCGTCGTGTCGGAGTGGACGAAATGGAGGGGATAGTTCTCCTGTCCGCCGATGCTCTGGGTCCATTGAAGGGCGCAGATGCGGCCGTCCAGCATCCGGCTGTAACGGCTGTGAGAGTACATCCGGGACGGGTCGCAGGCACTGGGAAAATCGATCTCCTCCCCCCAGGTCCGCCCGCCGTCCCGGGAGAACAGGGCAGAGCCCCTGATGTGCAGAGGAGAAGTGTCGTCCCACGATTTCCAGCGCTCCAACGCCAGGAACAGGGAACCGCCATTGAGCTCGATTACGTTGGACGGGGCGTCCGCCACTCCCCCGCCTCCCACTTCGATCGCCTGGGGAGGGGACCAGGTTCGACCCAGGTCCTCGGACCGGAACAGCACCAGCTCGAAGGGTTTCAGGCCTCCGGTCTCGGGATTGAACCGGAACAATTGATCCTGCGTGGCTCGAAACCGGTGGGCCACCAGGAGCAGAGTCCCGTCCCGGAGCAGCGTCCCGTGGGGAGCGCTGTAGGAATGGGGCGCGCGCTCCTGTCGCGGGTCCCAGAGGTCCCCCTCTTCGGTCCAGGTCTCGCCGCCGTCCCGGGAGCGGAGCACGGCCAACCTCCCGTCCAGCGAGTAGAACGCCTGGCCCAGGCGATAGAAACAGAGCAGTTCCCGTTCCGAAATGGGGACCACGTTGGGGAGATAGGCGCAGACGGCTTGATGTCCGGGATGAGGATTGCGGTAGAGAATGGATTCGGAAACGATTCTCAGCCGCCTCACCTCATCACTATGACCGAGAGGCGGCGCCACGGTCAACGATGGGCCCGGAATCCATCATGGAGAACTGTCGGCAACCTGATCGGAAGCCTTCCCATACAGGCGTGAATCGTCACAAACTCCGTGAATCGTCACAATTCCCATGCAAAAAAGGTCCGCGCCGGACTGAAACCGGAATCTGAGTTGAGTAGAATGGACCCCGGTTGGCTCTTCCTCCGGCGCAGGACGAGTCAGCTTAGAGTCTGCCGGGCGTCCCAACGCCCGGCGGGCTCGCTTTCGGAGACCGTCACCACGATGCGCCGAGCCCCCTCGGCGTCATTCCCAGGCTGCCCGGCATGGATCCGGGTGTTAAAACCGGCACGATTTCAGGCTGTGGAACACGGGACAATTGGTTAGGGAACGAACCGGAAGGCGTACAGATGGGCGTCGCGGATTCGGACCCGGAGGCGCACTGGCTTTCCGGCATGCCGAGAGAGGTCGTCCCCCCCCTTCCACTTGGCAATACCGTCGATCTTGTCCCCCACCAGGGGCGTGCAGTCCTCCAGACTCAGACCCTCCAGGGGATCTCCGTCCTGGTCCTGAAGCTCCACCAGGACGCTGCCTCCGCCGGAAGTGGCGTAGTTGAGCTCCAGTCTCCGTCCACGGTACCGGATGGGCCGGGTGGTGAACTCGCCGAAGCCGGAATCGGGTCCCTGGACCGACACGAAGCCGTCGGTCCGGAGGGTGCAGCGACGGATCCGGGTTCTCTCCGATCGGAGCAGCTCCGAGTAGTACATGGAGATCTCACCGGGACCGGTGGGCACCACCCCGTGGCCCATGATGGGATTGCGGTCCACCCAGTTGTCGGGGTCCAGGTCCGGTGAGAGAAACGGCTTCCGGAAGAGGCGGTCCCAGCGGACCCCGTCCCGGCTGGAGGCGAACACGACGTCGGAGAGTCCGGGGTGAGGCGCGTCTTCGTTTTCCCTCCGGTCCGGGTACAAGACCATGGGAAACATGAGGAAGGCCCGGGCCGCACGAAAATACTTGATGGCCGCGTTGGTATAGAAGTGAAGGTCCTCCGGGTCCCGCTCGTCCGCGGCGAGCACCAGCTCCGGTTCGGACCAATGGAGAAAATCGGTGGACTCGGTTCGGCGGATGGCTCGGCGGCCCCCCTTGAAGGGGCCTTCGACGGATGGGTCGACGCCCCTCAGGTAGATGACGAACCGCCTTCTCTCGTCGTCCCAGAGCAGCGTGTTGTGGCTGTCGAAGGGACCTTTTTCGGGAGGGAGCAGCGGATTGGTGCGAACCGGCTGCCAGCGGATGCCGTCCCCCGAAATGAACCCGGAGATCCCCCCCACCCGGGAGATCATCTTGTAGCGGGCCGAACTGCCCGGCTGCTGATTCGGGTCCACGATGACGCTGACGTTCGTGAAGTCCTTGGGGTCCCCGATGATGTTGTTCCGGGTCGAGCCCTTGCGGGAATAGACCCCCAGGTTCCGCCGGGTCCAGGTGATGCCGTCCCGGCTCTCGGCATAGCAGGTCCAGACCGGAAAAGGGGGCTCTTTCTCCGCCACCCGGTACCACATGCGGTAGAGGCCCCGGTCCCGGACCACGCTGCTGTAGTGGAGTTCCTTGCCCTCCCACGGTTCAACGCAGGCGAGAGTGACCTCCCGGGGTTGAGGCCGGTGGCGGATCAGGCGGATCCCCTGCCGGGAGTCGAACCAAAATTCGTCCAGGAAGAGCTGGCGTTCGCTTCCCACGTCCAGGACGGCCTGACCCGGAAGCGAGGGAATGGTGGCCAGGATCAGCAGGATGGTCCAGACCGGCGCGCCCGGATGTCTCATGCAACTCTCGACATCGGAATCAATCGCCCGTCAGGACGCCACCGGCGAAGAGCCTCCCGCGCCCTTCGAGACAGGGCTCGATTCCCATCAACTGCAAGGCGTGCCAGGAGGTGACCTGGTTCGCCGTGAGTACCGGCTTTCCCAGTCCGGTCTCCATCTCGTCCAGGTGCAGAGCCAGCTTCTGACCCGTGCAACCGACGAAGACGGCGTCCGACTCCCCGACGTTGGAGGTCTCGGCCAATCTCCGGATGCGCTCGGGAGGGACGATGGAGTGGTCTTTCGGCAGGTTCAGAGCCAGGCTGTTCAACACCCGGATCCCATGGTCCTGGATGAACTGGATGAAACGAGCCTCCACGTCGGGCATGTAGGGACTGGCCAGGGTGACGCTGGAGATTCCCAGGGACCTGAAGGCACGGATCATGGCGGTGCTGGTGGTGGTGGCGGGCTTGCCGGTCATGCGGGTGATTCGATCCGAGATGTCGAGATCTCCTCCCACGCCCCGGACGAAGCTGATGGTGGTGCAGTAATAAGCGTAGCAATCGGGATCGTACTTGGAGAGCCTCCGGGCCGATTCCTCGATGTCGCCGTTCTCGGCCAGCTCGATTCCGGCCGGCACGTGGGCTTCCTTGTCCCGGATGGGAGTGGCGCTGGACATGAGGCGAACTCCCGCCGGCATGAAACGCCGGAACTCGTCCACCACCGCGTCGGCCTCCACGTCCACCCAGGCATCGTCGGGATAGATGGCCCCGAGCAACGGCTCCCGGTCTGCCGAATCAGTCATGAGTCATTCTCCTTTGGTTCTTGATCGTGAGGCGAATCTTAACAGTCCGGGGCGAAAGCCGCCATGATCCGGCCGGGATCAGGAACGGTGAAGATGGAGGCAAAGTCGACGGCGTGCAGGCTCTGAAAACGGTCCAGGACGGGAGTCATGTGGTCGAAACGCTGTCAGTCACGGAATGTCCGGAGGCGGGGCTCCTCACATCTGTAGTTTCGTTCCATGGAGAGTCTTGAACCCGAGCGTCTCTGCCACCGACGCTTGCTGTCCGTGGAGTGTGACGAAAGTGACCTGGGCGGGGTCCGTGGCCACGTAAAGAGCCGTCGCGACGTGCCATAGATCGGCGCCCTTCAAGTAGCCGGCAGTCAAGACTCTCTCGAACTCACGCGTCAACGGCCGGTCGGGCAAGACCCAGTCGATACCGGCAATGGGACCGGCCGAAAAGTCGACCATTTCGCGCGAGAACGCGGCCCGCAACTCTGCCTCCAGCAGGTTGGAAGAATGAAGGCGACCGAATCCCCGCAAACGGTGGGCCAGAACCGTCGCGTTTGGCTCCCCGAACGCGATAGCAGCGACGGCAGAGGTATCGACGTAAGCGACGCTCATTCGCCTCGTTCGGCCAGGAACCGCTTGAGGGCGCCGGGTCGCCGTGCGACCGTCGTGATCGGTTGCTTCGGCGTTGACGAGCGCACCAGGACGCCCCGCCGTTCAAGGGCTTCCAGCCGCTCCTCAATGGTCGCGGGTTTGGGCTTGATCGACCGAACCTCGGCAACAGGCTCCCCTCGATAGGAGACCATGATCGTCTTACCGGCCCGCACTTGACGAATAATCTCGGAGAAGCGCGCCTTCGCTTCGAAGGTGGAATAGATTGTCGTCATAACGACAGTCTAACTAGTCAGACTAGTCTGGACACCTGAAGAAACGACCTGATGAAAAAGCATGAGCCGGTTGCGGCTCCAGATCACGTGCCGATCCGACAGTAGCCTTGAGGTCTTGTAGCGAACGTCGTTGGAAATCCGTTATTCCTTCCAGACCCGCTCGAAGAGCCGGAGGACGTTGAGCCCCATGATCTTCTGCACTTCCTCCGTGGAATAGCCCCGGCCCACCAGGCCCGCCGTCAGGTTCGGCATCTCGTCGGCGCGGGTGATCCCGGCCGGCAGGGGAACCGGATAGGGAAGCGGAAAGACGGTGGAGCCTTTGAGCTTGCCGGCCATGAGCCAGTGGAACCACTCGGCGGTATGCAGCTCGGTGAAATCCAGGCCGATGCCCACCGAGTCGATGCCCACCAGGCCGACCCAGTAGTCGACGACGTCCAGCACGTCCTCCAGAGTCGATTCGTAGCCGCGGGCCAGGAAGGTGGGGAAGCTGTTGGCGCCGACAATCCCCCCCTTGGCCACCAGGGCCTTCACTTCTTCGTCGGTCTTGTTCCGGGGATGATCGCACAGGTTCCGGGGGTTGGTGTGGCTGAACCAGACCGGGTCCTCCGAGGTCTCGATGGCGTCCATGGTGGTCCGGTGGCCCACATGGGACAGGTCGACGACCATGCCCAGGCGGTTCATCTCGGCCACCAGGTCCACCCCGAACTGGCTCAAGCCCACGTCCTGGCGCTCGTAGCAGCCGGCTCCCACCAGGTTCAGGTCGTTGTAGGTGATCTGGATGGCCCGGACCCCGAGCCGGTGGAAGACCTCCAGCAGGTCCAGATCGTCCTCGATGGGGGAGGAGTTCTGGAAGCCGAAGATGACCCCCACCCGGCCCTCCTCCTTGGCTTTCCGGATGTCGTCGAGACAGGTCACCTGCCGGATGTACCGGGAGTAGGTGTCGAAGTCCTTGTAAAAGCGGGCGATGTTTCGCAGGGTCCCCTGGGTGCCCTCCCAGACCGCCACCGTGGCGTTGATGGCGGTGAGGCCGCCCTCGTGGAGATGGCGATAGACCGCCTCCTCCCCCCAACGGCTGACGTTGAGGCCGTCGATCACGATGGACCGTTCGTGGAGTTCCTTTGCCCTCGATTCGGGTGCCATTGACCTATCCTCCTTCACGATCCCACTCCCTCTCAGGTCCCTTCATTTCCGGCCTCGCGGTGCCTGTTCCAGAACAGCTTCGCACACGTCCTTGACGATGTTGCCGGAACTGCGAACTCCGCCGCGGGAGTACACCAGATTGCCGTTCGCATCCCACAGCAGCACGAAGTGTCTTCCCTCGAACTCGAACCACGCAGTGAAGTCTGCCAGGTCCTCCCTCGACGTCGGCACGATACCGTGACACTCCTTCCGGTCAAATCTGGTGACGTACTCGTACCGGGTCGGTCCTTCATCGTCGTCCGGCGCAAAGTCGGAAATCGGCGCGACGAAAATCCGATACTGCCCCTGTGCCGCAGGCGGTGCCGCCAGCAGAGAAAAGCCTTGCAGGACCGTGAAACCAGCGATCCACCCCATCCAGGACAACCTCTTCATGTCTATACCTCCTGTTTGCCGGCTTGCCTCCTCTTCGCGGAAGTCCGCGTCATTGGATGACTTTCCCAGATTACATTGTCCGACGTCCCATTCGGCCCAAAATGCTAAGGCAGCCAGATCGGAGGGACAAGGCCGGTATGACGTTGAGGGCGATTGTCACACTCTCGCTACATGATTTCGCCGTGTGGAAATGTCGACAAACCGTCCTTCGGGTTCGCGCCCCCAATGGCCCTCTGCCGTTCAACGAAAGATGATGAGCACTTGCAGCATCCCGGACCACGCGGGAATCCCCGATCCCGCGCGGCGCCGCAGGCGATTGTTGGCCCGCGCCACGATGGTCCTGGCAACGGTCGCGATCTTCGGCATCTTTCGTGACCTTGCTGTCCGTGCCCAGGACGCCGGACTCAAACCTGAGAGTCCGGTTCCCCTTTCGTACTTCCGCGACCGGCCCCTGAGGATCGGCAACCAGATCCAACTGCTGGCGGACGACTACATCGTGGAGGACCGCTGGAAACTTCAGCGGCGGGTGGGCCGGGTGAACAAGTTCATGAGGAACCCGGTCATCGTCCAGGACAAGCCCTGGGAGGACGCGGTCGGAGCCTACCCTTCCGTGCTCCATGACGAACGGCTGGGCAGGTACCGCATGTGGTACCAGTGCTTCAACCTTTCGAACTACTTCTCGAAAGAGGGGCCCTCCTACTACGTTGGCTACGCGGAGAGCGAGGATGCCTTCAACTGGACGAAACCCCGCCTGAAAGGATTCCCCTTCGCCGGTCACGAGCGGACCAACATCGTCTACACCGGCCGCGGCGGAACCCGGGCGGCCGGCATGCAAGTCTTCCTGAATCCGGACCAGTCCGACCCGGACCGCCGCTTCGTCATGGTCTACATCGGCGCCAGCGGGGTCGACCTGTCCTACTCGCCTGACGGCTTCCACTGGACCGAGGCGCCGGAGCCCCTCTTCCGCTACCACAGCGACTTCCCCAACCATCTCCTCCGGGTCCCCGAGCGGGACCTCTGGTATCTCTATATGCGTCCAGCGGTCCGGACCAACGGGGTGCTGCCCCTGCCCGAAGGAGTGAGGCACACCGGCCGCCGGCTGGCCCTTTCCACCAGCCCGGACCTGAAAAGCTGGAGTCTCCCCAGGACGGTCCTCTATCCCGACGAGAGGGACGAGCCCGACTACGACAACCTCTACATCTTCCGCAGGCACGGCTTGTTCATCGCCTTCTATGCCGAGATGTTCCAGGAGGAGGCGATGAGCGAGACCGTGATGCACGTTGCCACCAGCCGGGACGGGATCCGTTGGGAACGGACCTGGAACCGGGAGCCGCTGGTGCCCCGGGGCGTCCCGGGGGCCTTCGACCACGGTCTGGTAGAGCCGGGCACCAGCCCGCCGCTGGAGGTCGGCCCCGATCTGCTCATCTATTATTACGCCTCCCCGGTGGGCCAGTACTACCTGAACCGGGAGACGGGCGTCGGCGTTTGCCGCCTCAGAAGGGACCGTTTCATCGGTCAGCAGGCCGGTGACGCCACCGGCTACCTGTTGACCCGCCAGTTCATCCTGGAAGGAGGCCGCCTGGTCATCAACTGCGCCGCCCTGCATCCGGGAACCCGGCACCGGCGTCATCCCTATCAGTCGGAGAGCGACGGGATCCGGGTGGCTATCATCCAGGCCCCCGATTTCAAGACTCCGGAGACACGCTGGGAGACGCCCGTACCCGGCTTCAGCCTGGAGGACTGCGACCGGATCTTCACCGACAACCTGAGCCACACGGTGACCTGGAACGGCGATCCGGATCTGAGCCGACTCAAGGGGCAGCCAGTCTATCTCCGCTTTCAGCTCAAGAACGCCGACCTCTACTCCTTCCAGATCCGGCCATGAAGTTTCGGTCCGGGCGGTCATGCCGCGCCGGTCCACCGGCCGGCCCGCACCGTTCTTGATTGGCGAGGGTATCTTGGATATAGTTCGCCGTCATCAATGCTCCTCAGTAGCTCAATTGGCAGAGCGTCCGGCTGTTAACCGGAGGGTTGTAGGTTCGAGTCCTACCTGAGGAGCCAAATCTCCTGCTGCGAACTTCCGCCGCGAGCCAGTCAACGCGACACTCCCGATGGCGATCCCTTCGGTGCCTTGTCGTATCTACCTCAGTTTCAGGGGATTGCGCCCCATCCGCCAGGCTTCCCAATTCTCCGGTTCGCGTCGAGCTCCCGGGATTCGACAATTCCTGACCGGCTCCGACGAGCGAAATCTTATCTTGTATCCTGACCGGTTTATGGACTAAATTTGGACTGGAATGGAGGTGCCCATGAAACTGTCCAGCCAGATCAAGCCGATCAGCTACCTCAAGGCCCACGCCTCTGAGATCGTTCGCACACTTGGCAAACAGGGAGAACCTCTGATCATCACTCAAAACGGTAAAGCCAAGGTGGTGCTGCAGGACATCGACAGCTTCGAGAAGACACAAGAGACGATGGCGCTACTCAAGATTCTTGCCCTAGGCAACCGACAGATCGAGGCTGGTCAGGTGGAACCTGCGACAGACGTGATCGCGAGGCTCCGGGCACGGAAGCGCGATCTCTGATGTCCTTTCGCGTTCAGTTGACCGATGACGCGGCGCGCGACCTGGAACATATCTGCGACTACATCGACCGCTACGATTCCCCCGCCCGAGCAGACTATGTGCTGGAACGGATCGAACGGGCGTTTCAGAGCTTGGCCGAGCATCCGCAACGCGGGAACTATCCGAGGGAATTGCTCGAAATCGGGATTCGAGAATACCGGGAGGTCTTCTTCAAGCCCTACCGCATCATCTACCGGGTGTTGGAGGATAGGGTCTACGTACTCCTGATCGTGGATGGGCGGCGTGACATGCAGACGTTGCTACAGCGACGCCTTCTGCAGGCATAAGACTCTGATTGGAACAAATGGTTGAAGAGGCAAGAATATTGGGCAACGTAGAAGTCATGACTATCGTGGATATCCGTGAGGCCAAGACACAACTATCAGGTCTCCTTGAACGCGCACTGGCGGGCGAGGAGATTGTGATCGGCAAGGATGGGAAGCCGTGCGCGCGACTAGTTCCATTCGACCCGGTGCCACAGCGAGTGCTGGGGCGTTATCGAGATCGTGACGGTGAAGTGCCGGATTCGGTGTTCGCTCCCCTCGCCCAAGAAGATCTCGCGCCTTGGGAAAATGAGGTTTGGTTCCGCGACGAGATATTCCACTCGACTGCTAGCCTCACGACAGCCCCGGAAGCGAAGGGACCGGCCAGCTTTAGACACCGCACGACGTAGCCTCAGCCCGTATTCCGGCCATTAAACGGGAAAATCGATACTTCCACTCCTGATTTTCCCGTTTAATGACCAAGTGATACCTCGTCAAGAACACAAGAGGGCGGTCCGTGCACCGCTCGACCAGTTTTTTGTCGTTGGACTGGTCGGCGCCCGGCAGGTCGGGAAGACGACTCTCGCCCGCGATCTCATCAATGACGCCGCGGAACCGGTCACCGTCTTCGACCTTGAAGATCCCACGGACGAAAGGCGGCTGGCCGATCCCAAGCTGACCCTTGAGTCGCTCCGGGGCCTGGTCGTCATCGACGAAGTCCAACGCAGCGAGGGGTTGTTCCGCCTCCTGCGGGTGTTGGTGGACCGGCCCGCCAACTCGGCTCGGTTCCTGGTATTGGGAAGCGCCGGCCCCGATCTGCTGCGGCAGTCCTCAGAGACCCTGGCGGGACGAATCGCCTACTACGAACTTCCTCCATTCGGGATCGGCGAAACCGGGAACAAAGCCGAGACCGTACAAAGACTCTGGTTGCGCGGCGGCTTCCCTCGTTCGTTTCTCGCTGACGGGGAAGATCGGAGCTTCAAGTGGCGAACCGAGTTCATTCGCACGTTTCTGGAACTGGACCTGCCTCAACTGGGAGTCTCCGTGCCGGCGGCCACGATGCGCCGGTTCTGGACCATGCTGGCCCACTACCATGGCAACCGCTGGAACGGTGCCGAGCTCGGCCGCGCGCTCGGGGTCACCGCGCGGACCATCAACAGGTATTTCGACGCGCTCGTCGACGCGTTGATCGTGCGCCGGCTCCAACCCTGGTACGAGAACCTGAAGAAACGGCAAGTCAAAGCTCCCAAGGTCTACGTCGCCGACACCGGGATGCTGCATGCGCTGTTGAGCCTGGACTCGGAGTCCGCCCTCATGGGACATCCCAAATTGGGGGCCTCCTGGGAGGGATTCGCGATGCAGGAGATGGTGCGCGTGCTTGGAGTCGACTGGGACCGATGCTACTACTGGGCAACCCACCGGGGAGCAGAATTGGATCTGCTGGCGTTCGACGGCGGCCGCAGGATCGGATTCGAATTCAAGCGCACCAGCGCTCCGGCCATGACCCGCTCTATGCACTCCGCGTTGTCCGACTTGGAGCTCGACCGGCTCTTCGTCGTGTATCCCGGCGATGCCCGGTTTCCCCTCCATGATCGGGTCGAGGCCGTCGGGCTCATCCCGGCCTGCACCGACGGACTTTGATCGAGAGCTAAGCATGCCCCCCCGGTCAAGACCAGGATGGCACCCGCCAAACCGTCCGTAGGACTCGGTTCCATCCCGGGACCAGGACCGAACACTCGCAGCCATCTGTGCCCGAGCAGCCTGGACGGACAGGCTCACCGCGAACGAGTGATACAATGCAGGATTACCCGGCGACACCTACTGAATCTATGCGGTGTGGGACTCGCTCGGAAACGCGGACGCTGTTCCGGACATGATTCGGAACCCCAAGAATCATTTGGCCCACGACAAGCAGGAAGTTTTTCTAGCCCGTTACTAAGACGTTCCCGCCAGCGCGGTCGAACGACCGGCGCTGAACGAAAGGGAGATTGAAGAAAAAACCGGATGCTCGACAACTGCCGGATTCCACACCCATTCTGCGACAGAGCCTGCGCGCTAGATCGCACCATGCTGGACGACAACCCCATCGAGGATTGACGGGAATGCACATAACCCGTATCGAAATTCGGAACTTCCGGTCGATCCGTCACTTAATCGTGGATTTCGGCGAAACGACGATCTTTGTGGGTCCGAACAATGCAGGCAAGACCGCGATTCTCGATGCATTGCGGATCGCCCTGACGCGCCGTTGGGGTCGGCGCGGAACGGGCTTCAACGAGTACGACATCCATCTTCCAAACGACGCGGTCGATCCGAAGACATCCAGCGGAGTGATCATCGACCTTCGTACCGAGGAGTCGGAGCCAGGAGAATGGCCCGCAGCCATCTTAGAAGACCTCGCAGATATCGTTCAAGTGGACATCAGCAGCACCAACCGCCGGTCCGTGGCTCTGAGAACGCGGTACGCGTGGAGTGAGGAAGCCGGCGACTTCGAACCAAGTTGGGAGTTCCTCGACGCCAAGCGCCAACCGCTCGTCGGCCGTAGCGCACGTCGCGTCAATCTCGAACGATTCTGGCGCTACCTACCGGTATTCTATCTCGGCGCGCTACGCGACGTTGGCGACGATTTCTCGCCGCGATCGCAGTTCTGGGGACGACTGCTCAAGGCGTTGGAGATCCCAGCAGGACTTGAGTCTCGGGCGTTACGAGTGCTCGACCTGCTCAACCGGCGCCTCCTGAAGGCAGACACACGCCTGCGGAAAATCGCCAAGACGCTGTCCGGAGCCACCAGAATCTCCGCGCGGGACCGGGAAGGAGGCCTGGATCTGCGCATGGTTCCACTGAAGATGTGGGACCTGATCTCCAGGGCCGAGGTCATATTGCGCAACGAGCCCGATTCGCCCTGGCTGCCGCTCCGGCGCCAAGGGCAGGGGATCCAAAGCCTGTCGATCATCTTCTTGTTCCAAGCGTTTGTCGACCACGTGTTGCGGGAGTTGTACGAGCCGGACAGCGAACCGGTACTGGCGCTCGAGGAGCCAGAGACGCACCTTCACCCTCAGGCCGCACGCACCCTGTGGCGTCACGTCCGGGCGTTGCCCGGACAGAAGATCGTTACCACCCACTCGCCTTACTTCGTGCAGCATGTCCCGTTCCGGGATCTGCGCCTCGTGCGCCTCACGCCGAACGGCACTGAAGTGCGGTCACTACCCGCGAGTTTTTCAGCCTCGATCCCCCCGCTCGACGGGCTTGAAGCGGTTGTGGCCAACTCGACCGGACGATTGAGTTACGAACGATTATCGCAGACGCTGACCGTCCATGGAGCGCTTGAAGAACAACTCTACCGAAGGCTACTCAGGTGCTGCGGACATCACGAGCGCCGCTCCGATCTCGTAAAGACTCTCAAGAACTTGAGGGACCGCTCGTCCCGATTCATCGAGGATGATGCGCTTCGCTCGCTAGAAACCTGCGCTCGGCGCATGCGCGGCGAAATATTCTTCGCCGAGCGCTGGCTGATGGTCGAGGGTCAAGCAGACTACCTGATCGTGCACGCGTTAGCCCATGCCATGCGCTACAACTTGGACGAGCACGGCGTCTCTGTGATCGATGCCCAGAACAATGGCAGCCCGGCTACATTCGCGATGCTTGCCCGTGCGCTGGGGATCCCGTGGCTGGGCGTATTCGATGACGACGACGGGGGACGGGAGCACATCCGGTCCATCCAGAATCGAGGATTCGACGCCGCAGAGCTTGCGCGACGGTGTCGAACCCATCCAGACGGAGATCTGGAGGCCCAGCTTGTAGCCGACGGACTTGAACCGGAATTACGTGAAACCTTGGCGGCGTTGAATGTTTCAGTTGGGCAAGACGAGGGTGAACTCCTGCACCGGTTGCGGAGCCATAAGACCGCCTATGCCGCGGCCCTTGCTGCACGCCTTCGGGGCGATCTGGACTTGGCACAGCGCGCACCGGAGGCATTCCAGGCCGCAATCGAGCAACTGAGGGGACTGACGTGATGGACAGTGCGCTCGAGACATCCTTGCGGGAGCTCACGGACATCCAGCGCCAAGCTGTCAAGTGGGAAGACGGACCCTTGCTCGTATTGGCCGGGCCCGGTTCCGGCAAAACCCGCGTGCTCACCTGCCGCATCGCCCGTCTGTTGGAGTCGACGCGGGAACAGCGCTTTCGGATCCTGGCGCTGACGTTCACCAACAAGGCGGCCCACGAGATGGCGAACCGTGTGACCAGATTCGCTCCTGGCCTTGAAGGCCGCGCCGACATCAACACCTTCCATGGATTCTGTGCGCAGGTGTTACGCCAGCATGGCGTCCATCTCGGTATCAAGCCGAACTTCGCGATCTACTCGCGGACCTCGGACCGACAGGCGGTTTTGGCTGATGCCCTTCGACGCAACCCTCGACGGTTCGGGCGCAACGATCAACATCTCCTGCCCGTGATCGACGCCTTGAAGGCTCGGCTCGTCGGCCCTGGTCAGGTGACGCCACGCATTGCGCGCCGCAACGGCGCGTCTCCGCATGAAACCAACCGCGTGGTTCGCGCCTACCGCCTGTACGAGGACGAGCTTCACCGCACAAACGCCTTGGACTTCAATTCGCTCATCCTCAAGGCTTACGAGCTTTTCGGCTATCCGGCGATGGCTCAGCACTACCAGACCGTCTACCGCTACTGGTTGGTCGACGAATTCCAAGATACGAACGGCGCCCAGTACACGCTGCTTCGGCGCATGGCTGGGGAGGACTTCCACCAACTCTTCGCCGTAGCCGACGATGACCAGACGATCTACGAGTGGAACGGAGCCAACGTGCATCGGATACGCAAATTGGTCGATGATTTCTCCTGCCGCGTTGTCCAACTGCCGACCAACTTTCGCTGCCCGCCGCACATCGTCGAGGCCGCGAACCGCCTAGTCGTCTACAACGCGCGCCGTGCTGCGTGGAAGCAACCGGCGCAACCGAGTCCACACGCGCACCGCGGGAAGATCGAGCGCCGCGTGTTCGAGACGGACGAGAAAGAAATGGCCGGCATCGCCGCCGAGATCGCCTGTCTGGATGATGTCGCGCGCGCACAAACGGCGATCCTGGCGAGAACCCGGGCATTACTGGAATCCATGCGCGAAGCGTTGGATGCCGCCGGCGTCTCTGCCACGATCCTGATACGTCGGGACGACTTCGCCTCGCCTGAGATGCGTTGGCTGGTCACCTGCCTGAAGCAGATCGCCCGACCGCTCGACCAGCGCAACATGGCGACTTTGGTCGAGACGTTTGGGAGCTTTGCCGCATTACCGCTGGATTTTAACGAACTGACTTCGCGTGCGGCGGCCGATGGAGTCACGCTCATGTCGGTTTGGACCCATACCGCACGAGAGGCCCAGCTGCCGTCCCCGGCCGCTGAGGTTGTCAGCGCGGTATCGAGTCTCGCTGCAGGAGACACGAAACTGTCGCCGACGGTCCGCGAGATCCTCGGTCATTTCGAGAACCATGATCCCCATGACGACCTGAAGGATGATCTGTGCGCCTGGCGCAGGATCGAGCGTGAGGTCCGTGCCGTAAACGGGTTCGCGTCGTTGGACCGGCTCCTACAAGAGTTGGAGATGCGTTCCAAGGAACCCGTTCCGGTCCCGGGAACCGTGTCCCTCGCGACCATTCACGGCGCCAAGGGCCTTGAGTTCGATACTGTCTACCTAATCGGCATGGCAGAGGAGATCCTGCCCTCCTGGCACAGCCTCAGGAAGCAAAACGGCAGTGCGGCGCTCGAGGAAGAACGCCGCGGCTGTTTTGTTGCCATCACACGAACGAAGCGACGCCTGATCCTGTCTCGAGCGCGCCAGTATAAGGGATGGCCGAAACAACCGTCCCGGTTTCTCGAAGAAATGGGCTTCTTAAACGACGGTTCCGACGGCCCATCACAATGAGGGACGTGGTCGTGAACATCGACGACCATCATCTGTTCGAGAACTACGTCCCCGTGGAAGGACTCAACACCGTCATGGTCTCAAACCATCAGTATTGAATCCAGATACTCGGACATCCGCAATCAGGGGTGCTTGATCCCGTCCAAGTGTAGGTCCACCCCTCGGGGGGTTCCTCTCAGTAACCACTTCGGAACCATTCCGGATTCTTCCAACCCTATATCCGCCCACCGGCAATTCAGATCGATCCGTCCGCCGAGTGCAGCGGCAGTCGCACTTCTTGTATCGACGGCGGCATCGGTGAATGGTTCGAAGGCTCACGCCGATGATTTCGGCCCCCTGGATCCAGTTTATCGGTCCAACCCTCGCCGTCTCCACGGTGCCGAGGGGATACGGCTTCATCCTCTCTCCGGCCATGGCGCGCTCCACGCACTCCGCATTGTCCGACTTGCAGCTCGACCGGCTATTCATCGTGTATCCCGCAGATGCCCGGTTTTCTCTCTATGATCGGGTGGAGGTCGCAAGGCTCATCCTGCCCTGCACCGAAGGACTTTGACCAGGTTCTGAACGGGGCGCGGGAATGGGACCGGGACAGCGTACGCCAAACCCGCCACGGCCGAATCGTTATCCGTTCGCAGCCCCATCCCCCCAACCCGGTTCCTTTGCATCACTATTCTTGAACCCTGGGGTTCGGAGTTCTTGCCATGAAAAATGTGACGATCACCCGTCCTGACGACTTGGCCCGGTGGCTGCGCCTCAAGGCGGCTCAGGATGACCGAAGCGTCTCACGATGTATCGCCGAGTTGTTGGAGCGAATGCCGCGCCGGGAAGAGGAGTACCAGGAGGTGATGAAAAGCTACCTGGCCATGAAACCGCGCAAGATCGAATGGCCCGATGGCCGCAAGCCGAAGCGCGAGGAGTTGTATGACTGGCCCGGGCTTCGTTGACTCCATCGTCTTCGGCCATGGACTCGACGGGACCGACCCGGCGTAACAGGGGCACGCCGAGCAGTGGATCGGACTCCTTGTGCTGGTCCACGCGGGCCGGATGAGCGCTCAGGTTGTCCAGGGAGTGTTCGCCGATATTCTTCGCAAGACAACACTCAGACGGGCCCCAACGGGAGCGGGCCCGTGCGATCCGGACAGACAAAAGGGGCCCTTGGGAGCGGGGGATACAATCCGCGATTGCGGTTCAACAATGAAGAGGAGGGACAGGAATGTCCCTCCTCCCTGCGGGTCGGTGTTGAAGACGGGGACAGGAAAGTCCCCCTCCTTGATGACGCGGTTCGGTGGGAGGAATCCGGCGGGGGCTACATCCTCTCGAGGATGGCCTGGCCGAAGCCGGAGCAGGAGAGTTCGGTCACGTCTTCCCGGCCCTCGCGACGCATGAGGCGGGCCAGGTCGTAGGTGACGTGGCCGTCCAGGATGGCCTGTTCCATGCCACCGGTGATCAGGTCCGCGGCTTCACCCCACTGCAGGTGGTTGAGCATCATCACGGCCGAGAGGATGAGGGAGCCGGGATTGACCTTGTCCATCCCCGTGTACTTGGGCGCCGTGCCGTGGGTGGCCTCAAACAGGGCCAGGTCGTCGGACATGTTGGCGCCCGGTCCCAGGCCCAGGCCGCCCACCAGGGCGATGGCGGCGTCCGAGAGGTAGTCGCCATTGAGGTTGGGGAGGGCGAAGACGCTGTACTCGTCCGGCCGGGTCTGGATCTGCTGGAAGACGGAGTCGGCGATCCGGTCCTTCACCAGGATCTTGCCGTCGGGCATCCGGCCACCCAACTCGTCCCAGAGCCTCTTCTCGCTGACGGTGTCCTCACCGAATTCCTCGGCGGCCAGCTCGTAGCCCCACTTGGCGAAGGAGCCCTCGGTGAACTTCATGATGTTGCCCTTGTGGACCAGGGTCACGGAGGGCAGTTGCTGGTCCCGGGCCCAGTTCAGGGCCTTGCGGACGATGTTGCGGGTCCCGGAGGTGGAGATGGGTTTGATGCCGATGCCGGAGTCGGAACGGATGCTGCGGCCGTCCCTTTCCCGAATCAGATCGATGATGGCCTGGGCCATCTCGCTGCCCTGCTCGAAGTCGTAGCCGGCGTAGACGTCCTCCGTGTTCTCCCGGAAGATGACGAAGTTCACCTTGTCGGCGTACTTGTTGGGGGAGGGGACTCCTTCGAAATAGCGGACCGGCCGCACGCAGGCATAAAGTTCCAGATGCTGACGGAAGCGGACGTTGATGGAGCGGAAGCGCTCGGTCACGCCGTCGTCCCGGCCACATTTGTCGCAGACGCCGGGATGGTATTGCTGGTGGGCGCAGTGGAGGCAGACGTGGGTCTCCTCCCCCACCGGCGTGGTGAAAGGGCCCTTGATGGCAATGCGAAGGTGCCGGATGGCCTCCACCGTCTCGTCGGGGAACTCGCTGCCATAGTGGTGCAGTCCCTCCAGGCCGGCATAGAGGGGGCACCAGGAGATGCTGCGGTTGCCGCCGTAGGCTCGCTGCACCGCCCCGTCCACCACATTGCGCATCACCGGGGTGATGTCCAGACCGATCCCGTCGCCCCGCAGGACGCCGATGATGGGGTTGTCGCCGACGACGAGGCGGCCGTCCCGATATTCGATCAGGTCCCCCGCCGGGATCTTCACTGCCTTGAACTGAGCCACGCGATTCCTCCTGAGGCCTCCGCTGTCGAGTGTTTTTGCCCGCCGAATAACTGCCGCGGGCGGGTTGCAGGGAACTCCATTTTACGCCGCAAACCCTCGCCTTGGCCACTTTTGGGGAAAGTTTTTCCGTGAAGATCTCCCATCGGTTGGGGTCCGGCGAGATCCAACCAGGAAAACGGGACGTGCAGGATCAACAGTCTTCCATACGAGGACTTCGGGCCGGTGTTGAAGAGGGGGACAGGAATGTCCCCCCTTCTGAGAAAACATGGGGCACCCGGAGGGGGGACTTTTAGTCCCCCCGTCGGAGTGGGGGTAGGAAAACCCCCACTCCTTTTCTCGCAGGATTTCGCCGGACCGAGGCCGGTGGGCGAGTTCCTGACAAGAATTCCGGGAGCCGCTCGTTTGGTTGCCAGTGTCCCGTTCATGTGTTTCCATTTCTCCCATGAATCAGGAAAGAGTGGCGTATGTGAACGGCCGGATCGTTCCCGAGAGCGAGGCCCGGGTCTCCATCCATGATCGCGGCTTCGTCCAGGGCGACGCCGTGTTCGACACGACCCGGACCTTCGGACACAAGATCTTCCGCCTAGACGAGCACCTGGACCGGCTCTTCGACTCCCTCCGCTACACCCGCATCGATCCGGGAATGAGCCGGGACCGGCTGGCGGAGTTGACCATGCAGGTGCTGGAGGCCAACCTGTCCCTGCTGGACAAGGAAGACGATTACTGGGTCACTCAGCGGGTCACACGGGGGACCCCCGACGGGGACGGGGGATTCGATCCCACGGTGATCGTCGACTGCCAGCCCCTCCCCTTCGTGGAACGCTCCCGCTTCTTCCGGGACGGATTGCCGATCCGGACCCCTTCGGTGCGGCGGACCCCGCCCGAGTCCGTGAGCCCACGCGCCAAGACCCACAACTACCTGAACCTGGTGATGGGCGAGCTGGAGGTGAAGGCGGCGGACCCTCGGGCCCTCTCCATGCTCCTGGACCTGGACGGCAACCTCTGCGAGGGGATGGGCAGCAACATCTTCATCGTCCGGGACGGCGAGTTGGCCACGCCCCGGGACCGGTTCGTCCTGGCCGGCATCAGCCGGAGCGTGACCTTCGAACTGGCGGAGAGCTTGAATCTGCCGGTCCGTCAGATGGACATCGACCTGTTCGACGCCTACGCGGCGGACGAGGTCTTCGTCACCTCAACCAGCTGGTGCATCTGCCCGGTCTCCACCATCAACGGTTCGTCCGTGGGGTCGGGCCGGATCCCCGGGCCGGTGACGAAGCGGCTGCAGGAAGCCTACAGCGACCTGGTGGGCATCGACATCATCCGGCAGTACACCCGCCGGTTGTAGCCCGCGTTGCCCACCGGGGCCGGTGCCTCGTGTCGGCCATGAGAGTCCTCTATCTCACATCGCAGGGCGAGGATTACCTCCAGGACCAGATCCTGCTGGGACTGCGGGAGTCCCTGGGATCGCAGGTGCTGGACTATCCCCGAAAAAGCGTCCTGTACCAAGATTGCCCCGTTCCCGGCCGGGAACTCTACGGCCGGGGGTTCACCATCTGGAAGCTGCTGGAAGACCTGGAGTTGGACCGGGGGAATCTGAACCGGAGGATCGAAGCCGGCGAGTTCGAGACCCTGATCTTCGGCAACATCTGGCGCCAGCGCCGGGAGTTCCGGGAATTCCGCGCGAGGCGTACCCTGCGCCGCTGTTTCCGCCGGGTGGGGTTCCTGGACGGCGAGGACCACAAGCGGATCTACCTCCCCGCCCTGCCCTGGGGCCTCTACTTCAAGCGGGAGTTCAGAATCGCGCTGCCCTTTCCACGCTGCCGGAGGATCAACTTCTCCATCCCCGGGGTCAAGATCCGGCGGCGGCCCTTGGAGAAGGATCAGCTCTTCGCCCGCCACGTGCAGTGCGAGGAGGCCTACAAGCTGGAGCCGATCCGCAGACATTGCCGGAAGTCGTACCTGTTCGAGAAGGAGGAGGACTACTACCGGGATCTGGCCCGTTCCCAATATGCGATCACCATGAAGAAGATGGGGTGGGAGTGCCAGCGCCACTATGAGATCGCCGCCAATCACACGGTTCCCTGCTTCTACCGGCTGGGCCGCAAACCCCGGCGTTGCGCCCCCCATGGCCTGGTCGACGGGGTGAACGTCCTGGCCTTCGATTCGGCGGGTGAACTGCAGGAGAAGATCGAGGAGGTCCGGCATTCCGGCCGGTACTCGGAGCTGCGGGAGGGGGCGTTCCAATGGGCGGTCCGGAACAGTTGCCGCCGCGTGGCCGAGGGGTTCCTGAAGGAATTGGAAAAGATACACTGAGTGGGAGCGATGCGGCGTCACGGGACTTGTCCGGCAATGGCGATCCTTCTTCTGCTGACCCTCTCGTGGGTCCTTCCCCAGTCCAGCTTCGATCAGGACCTGTTGGGCATGGCCGGAAAGGGACAGACGGCCATCGTCAAGGTGCTGATCGGGGCGGGCGCCGATCTGAACGCGCGCGACGAGCAGAGCCGAACGGCTCTGATGCTGGCGGCGGCCAAGGGGCACCGGGAGACGGTCCTGGCGCTGATCGACGCCGGGGCGGAGGTGGGCGCCACCGACTCCAAGGGGAAGACGGCCAAGGCGCTGGCCGAGGAGGCCGGGCATACGGTGATCGCCGAGCTGCTGGCAGCCGAAGGCGGCGGCGACAACCCCTGGAACGAGGCCAAGGAGGAGAGCCTGGTCCGGGCCACCAGCCTCTTCGACCTGGCCGAAATTCAGCGGGAGCAACGCAATTACGCCGAGGCGGAACCTCTTTACCAGAGGGCGCTGGCCATCTACGAGCGGGTTCTGGGACCGGAGCACCCGGACGTGGCCGCCAGCCTCAACAACCTGGCGCTGATCTATCGGGCCCAGGGGGACTATTCCAAGGCGGAGGGCCTCTACACCCGGGCCCTGGCCATCGTCGAGAAGGCGCTGGGACCGGAGCATCCCGACGTAGCCACGAGCCTCAACAACCTGGCGTTCCTGCACCGGCATCTGCACCGGTACTCCCGGGCCGAGGCCCTCTACACCCGGGCCATAGCGATCTACCGGAAGGCGTTGGGAGAGGAGAACCGTCAAGTCGCGGCGGGTTTGGAGAATCTGGCGGACCTGCACCGAATCCAGGGGAATCCGGATCGGGCCGAGCCCTTTTACCGGCAGGCCCTGGGCATCTACGAAAAGATCTTGGGACCGGAACATCTCCAGACGGCGCCCAGCCTGTTCTCCCTGGCCGAGCTTCATCGAGTGCAGGGCAAGTTCGTTCAGGCCGAGCCGTTGTACCGCAGGGCCATCGGCATTTACGAGAAGGTCCTGGGCCCGGAGCATCCCGACGTAGCCAGGAGTCTGGGCGGCCTGGCCGAGCTCTACCGGGCGCAGGGGAAGCTCGCGGAAGCCGAACCGCTCTTCAAGCAGTCGCTGGAGATCTCCCGGAAGGCTCTGGCCCCGGGGCATCCCCAGGTGGCGTGGAGTCTCGGCAACCTGGGTTTTCTCTATCGGGACCAGCAGAGGTTTGCGGAAGCCGAGCCGCTGCTTCGAGAGGCTCTGGAGATCGGGAAGCAGAGCCTGGGGCCGGGGCACGCTCTGGTGACGGCGATCCAGAAGGCCCATTCGGAGCTGTTGCTGCGACGTCGGAATTGAGGAGCGTTTCCGCAGGCAATGCCGGTGGTTGTCCTGCCAACAAGAGGGTACCCACAAGGGGTACCCCTACGATGGCGCCGAGGTCGAGGCGGTGCGTTCCCGGTAAGCGATGCCGGCGGTATTCCTGCGAACAAGAGGGCGCCTACGAAGGGTACCCCCACGATGGTGCCGGGGTCGGGGCGGAGCGTTCCCGGTAGGCGATGCCGGCGGTATTCCTGCGAACAAGAGAGTATCCACAAGGGGAACGCCTACACAGGATCAGGGCGGCGCCAGGCCGTAGTCGTCGGCGCGTCTCGGCGCTATTCCACCAGGGAGGCGGCAACGGCGTTGGAGACGATTCCCAGCTCCCGGTCGCTGTAGGGCTTGTTGCTGAACAGGGTCATGAAGAGTCCGGTCTCGGGGTCGGCCCAGACCGAGCAGCCGGTCACCCCGTAGTGGCCGTAGGCTCGCGGCGAGACCAGGCTCCCCATGGATTGGAAGTCTCCGTTGTCCCGCAACTGCCAGCCCAGTCCCTTGGCGTAGGCGATCCGGTGGGCCGGGCTGAGACCCGGTAGCCGGGGGATGTAGTTGCTGGTCATCATCCGGACCGTGGCCGGGCTGAAGATGCGCACGCCCCGGACCTCCCCGCCGTTCAGGAGCATCTGGAGAAACCGGGCGTAGTCCCGCACGGTGGAGAAGAGTCCGCCCCAGGGGTTGCCCAGGCGGTGGAAGTAATCGCTGTTCCAGTTGCTGGCAAATGCTGCCAGCTCGGGGGGCAGGACGCAGTCTGAGATCCGGCTGCGGTCTTCGTCGTTCCGCCCCAGGAAAGAGTCGGGCATCCCCAGGGGCCGGAAGAACTCCTTTTCCAGGAAGTCCCGGGTGGACATGCCGCTGGTTCGGCGGATCGCTTCGCTCAAGAGGAGGAAGCCGGCGTTGCAGTATTTGACTGCGGTGCCCGGCGCGAAATCGAAGGTGTTCCGTTTGTACATTTCGCGGAGGAACCGGTCCAAGGGTTGACGGGTGGCCCGGAATTCCTGGTTGCGGGGGATGGAGCCGAATCCGGAGGTGTGGGTCAACAGGTGGATGAGGCGGATTCCGTGCTGCTCTTCCGCCACTTCCGGAATGATCTCGTGGAGGGGTTGGTCGAGTTCCAGGAGTCCCCGTTCGATCAGGAGGCAGGCGGCGCCGGCGACGATGGGCTTGGTGCAGGAGGCGATGAGGAAGATGGTGTCGGGGCGGACCTCCGGAGCGTCGAGGGTGCCCATGCGGCCGAAGGCGCGGGGAGGGAGGATGCGGTTTCGCCGGCCGATAAAGATGGCGGCGCCGTATTCGGGGCGGGGGGACAGCATGCGTTGGACCAGGGCGTAGGCGCGGTCGAGGCTGGTGGGGTCGAGGTTGAGGGCTTGGGGATGGAAGTGGGGGTCCGGATTCGTCGCGGCCCGAAAGCGGCCGGGAGCAGAGCCCATAAAGAGTGTTCCGGATCCCATGTGGGTGAGGAAGAGGCGTCTGGTGGAAGGTTTTGGGGTCATGATGGCGTTGAGAGAAAGAGTAAATGGGAAAGAAGGAAGAGGGAAGAGGGAGGGGCGGGGGTTCTCGCTGATTTGGATGGTTTGGCGACAGGGATGTCGCCGCCACCCGCCGCTCCACGTCGCCACGCCCGGCGCCCGGCGCCCGGAAGGACGCCGATCCCGGTCGGCGACTAGAAAGTCGCCGCTCCATGTCGCCGCTCCATGTCGCCGCTCCCCGCCTATTGGAAGTCGCGGCTCTTGAGGCGGATTGAGGTTTTGTCCAGCTTGGGTCTCCAGATTTTGTCGACGACGAGGTGGGTGACTGTCTCCGCCACTTGGAGATTGCCGGTGACCCCCATGCAGGAGAGGGTCTTGGCCAGGACGGAATAGCGCTGGAAGGTCTGTTGCCAGATGACCAGGTTCACGAACCCCGTCTCGTCCTCCAGGGTCATGAAAGTGACGCCCCGTGCGGTCCCCGGGCGCTGGCGGCAGATGACCATGCCCGCGTAGCGGACGCGGCGGCCATCCGGCATCCGGTTGAGTTGGCGGGCGGTGGGCAGGCCCCAGGCGGCCAGCACGGGCCGCAGCGGTTTCAGGAGGTGGGCCCGGGAGCTGTGGCTGGTGACCCGATGGTCCCAGACGATGCTCTCCAGCCGGCTCAGAGGGGGGAACGGGGGGGACGGAGCGCGGCTGCTCAACGGCAGCCGGAGCGGTGGCCGGCCGGCGAGGCCCTGGATCTGCCAGAGGGCGCTCCGGCGGTCCAGGCCGAAGCACTCGAAGGCGCCGGCCTCGGCCAGGGTTTCCAGCTTGTCCTGGCGGAGCCCGCTCCTTCGGATGACGTCCGGGAGATCGCTGAAGGGGGACTGCCGGGCGGCCTCTTCCAACTTGTTCCAGTCCCCTTCCCCCAGCCCTTTGACGTAGCGCAGACCCATGCGGACTGCGAACTTGGAGATCCGCTCCGGAGCGGACGAAGCCGGGATCAGGCTGCAGTCCCAGCCACTTTCGAGAATGCTGACGGGATGAATCTCGACCCCATGGATCCGGGCGTCGTTGACGATGGTGGAGGGGGAGTAGAAGCCCATGGGTTGGGCGTTCAGCAGGGCGCAGGTGAATTCCGCCGGATAGTGGCACTTGAGATAGGAGGTGGCGTAGGCGATATGGGCAAAGCTGGCGGCATGGCTCTCGGGAAAGCCGTAGTCGCCGAATCCACGGATCTGCTGAAAGACGCGTTCGGCGAACTCCTCCCGGATGCCCTTCTTCACCATGCGGGACACCAGCCTTTCGTGGTGCCGCTCGATCCGTCCCGAACGCCGCCAGGCCGCCATGTCCCGCCGCAACTGGTCGGCCTCGCCCGGCGTGTAGTCGGCGGCCACCATGGCCAGTTGCATCACCTGCTCCTGGAACAGGGGGATCCCCAGGGTCTTCTTCAGGACGGGAATGAGGCAGGGGTGGGGATACTCGACCGCTTCCTCCCCTTTGCGCCGCCGCAGGTAGGGATGCACCATGCCTCCCGTGATGGGGCCGGGACGGACGATGCTGATCTCGATCACCAGGTCGTAGTAGTTGCGCGGCTTGAGGCGTCCCAGCATGGCCATCTGGGCCCGGCTCTCGATCTGGAACACCCCCACCGTATCGGCGCGGCAGATCATATCGAAGGTGGCCGAGTCCTCCCTGGGGAGGGTGGCCAGGGAAAGGCTCAGGCGGCGGTGCCGGCGCAGAAGATCGAAGCCGAGGTGCAGGTGGGTGAGAGCGCCCAGTCCCAGCAGGTCCACCTTGAACAGGCCCGCCTGCTCCACGTCCTCCTTGTCCCACTGGATGACGGTCCGGCCCTCCATGGAGGCGTTCTCGATGGGCACCAGGTCGTGGACGGGCCGGTGGCCCAGCAGGAAGCCTCCGGGATGGATGGAGAGATGGCGGGGGAAATCCTGGATCTCCCGCACCAGATCCACCAGGTGGCCCAGGGACGGGCTACGGGAGTCGAGTCCGGCCTGTCCCACCAGTTCCTCGCCCCAGCGCTCGTGGGACACCAGCTTGGCCAGACGGTCCAGGCTGGTGGCCGGGATCCCCAGCACCTTGCCCACTTCCCGGATGGCGGACCGGTAGCGGTAGCGGACCACGTTGGACACCATGGCGGCGCGGTCGCGCCCGTACTTCCGGTACACGTGCTGGATCACCTCTTCCCGGCGGTTGTGCTCGATGTCCAGGTCGATGTCGGGAGGCTCGGACCTCTCCCGGGACAGAAAACGCTCGAAGAGGAGGTCCACCTGGGTGGGGTCCACGTTGGTGATCCCCAGGGCGAAGCAGACGGTGGAGTTGGCGGCCGACCCCCGGCCCTGGCAGAGGATGCCGCGGCGGCGGCAGTACTCGACGATCTCGTGCATGGTCAGGAAATAGCCTTCGTACTCCAGCTCCCGGATCAGGTCCAGTTCCTTCTCCAACTGCGGGATCTGGCTCCGGAACTTCCCTCCCAGGCGGCGCTCGGCCCCTTCCAAGGTCCGCCGGCGCAGGTACTGGCTGGAGTTCAGGCCCTCCGGCAGACGCTCCAGCGGATAGCGGTAACGCAGCTCCTGGAGCGAGAAGGAGCAGCGGGCGGCCACTTGGCGGGTCCGCTCGACCGACTCGGGATCATCGGCGAAGAGGCGGGCCAGGTCGCCCGGACTCTTCAGGGAGTGCTGGTCATTGGGCCGGATGAGGCGGCCGGCCGCGGGCAGGGTCACCCCTTCCCGGATGCAGGTCAGGACATCCTGCAGGCGTCGCCGTCCGGGACAGTGGTAGAGCACCTCCACGGCGGCCACCGTGGGCAGTCCGAACCGGTCCGCCAACTCCCGGAGCCGGACCTCCCGCAGAACCTCCTCCGCTTGGCGGTGTCTGGGAATCAGGACGTAGAGGCGATCCTGAAAAGCGGTCCGGAGCCGCTCCAGGACAGGCTCCGGTTCGGTCCGGGCGTGAGAGCCGGTTTCCGGCGGGGGGATCCCCCAGAGGGCGATCAGGCCGGGATTGTGCCGGCAGACCTCCCGCCAGCCCAGCCGGCACTCCCCCTTGGAGGAACGGAGGTGCCCGCCGGTCAGCAGGCGGCAGAGATTGCGGTAGCCCTCATGGTCCTGGACCAGCAACAGGAGCTCCGATCCGTCCCGGAGGACGATCTGGGAGCCCACGATCAGGTGGATGCCCAAGCGGCGGGCGCGGACATGGGCCCGGACGATGCCGTACACCCCGTTGCGGTCGGTGAGGGCCAGGGCGGGAATCCCCTGCTCCCGGCAGGCCTCCACCAATTCCTCGGGGTGGCTGGCCCCTTCCAGGAAGGAGTAGTTGCTCTTGCACCAGAGGGGGACGTAGGGCTGGGGAGCGGCGGTTTCCAGCCGCCGGACTCCGGAATGACAATTTGGCGCCGAAGAACGGGCGATTGGAAATCACCTCCCGGCGGTCAGGCGAAGATATCCTGTTCGAGTTGCGCCGTCCCCGTTAACGGGCTCCGGATGGCGAACTCCGCGGCATCCTCGGCGGCCTCTTCCGCCTCCTGCTCGATCTCTTCCAGCACCGAAGCCTGGACCGCCATCTGACCCGTGAGAACGGTGCGGAACCGCGGGATGGGGTCCACCACCTGCCAGCGCTTCCTCTCCTCGCGCGATTCATAGAATCCGGCCGAGAGGGCGCTGTGGCGTTCCCAGCGCACCGTCCTGCACTCGATCAGCGTCGGCCCCCCGCCCTCGCGCGCCCGCTCCACCGCCCGTCTCGTGGTCTCGTAGACCTCGGCGATGTCGTTTCCGTCGATGGAAATTCCGGGCATGTCGAACCCTTGGGCCCGGGTCGCGATCTCGGGAACGCTCAACGATTTCTTCACCGGGACCGAAATCGCGTAGCCGTTGTTCTCGCAGACCAGCACCACCGGCACCTTCCAGAGGGCGACCATGTTCAAGGTCTCGTAGAAGGCGCCTTCACAGGAGGCCCCGTCGCCGAAGAGGCAGAGGGTCACCCGATTCGTCTTCTTCAACTGGTTGGCCAGGGCGACTCCGGAGGCGATGGGGATATGAGCCGCCACGATGGCATTGGTCCCCAGGAAGCCGATGTCGGGGTCGCAAAGGTGCATGGACCCCCCTTTGCCCTTGCAGCAACCGGTCTCCCGGCAGAGGATCTCCGCCATGGCGGCCTTGGGATCTCCGCCCCGGGCCAGGAAGGTGCCGTGTCCGCGGTAGGTGGCCAGCACCAGGTCCTCGGCGTTCAAGGCGGAAATGCAGCCCACGGAGACCGCCTCCTGGGCGATGCAGGGGTGGGTGGAACCGCTGACCAGTCCCCTGCCGGAGAGTTCCACCACCTTCTCCTCGAACTTCCGGATGTGGACCATCTGGCGATACCAGCCCAGCGCCTGTTCCGGGCTGACGGCCGCGGCGTGTTGAGCCTCGTCTGTCATGACTCCTATCCCTCCTCCATGAGATCCCTGATGGCCGCGGCCAACTTGTCGCGGTCCGGGAAGACCTCGTCCTGCAACGGTCCGGCGGGGATCGGCTGGTCCTTGCCGGCGACGCGGCGGATGGGGGCGACCAGGTAATCGAAGGCGCCCTCAAGAGCCACCTGTCCGATCTCGGCTCCGACGCCCGCGGTCCGGTAGGCCTCGTGGGTCACCACCATGCGCCCGGTCTTCTTCACCGATTCGACGATGGTCTCGCCGTCCAGGGGGGCCAGGGTGCGGGGATCGATGATCTCCACGCTGATCCCCTCCTTCTCCAATTCGCCGGCGGCTTGAACCGCCTCCTGAACCATCATGGCGATGGCGACCACGGTGACGTCCGAACCCTCGCGAACGATCCGGGCGCTGCCGAAGGGCAGGCGGTATTCCTCCCCGGGCACCTCTCCCTTGGTGGCGTAGAGCCGGACATGTTCGATGAAAATGACCGGGTTGTCCTGGCGAACGGCGGTCTTCAACAGCCCCTTGGCGTCGTAGGGGGTCGACGGCATGGCGATCAGCAGTCCCGGAGTGTGCATGAACCACGACTCGAGGCTCTGGGAATGCTGGGCGCCCAGTCCCAGCTTGCTGGCGCTGGGCATCCGCAGCACCAGGGGGACCTTGACCTTGCCCCCGAAGAAATACCGCATCTTGGAGGCCTGATTCGCCACCGCGTCCAGGATCAGCGGCGAGAAGTCCATGAACTCGATCTCCACGATGGCCCGCATGCCGGCCACGGCGAGACCGATTCCGAAGCCCGCGGTGGCCGCCTCCGAAAGCGGCCCGTCCCGGACCCGGTCCTCGCCGAACTCCTCGCAGAGGCCCCGGTAGACCCCGAAGGTCCCGCCGTAGACGCCGATGTCCTGGCCCAGCAGGACGATGTCCGGATCGCGGCGCATCTCTTCCCGAATCGCTTCGTTGATGGCCTGTGAGTAGGTGATCTCCCTCATGCTCGTTCCTCTGCCCCGCCTCGTCGCAGGGGGAAAGCCCTTAACCCGTCTATCGTCCGGCCTTCTCGTAGAGCTTCACGATCTCCAGCCGGTCGCCTGCGACCTCCAGGCAGCGGCCGCAAAGCGTGCACTCGTCCTCCTGTTCGCGATTGACGGCGACTCCACGCTCTGCCGCCTCGAAGATGTTCACGGCGCAGGCGGCCACCAGCTTGCGAGATTCCCCGGTTTCGAGAAAGCCCGGGTCCCGGACCGAGACCTCAATGAACATGCCCATCTTTGAGCAACCTCTTGATGAATTTCGGGACCTCCGACAGCCGGTCGGCCACGTGGACCCCGGCGTCCTTCAGGAGCGCTCGCTTCTTCCGGGTGCTTCCGCGGTCCCCTTCGACGATCACCGCGGCGTGGCCGAACCGGGTCCCCGGCATCCGGTCGGCGAAACGTCCCGCGATGAAGGCCACCACCGGTTTCGGGTCGGTACGGGCGGCATAGAACCGGGCGAACTCCTCCTCCATGATCCCGCCGGGTTCGCAGAAGAGGGCGACCGCCCGGGTCTGGCCGTCCTCCTCGAACAGCGGGAACAGGTCCTGAAAGGTGGAGCCGATCAGCGGATCGCCTCCGATGCTGACACAGGTGGATTGGCCCAGCCCCTCCTGACCCAGGAGATTGGCGAACTCACTCGTCATCCCGCCGCTGCGCGACATGACTCCGACGGGGCCCTTGGTGAAGGTCCGCAGCGTGTTCTCCACGTTGCCGCCCACGGCGCCCAGCTTGGATTCGCCGGGCGAGATGAGTCCCAGGCTGTTGGGACCGATGACGCGGGCGCCATGCTTCCGCGCGGCGTCCAGCAGGGCGGCGACATCCCGCCGGGGGACGCGCTCGGTCATGACGACCAGCAGGCGGATCCCGTTCTCGACGGCCTCCAGCGCGGCGTCCCGGACCGCGAAGGGAGGAACCGAGACGACACCGGCGTCGATGGGATGGTTTCGAAGGGCGTTCTTGACACAATCGTAGACGGGGACCCCATAGACCTCCTGGCCTCCCTTTCCGGGC